>NZ_JAKEDS010000005.1 GCF_021462415.1 Rhodohalobacter sp. 614A
CCGTGATCTACGTGACCTATCGTACCTATATTCACATGCGGCTTGGTACGTTGAAATGTCTCTTTTGCCATGGTTAAAAAATTATTTATTAGTTTTATTTACTTTTGAACGTTCAATCTGAAGAGCCGATAGTCGGAATTGAACCGACGACCCCTTCCTTACCATGGAAGTGCTCTACCCCTGAGCTATATCGGCTTGTTTCAGTGAGCGGGCGACCGGACTCGAACCGGCAACATTCACCTTGGAAGGGTGACGCTCTACCAATTGAGCTACGCCCGCAATTGTGATATATGTGGGGGGAGCAGGATTCGAACCTACGAAGTCTCACGACAACAGATTTACAGTCTGCCCCAGTTGGCCACTTTGGTATCCCCCCTTCTTTCTACTCTTTACAGAGAGAGCCAGTGGCCGGATTTGAACCGACGACCGGCGGTTTACAAAACCGCTGCTCTACCACTGAGCTACACTGGCATATCCAAAATTTCAAAAAACAACGGGTACAGATAAGAAAACTTACTCACCCAACTTTCAGTATCTTGAGGGCATAATTTCCCCACAAGCGAAAGACCTGAAACATAAGAACATCTCCGATATTAGTCAACAAAACTGAGCTATTTTTTTAATGATTCTTCCTTTTTCTTTTGAAGACTTTTATATATCACCCTTGTTATGACCAAAACGGATATCAAAATTAAAATTATCCAGCCATATACATTTAAATAGTGACCAATAATTTGCCAGTTCTCGTGCACAATCCATCCAAATGAAAGCAAAATGGTATTCCACAGAATAGAACTGATAAACGAACTAATAACAGTTGAATAAATTCTTGTCTTTGTAATTCCGGAAGCAAGGGAGATTGCGGAGCGTGTACCGGCTAAAAAACGATTGGCAAGAATAACACCCTGCCCCCAGCGCCCCATCCACCGGTTGATCTTGTCGAAATATTTTACATCAATAAACCTCATAAGCCAAAAACGGCTTCGTTCTTGCTCAATTCGATCTCCAAAATACCAACCAACCGCATACATACTCATAAATCCGAAAACGGACGCTATGGTTGTGAAAATTAAAACAGGTATAAAGTTAATCGTCTGTTCAGCAGCAAGATATCCTCCAAAAGCCACAAGTACATCCCCCGGAATTGGCGGCAGAATATTCTCCATATATGCAACAAGCGTAAAGATCAGGTAGATACTTACAGGAGATAGCGTTTGTATCCAGTCAACAAGTTGTTGTACGTATGCCTCCATGTTACACTTTTTCTAAAAGTACAACGGCATGAACTGCAATTCCTTCTTCCCTGCCGATGAACCCCATCTTCTCGTTTGTAGTTGCCTTCACAGAAATTTGGTTTTGATTACACCCCAACGCTTCAGCGATATGATTCCGTATACCCGGAATGTATGCACTCAATTTGGGCCTTTCTGCAACAATAGTTGAATCGACATTTATTATGGAATAGCCTTCTTCTTGAACCCGTGCATAAGATTCTTTCAGAAGCTTTGTACTATCCGCATTTTTAAAAGCGGGATCGGTGTCGGGAAAATGCTGTCCAATATCTCCCAGCGCAGCTGCGCCCAACATTGCATCAATAATAGCATGAAGCAATGCATCAGCATCCGAGTGACCTTTAAGCCCCTTGGAAAAAGGAATTTCAATCCCGCCCAAGAATAATTTACGCCCTTCTTCAAACGGGTGCACATCAAAACCCTGGCCCACCCGAAAACTCACACCACCCCCTGCGTGATGAGATAACGGGCTACATTTAAATCATGTGGATGTGTAATTTTGAAATTTTCTGAAGATCCCTCTACAAGAACAACTTTTCCACCGGTTCTTTCCACCAGAGAAGAGTCATCTGATCCCAGAATTTTATGTTCCTTTGCATATTGATATGCTTCCCGTAGCAGAGCCGCCCAAAAAATCTGAGGCGTCTGTGCCTGCCAAAGTTTTTTTCTGTCCGGTGTTTCTTCAACTTCCAGGCTTGGCCGGGCAATTTTTATCGTATCTCGTGCGGGAATAGCAAGTACAGCCCCGCCAGATCTTGACGCTTCCTCAATACAATTCTCAATTTCTTCTTTCTTTACAAAGGGGCGGACTGCATCGTGCACAGCAATTAGCCCTGTCTTATCGGATATCTGTTCAAGAGCATTTCGAATGGAGTCCTGACGCTCAGCCCCGCCTTCAACAACCGAGCATTTTAAACCCGGAAAAACATTGTTGAGGATGTCCTCCGTTAAGCCTACATATTCCTGCGACGTTGAAACAATCACCTCTCCCAAACCGGAAACCTCCCTGAATCTTGAAAGTGTATGCTCCAAGACTGTTTTTCCGGCTATTTTAATATACGGCTTGGGAACTTCTCCCCCCAGCCTTTCCCCTTTTCCAGCTGCGGGGATTATAAGCGCCAGTTGTTGCTTTTCCACGTGTTATTGTATCAACATTGCATCCCCGAACGAGAAGAAACGATAGTCTTTATCAACGGCCTCTTTGTATGCTTTTTTGATGAACTCAAAGCCACCAAAAGCAGCCGCCAACATTAACAGAGTTGATTCGGGTCTGTGAAAATTTGTAATCAATCCTTCTGTAATCTTAAACTCATAATCAGGATAAATGAACTTATCTGTCCAGCCTGTTCCCGGTTTAGACATGCCGCTTGCCATTACACTGGTTTCAATAACCCGAACGGCAGAAGTTCCGCACGCATAAACTTTATTTTTTTTGCTTGACAGAGCTTCATTAATCCTGTCAGAGGTTTCCTGGGATATGTAATAATTCTCGGAATCCATCCGGTGCTTGGTCAAATCTTCCACTTCTACCGGGCGAAATGTGCCCCAGCCGATATGAAGGGTTACCGGCACAAAATCCACGCCTTTCTTTTCCAGCTTTTCAACAAGATCGGGGGTAAAGTGCATGCCGGCAGTGGGTGCGGCAACAGCTCCTCTTTCTTTCGCAAAAATGGTTTGATAACGTTCTTTATCCGTTTCCTTTGGATCGCGTTCGATATACGGAGGCAACGGCATGTCGCCAATCTCATCAAGACGAGCGTAAAGATCTTCATTTGGACCTTCATATAAGAAACGAATCGTTCGGCCCCGCGATGTAGTGTTGTCTACAACTTCGGCCATCAAATCTTCACCGAAATAAAGTTTGTTACCGATCCGGATTTTACGGGCCGGCTCAACCAAAACATCCCACAACATATTCTCGGGCATCAGCTCTCTGAGAAGGAATACTTCAATATCGGCTTCAGTTTTTTCTTTTTTTCCTTTTAATTTAGCCGGAAATACCTTTGTATTATTATATACAACAACATCTCCCTTGTTCAGGTATTTATGAATGTCAGAAAATTTTTCGTGTTTGATGGTTTCTTCTTCTCGATCAAGAACCATCAGGTTTGAGCCATCTCTTGGGTCTTTTGGTTCATCAGGTACATTAAAATCATCGATTTCAAACTTGAAATCTGTCAATTTCATTTTCAAAACAGTAGGGATTATGAATTTGAATTTTCAACTTTAAGGAAGCTAGAAAATATAGCTGTTTTTTCTTGCTCTGACAAGGTGAATATGTTTAAAGTGAACAACAACTTTTTCAATCACATTCCTTCTTTTTAAAACAGACTTCTCCTTGTTATTACAGGGAAATTCGCCAACACAAATCTGCACCTTCTTTTTGTATAATAATTATTTACTAACTCCTTACATTTATGTATAATTATTGGTGTTGAGAAACCGTTTGATTAGAAAACATAATCATTATGAAATTCATTACTTCTCTCATATTAATTCTTCTAATAACTGTTGTTGTAGCCAATGCCCAGTTACGTGAAGATCTATCTTATCAACCGGAACAGTATACAACCAGTGTTTCAACCTCTCCGCATTCGGGCCCGGGTAACTGGATGAATATGCTGAATATGACAATGAGCCACTCGTATTCGATGTCTTTCAGCAATTTTGGCGGCCAGATGCAAAACATCAATGCCTATACCAATCATATGTTTTTTGATTTGAATGAAAAATTTAATGCTCAGCTGGATGTCTCGGTCCTCCACTCTCCCTTCGGCAATAGTTTTATGAATAACGAAAATAGTTTAGGCGCACAGATTATTATCGATCAGGCGAGACTTGATTATCAATTATCTCCGAATGCCAGTATTTCGTTTCAGTTTTCGCAACGGCCGGCCTATTATGGACGCGGAGCATTCTATTCTCCTTTTTATAACCGGATGTCACCCTGGTATTAAGCTCATTGATGGCTAACGACTCTAAAGAAGAAAATTCGAAGCACCTCTTTCTTAATTCTGTAATCGGGTTTCTGGGTGTTTTACTTTTTATCTTACTCATTGCCTTATTTTCCCGTATTTTATACCCGAGAATTGTTGCTGATCGTGCTCAGGAAGACCCGGCGCTGATCAGTGAGGTTATTCAGCTTGAAGTATTGAATGGTTGCGGAATAACCGGAATTGCCACACGATTTACAGATGGACTTAGAGAGTACGGTTTTGATGTTGTTGAAACCGGAAATTATGATCACTTTGATGTCTCAGACACATTTGTGATTTCCCGGAGCGGCCAAATGGAAAACGCATACAGGGTAGCCAGTGCACTGGGAATTTCCCGCGATCAGGTAATCAGAGAACAATCCCCTGATTTTTACCTGGATGTAACATTAGTGATTGGCACAGATTATGAATCCTTAAATTTAAATTAACTGCCTATGACCAAAAAGACGGATATTGCCGAATCAATTTTTCAGACAGATTCACCGGGCAAAACATCTGATTCTAAAAAATTAATAGATGCTATTGTTGAGGGACTTCTCGAAAAAAAAGCAAAAAATATAAAATTGCTTGATGTTCGGGCACTTACAACATTGACTGATTTTTTTGTCGTTTGCCATGGAACTTCGGAAACACAAATCCGCGCATTAGCCAACAGTGCTATCGAAAAAGTAAAAGAAGAATTGGAAGAAAATGTGTGGAAAAAAGAGGGAATGGATGCCAGAAGGTGGATTATCCTGGATTACGTAAATGTTGTTGTTCATATCTTTAGCGAAGAAAAACGACAATATTATGGAATTGAGCGCATGTGGAATGACGCCGAAATTACAGAGATTGAAGACACACCATAGCCCTTTAATATTGAACTGCCAAAGTTTTATTAACTTTAGCCAATTATCAGATCTGTACCATCGCAAACATTAATTAACGCTTTTCTGCTTGTCCAGGTTAGCTACATATTCAACCAATCTCTGCGTTTCTATCCTGGTCATTTTGTTAGTAGGCCTTGCTGTATTTGAAGCCATTCAAATTTCAGGAACGTCCGATAACGGTATTCCTACAGATGAAGATATTCAACTCTCGCTCGAAGCAAGCGTAGATTTTTTTGATGATCTCTCCGGCGACTTTCGTGAAAAATCAAACCGGATTTACAACGATATCAGCGAAGCCATCCAAACGGACGTAGAGAGAATGGCTCTCTATAACCGGCTTGACAATTACGATGTATGGGGAGTTACCGTTCTGAGAGGAAATTCTAAATGGATCTGGAAAGGATTTGACCTGAGTACTCCTTCCGACTCGGCAACTATAGATACCGATGCAGATAAAATATCTATTGCCAATTACAACAATGTGGTTGTCTATTTAAGTCGGCGGACGCTTGATTTTAACGGAGAGCATTATATAATCCTGGCTGCAGAAAAACTCTATACGGTGACAGACCTTCCTTTTGCTGAAAACGGAAGGTCTCCTTTTTCCAGCGAACCTGCTTTAAGAGATCATTACCCGGTCTATTTCAACTTCTTTGGCAACATGCCGGAGAATGCCATTTACCGAACATTAAGTACCGCTTTCAGTGACTCAGTCGGCACCGTTTATGCTCTTCCAAACCAGTCTTTCAACATCCAGCAATCCAATGATGACAGCCTAAATACAACTTCTATAAGGTTCGCCTTTCACGTAGCTATTTTCATTGTCTTTTTTATTATGCTGATTATCTGGTCATCAAATAAAAGAGATGTAACTATTCGTGCATTGGTTTTCCTGATTATTGCTCTCGCGTGGCCATTGATCTTATCCATCAATTTTATCGGGCTGTGGTCGTCCATGATTCATACCATGACGCCCGGAATTGAATTGCGGTCTATCCGGGAATTGACCCTCTACACGGTAAATGGACTCTTTATTCTCTTTCTGTTCATAGCGTTTAACAACCTTGTTCAACTTACCAAACGCAAAGAGTGGAACAGCAAACTTTCCCGGGCATTTCTGCTCTCCTTTTTTTTTGGAGCTATCCAGGTTCTCCTAATATCATTTTTTATCCAGTCGACCCAAACCCTGCTCACGAACAGCGAAATTCCGTTGCTGGATTTAGAACTCGCTCCCAATGCTCACTCCTTTTTCTTCTACATATCCTCCGGATTATTTTTTACAGGGGTTTCTGGTTTCGCTATTTCGGCAGGCTATCATCTAAATCTTATTGAGGATGGAAAATCCGTACTCATCGCAATTATTACTGCCTTCAGTTTCTTCTGCACCTATTTTTTGATGGACTTGATCGTTAATGATTTCATCATTGTGGACTGGATGTTTCTGCTATCGATAGTGTTGTTGTTAATCTATCTCATCATCATTCACTTTTTACATTTATATCCGGATCTCATTAAAGAGATGTCTGGTTTCCGAAAGTTGATGATCGGCGTGCTCATCGCTTCCTCAACTATTTACGTCATCATCTGGACAGCAATGAACATGCGGTTAGATGAAAGGCTTCTTGAAAATGTAGCCAGTTTCACAGAGGAAGGATCTATTGATACACGAACTATTTTATACGATCTTCTCGCAGATATTGAGTACGAATTTTCGGACGTTACCGCTCAAGACATTGACGATAATATTTCAGCCGTTCAGATTCAGTTTCAGCAAATCGTTCAGCAGAACATCCGGCAGCAGTGGTCAGATTACTCGTTCTATATTAAATTAATCTCAGAAGATAACCGCGAAATTGCGAGCTATTCGACAACCGTTGAAACCCCGGCCTGGTCTACATCTTTCTATAACAGGGATATTATGCTTCGAACTTACCGGGGTGAACAGATTCGATGGCACACCAACCGCCCTGTTATCTGGGACAACCTTCCGCTGAATCTGTCAGACCGGTTTATCTCCCTGTCACGCGGCTGGATTCCAATCTATGATCAAGAAAATCCGCGGGATATCATCGCGTGGGTTGCAGCAGATGTATATCTGGAACGAGCCGATTATAACAAACCCATGCGTGCAGTACTTTCAGAAATGCCTTCTGATGCGTGGAAACAGAGCTTTTATCTTGCTGAATTTACCGGCAGCCAGTTAACAAGAAACAGCATGATTGGTCTGTACAATCACCAGCCGCAATACCATATGCTGCCGGCCCGTGAGCTGGAAATAGCGCAAATTGATTCCATTAATTTCCTGACCAATAAAACAGCCCATGGTATTTTCAGGGAGGTTCTTGTCAACACCGATACTCGCAAAATTATTAAAGCGAGCACACCTTTCCCTGGTTTGGATCAACACCTGTTTTCCTACTTCAGGTTGCAAATTGTGTTGATATTCTTTGGGTTGTTTTGCTTCTCCATTTTTTCTTTGATCGGTTTACGGCACTTCAGTCCCTTTGGCCAAAGCAGAAAATTCAAAGCCCGTTTGATTGATGGCCTGGCACTTGCCACCATTCTCTTCCTGATTGTCCTCACATTTGCCACTCAATATGCTGTTGGCATTCAGAATGAAAAAACGCTGGAACGGGAATTGATTCAAAATCTGAATAATTTATCCGTTTCTCTAAAAGATGCCGCCCTGGCCGGAGAAACAGAAGCTACGACGATTCAGCTTTCAGATCTTACTTCACAATTTAATGTAGATGTGATTCTGTATCGCAATGCAAACGTGGTCGAATCCACAACTCCTCAGGTTTTTCAACAAAATTTAATTCCTTCCATTCTTCCATTTCCTGTTTATGATTTTATTTACAACCGGCAGAGAAGTCATTACATCACCACTTCAAGAATTGGAAACGAAGAACTGCTGGTTGGTTATCAATCTCTGCAAAACTCAGCCGGCGAAACCATTGGCGTAATAGCCATTCCAACATTTCTTCAATCACCGGTTTATAATGAACAGTTATTGGAAACTACCAGTTATTTGTTTGTGGTTTATCTTTTTATATTCGCCCTGTTTATTGGCGGATCCGTACTACTCTCCGGACAGCTGACGAAGCCACTTTCACTCATTCAAACGGGTTTGAAGAAAATTTCGCGGGGAGATATGAAAACCAAAGTCCCCGTTACCAGCCGCGATGAAATCGGTTCTCTTGCAAACGCTTATAACAATATGGTCATCCAACTTGAAGAGGCTCAAAAAGAGTTGGTAAAAGCGGAAAGAGAATCGGCCTGGAAAGAAATGGCTCAACAGGTTGCTCACGAAATCAAAAATCCTCTGACCCCCATGAAGTTGAATCTTCAACATCTGCAGAGACAATTGGAAAGTAACCCTGACAAAGCCCTTGAACTAAAACCGCTGATTGAAAAAACCGCCAACAATATCATCGGGCAAATTGAATCTCTGAATAAAATTGCCTCTGATTTTTCAAAATTTGCCCAGCCAATGCAAGAGCCCAAAGAACCGGTAGAACTGGCTGGTTTGCTTGAATCTGTTTCCGATCTTTATAATCACGAAATCACCTTACATCTGGATATTCAGATCCCCGGAAAATCAGTAATGGTGCATGCGGTAAAAGATGAACTGCGCCGGGTTTTTGTGAATCTCATCAAAAATGCCATTGAAGCGTGTGATAATGAGCACGCATACATAAAAATATTGCTTGAAAAGAACTCCGAATCCGTGCTTGTAAAAATTACGGATAACGGTTCAGGGATTGATGAGGAAGATCACGATAAAATCTTTGTTCCGAAGTTTTCAACAAAATCCAGCGGAACCGGATTAGGTTTGGCTATTTCCAAGAAAATTGTTGAAGCTCATGACGGTAAAATCTGGTTCAAATCCAGAAAAGGAGAAGGCACTGATTTCTTTGTAGAACTTCCCCTAAACTGATTTCTGCCATAACCTTTATATTCAATAATTTGACAAATTAGTTCTCATCTTTCTGCTCAAATTTTCGTACCATCCTCCCCTTCTGATGAATTTCCGAGATGAATCATATCGCCAGCAAATACGGAAAGAAGTCTCCAACTTATGGAGAATTGGATTTCCGGTCATAATCGCCCAGCTTCTTCAAATGAGTATGAGCTTTGTGGACACCGTTATGGCCGGACGGCTTTCTCCGGCTGACCTTGCTGCAGTGGCCGTAGGTACAAGTATGCTCATTCCGTTTGTTGTTCTCTGTATGGGAAGCATGATGGGCGTTACACCGATTGTAGCACAAAATGTGGGCGGACGGAAACTCTCTGTAATTGGAAAAAATGCACGGCAGGTTTTGTGGCTCAGTCAAATACTTGCAATCCCCAGTTTTTTCGTGCTCCGCAATCTCGACATTGTGTTTGTCTGGATTGGAGTCACAGAAAATATCATCCCGATTGCAGGAGGTTATTTAAAAGCCATTTCCTGGGGAATTTTCCCTCTCTATGCATATGGTGCGCTTCGAAATTTTAATGAGGGATTGAGCGTAACCCGCCCGGCCATGTTTGTGGCTTTTCTGGGAACACTGGTCAACATTCCCGCGAATTATGTGTTGATGTATGGTAAATTGGGAATTCCTGCCATGGGAGCCGTCGGAACAGGCTATGCTTCTGCGATCGTCTACACGGTTATGTTCCTGGCCATGTTTAGTTTTACATACACTTATAAATCTTACGAACGGTTCGATATCTTCTCCCGGTTCCGATTACCCGAAAAAAAATATCTCTCCGAATTATTGCGGATTGGCGTGCCGATTGGAATCAGTTCCACAATGGAAGTTTCGATGTTTGCTTGTGTAAGTTTGCTGATCAGTACACTGAGTACCGTAGCCGTTGCGGGACACCAGGTAGCCATCAACTTTGCCGCTTTGATGTTTATGATTCCCTTTGGCTTATCCGTTGCAATTACAGCTCGGGTTGGAAATTCAATCGGGAGAAAAAGGCCAGATGAAGCCCAATTTCGCGGATATATCGGGGTGGTAGTTTGCTGCTGTGTAATGATTGTTACTGCGATAATTATTTTTCTTTTCCCGAATCAAATTGCATCCATCTATACAGATGATGCCGCAGTGAAAGCCATCGCGGTTGAGCTGCTTTTTATGGCTGCAATTTTTCAACTCTCCGACGGATTACAAGTAGCTGGTTTCGGTGCATTGCGAGGATTGAAAGACACGAAAGTTCCTATGTTTGTGAACCTGTTTGCCTATTGGATTGTAGGACTTTCAGTTGCCTACTACCTCGGATTTATCTCTGATTATGGCGCACCCGGTTTGTGGGTGGGGTTGATTACAGGACTCACTGTGGCCGGAATTTTACACAATGTTCGATTTTACATCCGAACCAAAGCAATGGGCGCTTAACACCTTCACTGAGTTTAGTCTGCCGAACGAAAGTTTTCCATTTCAGATTGATTAGAATAGTTAGTACATACAACTACTTCATCTAATCTTTACTGAAATGAACTCCGCCTACATCCATTCTATTGAAACTGCCGTTCCGGAGTTTAAATATCAGCAGACCGAACTTCGCGATATCATGAAAGATGTAGTGGGTTCCACAAAACGGGAAAAACGAATCATCCATCATCTGTATTCCAATTCAGGAATTGACACGCGCTATTCCGTCGTGGATGATTTTAAAGACAGAAAATCGCCCAAATTATTTTTCAACGGACAAGGAGCGACTCCCGGCACAAAAAGCCGAAATGACCTTTATATCCAACAGGGACGTAAACTGTTTGTGGAAGTAGCTAAGAAACTTCTAAAAAATTCCGATTTTAAAGCAGCCGATATCACACATCTGGTAACCGTTTCCTGCACAGGATTTTACGCTCCCGGCCCCGATTTCGATATCATTGAATCGCTTGGTTTGAATCCTTCGGTTGAGCGTTATCATCTTGGATTTATGGGATGTTACGCATCCATCCCCGCCCTGAAAATGGCCCGGCAATTTTGCCAGGCAGATGAAAAATCTACCGTTCTTGTTGTTTCTGTAGAACTCTGTTCCATCCATTTTCAGGCAAATACCCAAATGGATAACCTTTTGTCTTCTACTGTTTTTGCAGATGGGGGTGCCGGAGTTATTATCAGTAGTAAAATGCCTGAGAAACAATCATTCAGGCTCGATGGATTTGCTTCCTCCATCAACAAAAAGGGTGCGGATGACATGGCATGGTCCATTGGCGATACAGGTTTTAATATGATTTTATCCAACTATATTCCTGATCTCCTCAAAGAAGGTATGGATGACTTTCTCTTGGATGTAATCAATCAGTTTAAAATCAGCCAAGATGAAATTGAACAATGGGCAATTCATCCCGGCGGAAAAGCAATTCTTGACAAGCTTGAATCGTCTACGTCCATCCCAAAAGGAACAGCCGGTTCATCACGAAAAGTACTTTCGAAATATGGTAACATGAGTAGTGCCACCATCCTTTTTGTGTTGAAAGAACTACTCGATCAAACATCAGATAAACCGGAGAAGAAAACATTGGCCATGTCGTTTGGTCCCGGGCTCACGCTGGAGTCTGCGCTGCTTTCCAAAATCACTCGCTGAGCCATGCCTCTCTTTCTGAAAAAACGAGATGAGAAGCTCACGGAAAAGATGGATCAACCGGATTGCGACACGCATCTGCTTTTTAATACATACCAGCAATTCACGACCATAAACAAACTTCTTTCGGGCTGGCAACGTGTTTATAAAAAATATATCCGTCCGGTTTTTTCTGATCCATCTAAAGAATATTCTATCCTTGATATTGGCTGCGGTGGCGGAGACATTATTCAACTGCTGGATCAGCTTTCAAAAAGAGATGGATTTCAGGTTAGATTTACCGGAATTGATCCGGATGCCCGTGCCATCCGGTTTGTATCAAAAAAAGAATCGCCCGAAAATATTTCTTTTTTACAAGCCAGTGCTTCCGATTTGATCAAGAAAAACCACTCTTTTGACATTGTAATTTCTAATCACCTGATCCATCATCTCACAAATTCCGAACTTTTAACGATTTGCGGGGAAGCTGAAAAACTTGCCTCGAAACGGATTGTATTTAATGATATTGAACGAAGTGATGTCGGTTATGCCTCTTTTAAGATTTCAGCATCTCTGATTTTTCACAACAGCTTTATCGTACCGGACGGACTAACTTCCATCAAAAAAAGTTTTCGAAAAGAAGAACTTCAAAATGCATTGCCAGATGGCTGGAATGTACACAAACAGTTTCCCTTTCGGCTTTTGGCCACTCATGAATCGCAAACAAATTGAGCAATTTGGAAACAGATATTGTTATTGTTGGCGGTGGTCCCGTGGGTTTATTTCTCGCGGGACGATTGATTCAGCATGGAATTTCATGCAAGGTTCTGGAAAAAAGAAATAAAATCGATCGACATTCCAAATCACTTGGCATTCATCCTGTATCGATGGAGCTTTTTCATACAGCCGGTATTGTAAAACCTTTTTTAAAAGAAGGATTAAAAATTAAAAAAGGAATTGCTTTTTGGGATGCGAAAGAACTTGGTACGATTTCATTTGAAGACTGTCCTCCTCCCTTCAGGTTTATTCTGGCACTTCCACAATGGAAAACAGAGAGAATCCTTGAAAACTGGGTACGAAAATCAGATCCTGATGCCTTCATTCGTGGCTCTGAAGTAACTGGGATTTCTCAAACTCATGATTCAACAGAAATCAAATTCACACACAATAGAGACACAAAATCCATCCGCAGCAGATTTCTTGTTGGCTGCGATGGCAAAAACAGTATTGTCCGAAAACTGGCAGGGATAGAATTCATCGGAAAAGCCTACCCCGACTGTTACATCATGGGCGATTTTGAAGATACAACTCCATTCGGCTCCGATGCCGCTGTTTATCTTCATTCTGAAGGATTGATTGAGTCGTTTCCCCTTCCAAATGATCAGAGACGTTGGGTGCTAAAAACCGATCGATATATTGAAAATCCCACTCCGCAAATGATTGCCGAGATTGTACGTACAAGGATTCATCATATTCTCTATGGCGCCAAAAATTTCATGGTCAGCAGTTTTGGAGTACAGCAGTATTCGGCTGAAAAATACGTTCACCAAAATGTGCTGTTGGCCGGAGATGCAGCTCATGTTGTAAGTCCCATCGGTGGACAGGGAATGAATCTCGGCTGGCTGGATGCGGAGCATGTCACTTCCGTTCTGAAGAATACCCTGGAGGATTCATCAAACCAAAAGAGACTATTTTCAGAATACTCGAAAAACAGGAAAAAAATTGCCAGGCAAGTTGCTAAACGGGCAGAAATGAATATGCATCTCGGACGAAAAGAGACGTCCACATTCTTCTATAAAATGATGATGACCATTTCTCTGAAAAGCAGGCTTAACAAATTACTTGCTCAAATTTTTACAATGAGAGGACTTGGAAAATGGTGGATTTAGCTTTTTTGCTATCCTGAGCTTTTTGAGTATTTAGTTACCAATGCTCAATCAAAAACAATCGTCTTATCCTTATAAATAAACACCCGGTTTTCGAGCACCAACTTTAGGGATTTTGCAAGGACATTTTTCTCAATATCCCGACCCGCCCGGGCCATTCCAGCCGCTGTAAAAGTATGATTGACGGGAATCACATCTTGGACAATTATCGGACCTTCGTCCAGGTTTTCGGTAACAAAATGAGACGTGCTTCCAATAATTTTTACTCCCCGCTCAAACGCCTGCTGGTAGGGTGAAGCTCCAATAAATGCCGGCAAAAAAGAGTGATGAATATTGATAATGCGATACGGATAATGTTTGATGAATCCGGGTGTGAAAATTCGCATATATTTTGCAAGCACAAGATATTCCGGTTCATAATCATTGAGACATGCCAAAATTTTCTGCTCATGCTCTTCTCTGGAATAAGCCTCCGCAGAAATATAGTGGTATGGAATATTGAACGATTCCGTCAATTTTCTGAGTGAATCATGATTGCTGATGACCGCTTTTATATCACAGGCCAGTTCATTATCCGCATTTCGGAGTAGCAAATCGCCCAGGCAATGAGTTTCTTTGGTCGCCAGAATCACAACCGGTTTTTTACGAAGTGCAGAAAGACGAATGTTGGCTTCCTCAGGTAATACGTCAGTCAATTTCTTTCTGAATGGCTCTTCCGGATGACTTCCCTCTAACACGGTTCTCATAAGAAAATAACCGGAATTTGAATCCACAAACTCATGGTTACTGATGATGTTCAACCCCAAATCATAAATCACTTTTGTGATATTATAAACGAGTCCCTTTGCATCCGGACAATCAATAAGAACAATTTGTTTCGACATTTTTTATCAGGATAAATGTGAAGAATGCTGCCGTTTTCGATAACCGATAAATATGAATGCACATACGAACAGAATCAACCCATAATAATTGTGAGTGACGGCCTCCCACGGAGAAATGGCAAATGTGGCACTTAGCAGAAGAGCCTGATTTCCATAGGGTATAAAACTCTGCGCCGAACATGCAAAAATATCCAGAAGGCTGGCCGTTCTTTTGGGAGAGATATTGTGTTTTTTTGCAATGGAGCGACTGATTTCACCCGTTACGACAATGGCTACCACATTATTTGCCACACAAATATCCGTGATAAACGCCAAAGCACCGATTGCCAGTTGCTGTGCTCTATTGCCAGTTCGGGATGCTTTCTCTGCCATTCGGTTGATTTTCCCGGCAATCCATTGGAGTCCGCCCTGCTGTTTGATAAATTCGGCGAGCGATCCGACAAACATCGCCAGTATAAAAATTCCAAACATACTGGCGAATCCGGCAGAAATATCTCCTCCCAAAGAAGAAAGCTCATATCCGGTCAAAAGAACTCCCTGTAAAGCAGCAAGAATAATTCCGAGAATCAAAACCAAAAATACATTCATACCACCTACTGCCAGAACTAAAATAGCTATATACGGAATGGTAGCCAGCCACTGCATCTGCTGACTTTCTACGGGCGCCGAGTCGGTCGCGATCAATAGAAAAACAATGACTGAGATAATCGCAGCAGGCAATGCCACCTTAATGTTTTCCCGAAATTTATCCCGCATTTCTACACCTTGGGTTCGGGTAGCGGCAATCGTCGTATCAGAAATAATGGAGAGGTTATCCCCAAACATTGCACCGCCAAAAAGGGCTCCGGCAAGAAACGTTGGATCGGTACCGGTTTGATCGGCAAAACCAACAGCCACCGGAGCTAACGCTCCAATTGTACCTACGGAAGTTCCCATCGCCAGAGAAATCAATGCGGCAATCACAAACAAGCCCGGTAAAATATAACCGGCCGGTATAATTTGAAGTCCGGCATTGACAACGGCTTCCACTCCACCAGTCGCTTCGGCCACACTTGAAAAAGCACCTGCCAACAAGAATATCATACACATGGTGATGATATTATCATTCCCGGCCCCTTTTACTAAAATGGCGATAGATTCTTTTAAGGGCTTCCGATGAAGAAGAATCGCTAGAATGAGTGCAGGAATAATGGCCACCTGGCCCGGCAATTGTTGGAATGGATGATCGACTCCCTGAACTTGGAGAACGATTCCCGAACCAAGAAAAAGAGCTATGAATAGTAAAAACGGAAGAAGAGAGAGTGTTGCTTTCCGGCTGTTGAGTTGATCCATAGGGGGAATTAAAAAGCCCGACCTGTATTAGATCGGGCTTTTATTAATTAGATATTATCGAATCAATAATTAGCTCTTCTGCTTATCCTCTTCCACATAATCGCGGAGAACTTTGTGCAGAATTCCGCCATTTCGGTAGTAATCCACTTCAACGGGTGTATCGATTCGGCAATCAGTTACAAACTCAATCTGGGTTCCGTCTTCTTTGGTGGCGGTAACTTTGATTTCGTCGCGAGCTTTCACATTGTCATCCACGTGAATGTTAAATGCTTCCGTACCATCAAGTCCAAGGCTGTCAGCGCTATCTCCTTCTTTAAATTGAAGCGGCAGAACTCCCATTTGGATCAGATTGGATCGGTGAATACGCTCGTAAGAAACGGCAATCACACATTTCACACCAAGAAGATTGGTTCCTTTTGCAGCCCAGTCACGAGATGAGCCGGTTCCGTACTGCGTACCGGCCAATGCAACCAGCGGAGTATTTGATTCTTTATACTTCAACGAAGCATCAAAGATTGTTGTGATTTCACCGGTTGGGTGATATTTCGTAAAACCGCCTTCCGTTCCGGGAGCCAGTTGATTTTTAAACCGTACGTTTGCGAAAGTACCGCGTGTCATCACACGGTCGTTGCCCCGACGTGATCCGTAGGAGTTGAAATCTTTTTTCTCAACGCCATGTGCTTTCAGATATTCACCTGCAGGCGCATCTTCCTTAATATTTCCGGCGGGTGAAATGTGATCGGTTGTGATTGAATCGCCTACTTTGACGAGCACTTTTGCCCCTTTAATGGGTTGAATCGGAGCAGGATCACCTTCCATTCCCATAAAGAATGGCGGTTCCTGAATGTATGTGGATGAATCATCCCATTCGAAAAGATCTCCACCTTTCACAGGAATTTTTTCCCACGTTTCTGATTCAAAAATGTCGCTGTACATTTTTTCAAACAGTTCAGGACGAATGGCGCTGTCCAGATGCTCGGCGATTTCTGCGGTCGTCGGCCAAATCTCTTTCAGGTAAACGTCTTTTCCATCTTTATCTTTGCCGATTGGCTCGTTAGCAAGATCAATATGAACGGTTCCTGCCAATGCGTATGCCACTACAAGCGGAGGTGACGCGAGGAAATTCGCTTTCACCCACGGATGGATTCGGCCTTCGAAGTTTCTGTTGCCTGAGAGAACTCCGGCAGCAATCAAATCGCCTTCTTTAATGGCTCTTTCAACCGGTTCGGGAAGCGGGCCTGAGTTACCGATACAAGTTGTACATCCGTAACCCACAAGATTAAAACCGAGTTTGTCCATGTATTCTGTGAGACCGGCTTCTTGCAAATATTCGGTTACAACCCTGGAACCCGGTGCCAGTGACGTTTTCACATACGCGGGAACTTTGAGTCCGCGTTCGTATGCTTTTTTGGCTACAATACCTGCGCCAAGCATCACACTTGGGTTGGATGTGTTGGTACAACTTGTGATAGCGGCAATTACCACATCGCCGTGTTTCATTTCAATTTGCTGGCCATTTTTGTACACACCTTTGTTTGCCAGTTTTTCCTGTGTGAGGCTAAAGCCCATTGTCGGGTCGTCACTGGTCAGAGATTGCTCAAAAGTCGTTTTCATATTTTTCAGCACAATCCGGTCGTGCGGAAGTTTCGGTCCGGCGAGTGATGTTTCAACCGTACTGAGATCCAGCTCAAGTGTGGATGAAAATTCCGGATCAATAGTATCATCTGTTCTGAAGAGTCCTTGTGCTTTGGTATAACTTCCAACCAGATCAACCAGTTCTTTTGCGCGCCCTGTTCGGCTCATATAACGAAGGGATTCTTCATCAATCGGGAAGAAACCCATGGTTGCGCCATATTCAGGAGCCATGTTTGCAATGGTTGCACGATCTGGCAGACTCATATTGCTGATTCCATCACCATAAAATTCCACAAACTTGCCAACCACACCGTGCTTGCGAAGCATCTGGGTTACGGTCAGAGTCAAGTCTGTTGCCGTGACGCCTTCTCGAAGAGCGCCAGTCAGTTTCATACCCACAACTTCAGGCACCAACATGGAAATGGGCTGACCCAACATAGCCGCTTCCGCTTCAATTCCGCCAACACCCCAACCAAGAATTCCGAGTCCGTTAATCATCGTGGTGTGAGAGTCGGTTCCCACCAATGTATCAGGGTAAGCAACGGTTGAACCGTCAGCTTCTTTACGAGTAAAAACTCCTTTTGCCAGGTACTCAAGGTTTACCTGGTGAACAATTCCACGCCCCGGAGGAACTACCCGGAAATTATCAAAAGCTTCTTTGCCCCACTTCAGGAATTGATAGCGTTCGTTATTCCTCTCCATCTCTTTTTCCACGTTAAACATCAGCGCGGCGTCACGGCCAAACATATCTACCTGAACAGAGTGGTCAATTACAAGATCCACCGGAACTTGTGGGTTGATGGACTTTGGATCCCCTCCCATTCGTTTCATGGCAGACCGGAGAGCGGCTAAATCCACAACCGCCGGAACGCCCGTAAAATCCTGCAACACAACCCGTGATGGTTTGAAAGGGATCTCTCCTTCCGGATTTTTTGCATTATAATTTGCGAGAAGTTTGATGTCATTTTCCGTGATGGCGTAGCCGTCGAATTCTCTTAAAACGGCCTCCAATAAAATTTTAATCGTAAATGGCAGTTTGCTGATATTCCCGTAGCCAAGTTCTTCCAGTTTTTTAAGGCTATAGAGATGAGCCTCACCCGAACCAGTGTTAAATGCTACTTTGGTTTGCTTAAGTGGGTTGTTGGATGTCATAAAGTCCTCAGTTGATTTTTCAACATGTTAAGATTTTCCTTTTGAGTCTTTAAAAATAAGGTTTTTTGGATTTAGTTTCTTTATAAATAAGAATCCCTATTCAAAGACCGAATACATTACAGCAGCCATTTCAAATCCTGAAAATTTATTCTTCGAATTCACAAGCAATCAGGTTCCCAGCTCCATCAAAACAGCTTTTTAAAGGTACACCTCTCCAGCTTGCTATTCCCGCCACCAATCCGGTTCCATTTACTACATTGGTTGCAACTTCCGGTAAAGCAAGTTGTTGTTCATCAATATCCGCCAAATCCGGCCAATCTTCACTTGCGGAAGCCACAACGACAGATCGTTCTCGAATGATTAGTTTCTCACGGGATGTTATTGTTTCTGCTTCCAGCATGGGCCAGGCATCAATGTCAATGTAATAACTTCCCGGAGTGCTTACATATGCTGTTTCCAGATGAGAAAGTGAAACGGGAAACTCAGCTGACAATCTATTATGCTCTACTACCTGAAGAATAAATGTAGTTTCTACAACTGCCAAATCTTCGATACCCGAAACCTCAATACTTCCCTTCTCCTCTCCAGTTTGATATGTAATTTTGGGTTTTGGAATATTTTTTGGTGTAGTAGCCACTGCATAACAGCTTTCCCCCTCTTGCGACTCTACCCGCAATGTATATGTTTCTTCCGGAAGAATCGGTTCTGTTGTCCAAAAATTCCATGCGTACGCTAACGAGCTATAAGAAAAAAGAGAATCATGTAAAGAAATCATCTTACCATCACTTTCACGGGTTAATGTTACTTCTATCTTTTCATTTAATTCCGGAGCTTCAACCAATACCTTATCCTGAATAGGTATAACCCGAACCCATTGTGTGTCTGCATTTACATCCAGTAAACCATACACAGAAAACCGATAAGTATCGTTTTCCTGCAAGGCAGAAAAATCTGTCTCACAGGATAGTACAGCAAGCAGAGTGCACAGTAAAAGACAAGCATTCGTTAAAAATGTTTTGGAATAATAAAAAGTTGCTGATTTCATTATTTGGATCCTATTTTAATGGACATGTAAGGCAGTATGGGCAATTGATAAATAGTGGTTTGATAGTATACATCGTAATAAAAAAGATTATTTCGATCGTACATATTAATGGCTCCTAACTGAACTCTCATTTTTGTATTTGAAATATCGAACGCCTGTTCAATGGAAACATCCAGCCGGTGAAAATCAGGTAGCCGCCCCTGAAATGGTTTTTCAAGCAATATTCTTGGTGATCCATAATCCTCAACTACATCCGGTAAATGTTCGAGGAAAACAAAGTAGCTGTCGAATCCCAATGGTTGCGTATATGGCATTCCTGAACCATACACCCAACTCACGTTGGCACTGAAGTCTCTAAATTTAAACCCGGTTTGCACGCTAATTTGATGACGCTGATCATGTGCGGGATGATACTTCTGAACCGGCTCACCAAACCACACGTTAAAATGATCCTGTGCGGTGGTATACGTAGTTTCTGAATACCCATAGCTCATTGACCAATAATACGCCCTGCGATTATAGCTTAACTTAACATCCGCTCCCTGCACGTCTCCGTTTGCATAGGCAAGATCAGTGGTAAATTCTGCCGTCATACTCCACACAGATACGGGAATATCTTTCATCTGCTTGAGATACCCTTCAACAGAAAAATCTAAATAATCTCCAAGGGGTTGGCGCCACCCCACAAGAAAGTGGTTCGATTGCATCCTTCGGCTTTTTTCTGGTACAGCCATCCAAGCGGTAAATGCTGCTCCTGCATCTCTGAAGTCTGTGATTCCTACCACCGGTTGTCGGTATATTCCGGCGGCGGCATGGATCTCTTCATTTGATTTTCCACGAGGCTGCCAAGAAACCTGTAAACGTGGCTCAAGACTTGTTTTAAACCGCTGAATGAATGAAGTGATTACGACACCAGGAACCACAGAAACTTTATCTCCCAGCGAAATATTTGTTTTTACGTATCCTCCCAGACTCAAAAATGGCTGGGCCTTATTTTTAACTGATAGAAACCGGTCAGAAATATCATAGTCTACATTCCGATAGGTAGAAAAAATGCCATAGTCTAACCGGTAATCGCCAACATATTGCGTAATATTTACATCAAAATTTGATTTAAACACACTCGCTAATCTATTATTGGTACTGAGTCCGCCAACACGATTGGTATAATGCGAAATACCAAAATTTGCATCTACAAAGGACACATTTAAATTTTCAGACGTACCCGCGCAACGACCTCCTAATACTACATTCCTCCACTTAAAAACTTCGTCGTTGTCAAAATCAAGTTTACCCCGGTCATACGTTCGCAGCATATGGGCTGAACAGTTAAACCCTCTGTCTCCAGCATAATTATATTTAACCAGCTGACTGTTAAATTTCAATGGCTGCTCTTCATCCAAATAAAGTGCGCTCGCTTCTTCAATCAACGATCCTCTGAAAGATGCTATTAAAGAGCTTTTTCCTTTTCTGATGGGTGTTTCAAAAAACACATCAGATATAAAAGGACTCAGCGAAGCAGACCAATTCCTGTTATATAAATTCCCATTTTTGAGGGTTACATCAATTACTGAAGATGTTCTGCTGCTATATTCTGGTCCAAATCCGCCAGCATATAAATCAGCACTGGAAAGAACATCCTCAGAAAACACAGAAAAGAAACCGATAATGTGAAATGGTTGGTAGATAAGTGTGCCATCCATAAGCACAAGGTTTTGATCTGGCGTCCCTCCGCGAATAAATAACTGACCGCCCCGGTCACCTGCGGCCACCACACCTGATTGTGTTTGCAGATAGCTAACCAAGTCTCCGCCACCGGCGGGAGTAGGAATTCGGCTTAAATCTTCAGCGTTAATTCTTGTCTGTCCCGGCACCAGATCATCAGAAGACACACCGGAAACAACAACCTCACCAAGTGATTCTTCCGAGCGAATCATGGCTACATTTTTAACTATATTCTCTTGCAATTGCAATGTATCAGAATAGGATTGATATCCCACGAAACGAATAGTTAATATATAAACTCCCTCTTCTAAACCGTTAAATTGATAGAGTCCGTTTTTATCGGTTGCGGTTCCTTCTACAAATTTCCCACTATTTAAAGAGAGCGATATATTCGCCCCTTCAAGAAATTCTCCGGTTTGATGACCTGTAATAATTCCCCGAATAGTAGACTGATTCTGACTTTGCACAATAGCCGGGAAACTAATTATCAGGATAAAACCTATCCCTATTAGTCTTTTTACGCTCATACTCTTCTGTCCCCCATAAATTAATCCTGAATCGAAATTGCCATCAATGTATCTTATTTTATTTAGTGATGACAATCACATATCCATGTGATTGTTGAATATTGTAACCTTAATTGAAAAAACTAAATTAAATTGGTTTTTCAACATTGCAATCCAAAAGATTTCCTTTTATCTTTATCGACTTTCCAATTTTGCAAAAATTAAAGAGAATATCGTGAATACGATCAGTAACAAAACATACAATGCAACACCATCCACCATCGAAAAGGAGTGGGTATTGGTGGATGCTGAAGACAAACCCCTTGGAAGGGTGAGCAGCGAAGTGGCTTCCATTTTACGTGGAAAGAACAAACCGGAATTTACTCCACATATGGATGCAGGCGACAATGTGATCGTCATCAATGCAGAGAAAGCTGTATTGTCCGGAGACAAAATGTCTCAAAAGGTATATTTCCGTCATACGGAATATCCCGGTGGAGAAAAATTTACCACGGCTCAGGAGATGCTTGAGAAAGATCCTACCAGCCTGGTGATGACCGCAGTTAAAGGTATGCTTCCAAAAAACAAACTGGGACGTAAGCTTTTAACCAATCTTCGCGTTTATGCCGGACCCGTTCATCCGCACACTGCTCAACAACCAGAAATCAAAGAAATTTAACAGCCCGACATGGCACAAGAAAATTACATTGGCCGAAGAAAGACGTCAACCGCACGCTTGTACATCAGCGATGGAAACGGAGTTTTCCTTGTAAATGGCAAGCCGATTGAAGATTACTTCAGCACAAAGGCCCGACTGAATGTTGCCAAGCTGCCTCTTGATTTAACCGAATTAGATGGCAGTTATGACATTAAAGTGACCGTTGCAGGTGGTGGAGTAACCGGACAAGCCGGAGCCGTATCCCTTGCTCTTGCCCGCGCTATTGACGATCTGAATGAGGACAAACACGGAATTCTGAAAGAAAACGGACTTCTTACCCGGGACGACAGAATGGTTGAACGTAAAAAATATGGTCAGCCAAAAGCCCGTAAGAAATTCCAGTTCTCTAAACGGTAAAACGAGTTACGGGTTTCGCGTTCCAGGTTATTGGATTATTCAACCCGAAACACGCATCTCGCAACACGAAACGTTTTTTAATCACACATACACAGCGACCTGACGTCGGGTGTTTATTCTGAAAATTTCAGAATAGATTGGCGAGCAGGGTTGACCTGTGTAGAGGACAAACTCAAACATACATACCTATACCATGCCTAAAGCTTCATCTGTACAAGAACTATTGAAATCTGGTGCCCATTTTGGTCACCTTACCCGCCGTTGGAATCCGAAAATGAAAGAGTTCATCTTTATGGCTCGAAACGGAATCCACATCATTGACCTCAAGAAAACAGAAAAATACCTCCAGGAAGCACTCGAAGAGGTTACCAAACTGGCTCGTGCCGGCAAAACCATTCTGTTTGTAGGTACCAAAAAACAGGCGCAGGATATTATTAAAACCGAAGCCATTCGTTGCGGAATGCCTTTTGTAACCCATCGATGGCTGGGCGGAATGCTCACGAACTTCAGTACTGTTCGCAAGAGCATCTCCCGAATGGAAGAGATTGAAAAAATGAAAACCGACGGCACGTTCGACGAACTCACCAAAAAAGAGGGATTGATGCTTGAACGTGAGCGTGAAAAACTGGAACAAACACTGGGCGGTATCGCGAATATGACACGCCTGCCGGGTGCAATTTTTGTTGTTGATACTATTAAGGAACACATCGCGATGAACGAAGCTGTGAAGCTGAACATCCCGATTGTTGCCATGGTTGATACCAACAGCGATCCCGACATCCCCGATTATATTGTTCCTGCTAACGACGATTCAGCCCGAACAATCCAGTTGGTTACTTCTTTGGTAGCCGATGCTATTATTGAAGGTAATGCCGAACGCGAAGCCATGAAAGAAGAAGAACTCATGGAACAGGCTGCTGAAGAAGCGAAAAAATCTTCCGACTCCGACGATGATGATTCGGATGAAGGACCCGTTAAAGTTCGCCGTAGAAAACGACGACGCAAGAAAACATCAGACAAAGGCTCTTCAAAAGCTGAATCCGATTCAGATGAAGACGAGGAAGAAGAATCAGATGAATCCTCATCCGAAGAGTCTAACGATGATTCTGAAGACAAAGATTAAAACTCTGACATATTAATCCTGAAACCAAAATTGTAGAACCCATTTAGTCATGAGTATTAGTGCAAAAGATGTAATGAAATTACGAGAGGCAACCGGGGCCGGAATGATGGACTGTAAAAAAGCCCTCACGGAAGCCGACGGAGATTTTGACAGAGCTGTTGAAATCCTTCGTAAAAAAGGACAAAAAGTATCCGAAAAACGAGCCGACAGAGAAGCCAATCAAGGTCTCATTCTTATTAATGTAAGTGAAGACCATTCAAAGGCAGCGGCTATCGAAATTAACTGTGAAACAGATTTTGTTGCCCGAAATGACGATTTCCAAAAAAGCGCTCAATCTTTTTTGGATAAAGCTTTTGAAAACGAGATCGGTTCCATTGCAGAGCTGAAACAAGAAGAAGTGGATGGATTGACCATCCAAAAACATCTTGATGAAATGGTTGGAAAAATTGGTGAGAAAATCGAACTCAGTCGGGTTCTGTACATCCAGTCTTCCGGAGCTTTGGTTGAATATATTCACCCCGGCAACCAGCTTGGTGTAATTGTAGAATTTGAAAGCTCTATCGACAATGATGATGTTGCCAAAGATGTAGCAATGCAAATTGCCGCTATGAATCCCCTTGCCGTTACCAGAGACGGTGTGGACGCAACCGTTGTTGAAAAAGAACTGGAAATCGCTAAGGAACAACTGATTAACGAAGGCAAACCCGCTGAAATCGCTGAGAAAGCAGCCCAGGGCAAACTTCGCCGTTTCTATGAAGAACGGGTTCTCCTCGAACAAAAATTCGTTAAAGACAACGGCATTTCCGTGAAAGAATACCTTGAGCAAAATAATGCTCCGCTTGTCAGGTCTTTTCACAGATTACAGCTTGGCGAAGCTTAATTTTTTGATTCAAAAAAGCTACCTTCCCGGTAGCTTTTTTTTTGCCTTATATTTCCGGTGAATTATCCCATTGGAAACATTGCATGATATTTTACATACTCTCTCGCAATTGAGGGTTTTATAGACAGCTTATATCAACAACCACTAAAATCAAAAAATCTTGGCAGAACCATATAAACGTATTCTACTGAAATTGAGTGGCGAAGCGCTGCTGGGCGAACAAGGACACGGTATTGATGCAGACATTCTATCCAACTATGCTGATGAAATCAAAGCCGTTCAAGAGAAAGAATTTGAAGTTTCCGTTGTCATTGGCGGAGGAAATATTTTCAGGGGAGTAAAAGGCGCCACTGAAGGAATGGATCGCGTTCAGGGCGATTATATGGGTATGCTTGCAACCATGATCAACAGCATGGCTTTGCAGGATGCGCTTGAACGAAAAGGCGTCCATACCCGCCTGATGAGTGCCATCAGAATGGAAGAAATTGCCGAACCTTATATCCGCCGCCGGGCGATTCGTCACCTGGAAAAAGGCCGCGTTATTATTTTCGGAGCCGGTACCGGTAATCCCTACTTCACTACCGATACGGCCGCCTCTCTCCGGGCCATCGAAATTGAAGCCGATGTAATTCTCAAGGGAACCCGGGTAGACGGTATTTACGATTCAGATCCTGAAAAGAACAAGGATGCTCAAAAGTTTGAAACCATTCACGGCGATGAAGTACTGAGCAGACGACTGGACGTTATGGATCTGACTGCTTTTACGCTCTGCAGAGACAATAAAACTCCGATCATTGTTTTTAATATGAACACGCCGAACAACCTGCTAAAAGTTGTGACCCAAAGTGAAAAGGTGGGTTCAACTGTTGTTTGGGATAAATCGTAGTTTTTTTAAATTGCTTTGATTGTCAAACGCCTTATTCTGCGTTGACATTTTTCGATTTCGGTTTTTTCATCAAGAAAGGAAAAACCAGCTTTTGGAGCTTATACAAGTAGGATTATTCGCTACTTGTCAGAATTGTAAACCATTTCAGAACCAACTTTCAAACCTCTGAATTATGATACCTGAAGAACTGCAACTGATTATTGATACTGCTGATGAAAGCATGGATGAGGCGGTCTCATTCTGCAAAAAAGAATTTTCCCACATTCGTGCCGGTAAAGCATCCCCTTCTATTCTTGATGGGATCAAAGTAGATTATTACGGTTCGCAAACCCCTTTGAACCAGCTCGCCAATGTTTCTGCACCAGATGCGCGCTTGTTGACCGTTCAGCCGTATGACAAATCCGTAATGGAAGATATTGAAAAGGCAATTATGTCGGCCGGCCTGGGATTAAATCCTAATAATGACGGCACAATCATTCGCATACCCTTGCCGATGCTTTCTGAAGAACGCAGAAAAGAACTGGTAAAACATGCCGGAGAAGTAGCCGAGAATGCCCGTATTAGTATTCGAAACATCCGCAGGAATGCCAACGACGAAATTAAAAAATCCGTTAAAGACGATTCCCTTCCGGAAGACAGCAGATATGAAGCCGAAGAAGAGATCCAAAAAATCACAGATACTCATACCTCGAACGTAGATGAGCTGCTGTCGGTGAAAGAAGAAGAAATAATGACGGTTTAAAGCGTAGTCCTGAGTAGTGAGTCATGAGACTATTTTCTCTCACTACTCCCGACTCAAGACTCACTTCTGATCAAATAAATGTATATATCCGATTTAGAATTACACGGCTTCAAAAGTTTTGCCCATAAAACGCATGTAAAGTTTGATAACGGTATTACCGCTATCGTTGGGCCAAATGGCTGTGGAAAATCTAATATTGTGGACGCCCTCCGTTGGGTTCTTGGAGAGCAGCGCCCTACCCTGTTGCGTTCCAGTTCCATGAGCAATGTTATTTTTAACGGTACAGCTCAAAAGAAAGCCCTGGGAATGGCAGACGTATCCCTCACTTTCGTGAATAACAAAGGCGTTTTGCCGGTTGAGTATAGTGAACTGACAATTACTAGAAGACTTTATCGATCCGGAGACAGCGAGTACCTGATCAACAACACTCCCTGCCGGCTCAAAGATATCATGGAGCTGTTTATGGATACGGGCATGAGTTCTGATGCCTATTCCGTGATTGAATTGAAAATGGTTGAAGAGATTCTGAATGATCGTAACAATGATCGCCGACGACTTTTTGAAGAAGCGGCTGGAGTAACCCGCTACAAGGAGAAGCGGAAACAGACGCTTCGTAAGCTGGATGAAACCATGAAAGATCTGACCAGGCTTGAGGATATCCTGGTTGAAATTCGAAAAAAAGCTCGTTCTCTTGAAATTCAGGCACAAAAAGCGGAGAAGGCAAAAAAACTAAAGAAAGAGCTTGAACATCTCGACAAGGCCTACACACTTCACGAATATAAAGCGATTAAAGAAGAGCTCGATCCGCTTGATACAAAAATTAAAAATGCTGAAAAAGAGAAAGTCGAAATTGCTGACCGCCTGAAAGAACTTGAAGCTGATGAGGAAAAAGCACGGACAAAACTTCTGGAAAAAGAACGAAATGAATCCGAAGCAAAACGCCGTGTCAGCCAGTTAAGTTCTGCAATTCGTGAACTGGAAACCAGCCTTCAGATTACAAACGAGAAGATCAGCAATGAAGAAGGCGTTATCAATCAGTACGAATCGGACATTGAACAGAGCCGGGTTGATATCAAAGAGCTTGCAGAACTGAAGAAAAGCAATGAAACCAAACTCGAAAAGCTCACTGAGGAGAAAGACAGATCGGAAAGAGCATTAAGTGATTCGAAGGAAAAATTTTCTGGTATCCAGCAGAAGTATACGAAGGTTCGGCATGAACTGTATGAATTGGAAATTGAGATTAGTGACGTCAACCAGAAGCTGACCAACCTGCAGTCGAACCGAATAAAGCTGGAATCGCGGCTGGAAAACAGCGAGGACGACCAGGACCGTATCGATCAGGATATCGCAAATATTGAAAAAGAAATTCGTACAGCAAAGGAAAAACTTGAAGAAGCGCGAAAGCAGTCCGAAAAAATGAACTTCCGGATTGATGAACTGGAAGAACAGCTTCAGACATCCACCTCATCAAAGAGCGAGTTAGAAGAAAAACGGGAATCTCTGCGGGAAGAACTTCGGTCTGTAAAAAGTAAAAAAGATGCCGTTTCATCTGAAATTTCCCTTCTTCAGGGAATTGCGGAATCCAACGAAGCGATGCCGGCTTCCGTGAGTTATCTGATTGAAAATCACAAAAACGAATTCAAGCTTTTAAAACCTGTTGGTGAGCTGCTTCAAACCGCAGAAGAATATGCGCCAGCACTGGATACAGCACTCGGTGATGCCGTCAATTTTATCGTTACTGAATCGCTGGAGGAAGCCATTCGGGCATCAGAAATTCTAAAAGAGAATGATAAAGGCCGGGCAACTTTCATTCCGCTGGCTGAACTGAATGATTCGTATCCTGCGGAATCTGGTTCCATCGTGGAACATGTTTGGTTTGATGATGAGTACAAACCTGTGGCACAACTTCTTCTTGGAAGTGTGTTGATTTCTGACAGTATTGAAGAAGGAGTAAAACTGCTGAAAAAATCAGGTACTTCGGCCGTTACTTCCACCGGTGACCTGATCACGTCTGACCGTATTTTGAAAAGTGGAAGCAAGAATAAACAAGCCGGAATTCGTCTCGGTCTTCAGGATAAACTCAACAAGCTTAAAAAGAAAGAGTATAATCTTGAAGCAAGCCTGGTTTCAAAAGAAGATTCGCTGGATGAAATCAACCGTGATCTAGAGCGCATTGATTTGGATTCTATTCGCCAATCTATCCGCGATCTTCAAAAAACAAACCGCGAGCTTGATCAGCAGGTAAGCCGGTATCAGTCCAGTATTCAGGTGTATGGGAAGAATATTGGGGATCTTCAGAACCGAAAGGATAAACTTGCGGGCAATCGCGATATGGCGATTGAAGAACTGGAAAATCTTCAGCCCAAACAGAAAGAGTTTCAAAGGAAGATAACGGAGCTGGATCAACAGCAAAAAGAGAAGAAAGAAACTCTCCAGAATCTTGAAGAAGAACGGGCCATTGCCCAAAACCGGTATAATGATGCCCAACTGAAACACCAGGATCTGTCGAACAAAACCGATAACCTGATCAAGGATATTGAGCGTGCAGAATCCGGCATCGAAAACATGAAAAGCCGCCAGGAAAGCCGAAGCGAGCTGCTTGGTCAAAGTAAAGAGAAGATTGCCGGATACCGTTCTTCCATCAAAGAAACGGAAGCCAATCTCGGAAAAGCTAAAACACAAAAAAAAGAAGCTGACGAAAAACTGTCCATTGCTGAAGAAGAGAGCAGCAGGCAGCGTGGCAAGATCAATGAAGTTGAAAAGGAGTTAAAAGAACTTCGAAAACGGAAGGAGGTCAATCTCGAATTGGTTCACCATTTGACGATGGCCAAAGAAAAGTTTGAATTAAAAGCGGAGGGTTTATCCGATCACATCTGGGAAACCTACGAGATTTTGATGGATCAGTTGGGTGAAGAGCTTCCGGCCGATATGGAGCCTGAGGAGGCCAAATCCCGTGTGACAACGCTTCGCCAGAAATTGCACCGAATCGGGGATGTCAACCCGCTTGCGATTGAGGAATTCCGTGAAGAGAAAGAGCGACTTGAGTTTCACGAAGAGCAGATTACCGATCTTCATGAAGCCGAAAAAGAGATGCGCGAAACGATTGCTGAAATCAACGAAACGGCTACGGAACGTTTTAATAAAACATTTGAGCAGATTCGGGAAAACTTTAAAAATGTTTTCAGCACGCTTTTCCACGAAGACGATTTCTGTGATTTGGTGATCCAGGAAGATCCGGAAGATCCGTTGGAAGCAAAAATTGAGATTCGTGCCAATCCGAAAGGGAAACGTCCGTCAAGCATTAACCAGCTCTCCGGTGGCGAGAAAACCCTGACGGCCATTGCATTGCTATTTGCGATCTATCTCGTAAAACCCTCCCCGTTCTGTGTACTTGATGAGGTGGACGCTCCGCTGGACGATGCTAATATTGAACGGTTTTCATCGATGATTAAAACATTTAGCAAGGAAACCCAGTTTATAATCATTACTCACAACAAGAAAACGATGTCTAAAGCAGAGATGATGTATGGCGTTACCATGCCGGAAACAGGTGTGAGCCGGTTGGTGGGTGTGAAGCTGGATGAGGTAGAGACGGTTTAGAGCTCAAGGATCACTCATTTCCAAAGAAATTCGAATAACGATAAATTCCGCCGGTCGCACTGCCGCCACACCGAGCTCAATAATTATTCTCCCCTCTTGAATATCAACCTGAGTCATGGTTTCTCCCAAACCCACTTTAACAAAGAATGCCTGTTCCTGTTTCGCTCCCTGAATAGCTCCATTTCTCCACAGGCCAAGTAAAAAGTTTTCGATCATTCCTTTGGCGGAGTTCCACGTATTGGCGTCATTCGGTTCAAAGACAAAACGTTGGGCGGATGCTTCAACCGATCCTTTTATCATCCCAATTAACCTTTGAACTGAGATGTAGCGCCATTCGTTATCATTCCCGGCAAGGGTTCTGGCTCCCCAGATTTGTGTGCCGCGACCGGTTAATTTTCTGATAACGTTGACCGATTTACCATCCGGGCTCACATTCATCAACTCCTGCTCGGCACTTGAAATGTTGATGATCGGCCGCTCGATGTCATTCAGTTCAACACCCGCCGGTGCCTTCCAAACACCCCGATTTATATCTATATATGCATAAACCCCCGCTACTGCTCCGGAAGGTGGAAGGACCAAATGAACACTATTGAGTTGATTCACTATCGCATGATAATTCAACTTTCGATCATCATCATTGTGATAAAACGACTCTGTTTTCTTCTCCGGATCATCTTCAATTGTTTGATCAGAATGTCTCAGTACCATTTTCTCCTCACCGAAAATAACAGTCACTTGGTCTTCGGAATAATGATGCTCTAAATACGAAACAAGTTGTGGATAGTATGCAGCTCCATATCGTAAATGGGGTCCGCCGAGATGAGATCGCAATTCCTGGATATTGGCTTGATGATCATTCGGATTCGATTCAGAAAATTTCGTATCAATAATCGTGAAACAGTTCCCGATTTTCTGGCAAACATCCAGCGCTTCTTCATAGACAGAATAGTATTCGTGAGGATCTTCAAAACCACCTAAATCGGTTAGTACAATAAGCGATGGGCCCTTTTGATCTTGCAGTTTCCGAATAGCCTTTTTGAATTTTCGGGAGTTATAAGTCTTTCCAAAACGGCCGGCCGATAGAACGTAACAAGGCCCTCCTCCATTCGCAAAGTAGAGCTTTAGAGAATAATAGAGATGAAAAACCGGGGACTCGGGAATTGGTGCGCTGTTCAATGTTGAAACCGAATTTCCATCAACGACAAAAGCGGGCAGATCAATGTATGGACCGCCAAATAGCTCCTCAAAATCGGTCAGAGAAAAGATTCCGGTCAGCTGTTTGGGTCCCTTTTCCGTGTACCCGATAAAAACCGGCTTTGATGTCGAAAGCGGATGTACCGAAAAAGGAAATATTGAAACTTCTTCAACGTAAACACCGGGTACGGTATAATCGGGCATGTTCGCTCTCCGCTATTCAGAGGAACCGATTCTTGCCAACTCAGCTTCGGAAGCAATATATCCAAATGCCGCCCACTGATCCGTATCATACACATTTTCCCAGATGGAAATGGCACGTTCTTCTCGCCCGTTGATGTAATGCCAATTCCCGATTCCATATCCCAAAGTGGCATTTTCGAGAGCATCTTCTGAGGTTTCCATCAGCCGATTAGAGTCAAAAACTCCTTTAAAAACCAAAATCAGATTCAAGTATGCTTCGTTTTCGATCAGATTAATGTCGGCATTCACCGGTTCAATAATCTCGCCTGCTTTCAGATCGTTTCCGGACCTTTTCAGGGCCATATAGTACCAGTAAATCAGTGCAATTCTCATGTCATCCGTTAAATCCAATTTCAGGGATTCTTCATATTCCTGAATTGCCAGATCATATTCTCCTTTCAGATAGTGTGCCAATCCTTTGTGATAATAAATATTTGATTTCAGCGTACTTGTGGGCTGATTCAATTCATTTGGAAGACCGTCCGGCTCAACCTGATCGGGCATGGAACTCATCAATTCTTTGGCCTTTTCAAAATCTTCAATGGCAAGATCCAATCTTCGAAGAGTAATATATCGGTGACCGCGATGGCGGGACATTCTCGGATCATCCGGAAACTTGGAAATACCTTCCGTGAAGATCCGAATCGCTTCCCGGTATTCTCCTAAATAGGCCGTTCTTCTGCCTAACCAGATAATTGCATCCGCATCATCGGGATTTGCCCGGTAGTCTGTCAAAGCCTGGATCAATTTTTCGTTCTGTTCATCAAACATTTCCTGAGAAATTTCTGGCGTTTCAAGCGTATCTCCCAATAATGAATATCCCTGGATACCTTCAGGAACCGGCTCAAGTTCGCTCTGTTCACTGCATGAAATAAGAAGTGAGAGCGGAATGAATAGAAGAATAACTGATCGTAAATATTTCATTTTAATTTGTGAATTATTTATAGGATTTAAATCGATGCAAAGAATGTCCCCTTCAAAGGGGGATTTCTTTCTAAAAAGTCGCTTCCAAATCTATCTCTTCATCATCCCGGAGAATGGTAATTGAAATCGTATCACCGCTCTCCAGCGTATTCAAAACTTCCATATAACCATATATATCCGCCACCTCTTTTCCGTCCATTTCGATGATGATATCTCCATCCTGTAAACCGGCTGCATCTGCCGTACCATCCGGACGAACCTGCTCAATTCGAAAGCCTTCACCTGAGAACGTATAATCCGGCATCACACCCAACGTGGGTCCGCTTCTCATCCGGACATTTCCTCGCGGATCCGTAGATTCCTGGAAATCGATCTCACCCGGAGTCATTGAATCCAATGTTCTCACGACGCTTTCAACATGCTCCAAAACCTTTTCCATTCCGGCATAGTTAATCAGGTCCGCTGTATCCGTTTCCCTATGATATTGTTGATGAGTGCCCGTATAGTAATGCAAAACAGGAATTTCAGCCCGGTAAAACGAAGCGTGATCACTGCTTCCCATTCCTCCGGGAGTGGTGGTTATTTCAAGGGAATCTGTTTCAACTGAAGCAATAATTTTCTCCCATTGGGATGACGTTCCCGTACCGAAAATATCCAGTTCATTATTTTCAAGCCGCCCAATCATATCCAAATTGATCATCGCCAGCACAGAATCGGGGGATATTTCCATTTCATCCACAAAATATTTGGAACCGATCAGGCCAAGCTCTTCTCCTGAAAAGGCAACTATCAGAACACTGCTTTGAGGAGGATGTTCCGCAAACTCGCGAGCCAGGTAAAAAAGCCCGGCTGTACCCGAAGCATTATCATCCGCGGAGTAATGAAGTGCCGGTTCAGAATTCATATTCATAGAAATTGTTCCGCCCATTCCCTGTCCGTCGTAATGCGCCCCGACTATAATATATCGGTTTGGAAACGTCTCGCCTTCAAGCAACCCGACAACATTCCGGGAAATCTGGCTCTCAATTTCCATCGCCTGAACCATTGGGCCTTCCAGTTTAAACTGCTGGACGTAAGTTCCTTCATCACCCGCAGGTATTAAACCGTATTGCAGAAAATGATCGGATATATAATTCGCAGCATCGGCTTCGTTGATGGTTCCAACCAACCGCCCGCCACGCTCTTCATCGGCCAGCCAGGTGACATGTTCTTTTAAAAAGTCATCACCAGCTTGTTCCACTTCATTCGTTCCGCACGACATCAGGAAAAAAAGCCCGATCACAAAGACGGGAAGAGCTATTTTAATTTTTTTCATTCTAAAAACTTTTTTGTTTGAAGCATACGGGTTTCGTGCCTATTTTTAAAGCTTAACCAATTAAAAAGGTTGGGGGTGTCCCCTCAGAAATGACGGGACTGAGATCATACCCTGAGAACCTGAACCGGATCATACCGGCGTAGGGAAACCGATCTTCCACACATGTAGTTTCAGAAGTTGCATGTCGCCCCCTCCCTCAATAAACCTATTGACGGAGGCTATCAATGCTTAAACAATTCATATCTCTTTTTGCAGTTTTTCTATGGACTGTACTTCCCTTTCAACTCGTTGCACAAACCATCGAAGGCCGGGTAACGGACGCTTCGACCGGTGAAGCTCTCGAAGGAGCAACCATTCTTGAAACCAGAACCATCAACGGCACTTCTGCCGATTCAGAAGGTTCATTTGAGTTAAAACTCACAACAAAGGTTAATGAAATCACTATTAGCTTTGTTGGATATGCTACCAAAACAATTTCAATTACAAATCCTGAGGAGTTTATCGAAATAACTCTTGAGGAACAGGTCGTTATGACCGGTGAAGTTTTTGTAAGTGCTTTGCGGGTAGATGAATCCACTCCCATTGCATACAGCAATATTAACCGTGGAGAAATTGAGGCTAAAAATCTTGGCCAGGATATCCCGATGTTGGTTCAGTCTGCACCATCGGTTGTTTCAACTTCAGATGCCGGTGCGGGAATCGGCTACACGGGAATTCGGATTCGTGGGGTCGATCCCGGGCGAATCAACGTTACTATCAACGGAATTCCATTGAACGACGCCGAATCTCACGGTGTGTTTTGGGTGAATATGCCAGACATGGCGTCCTCAACCCAGAACATTCAAATTCAGCGTGGTGTTGGAACTTCGACCCAGGGAGCCGGGGCTTTTGGTGCAACCATGAATCTCCAGACCGCCCTCATGCAGCCGGAAGCCTATGGAACCATCACAACCGGAATTGGCTCATACGGAACCCGAAAAGCGAATGTGCAGCTTGGCTCCGGAATCCTGGACAACGGCTGGCAGTTTGAAGGCCGGCTCTCTAAGATTGAATCTGACGGATATATTGATCGGGCGCGGTCTGATCTGAAATCGTTTTATCTATCCGGATCGCGCCACGGCAACCGAAGCTTGTTAAAAGCGGATGTCTTTTCCGGCCAGGAAGAAACCTACCAGGCGTGGAATGGTGTTCCTGAACCGATTTTGGAAGATGATCCGCAGCAACTTGAATCCTACATCAATAATCTCTTTCTTGGAGAAGAAGATGCCGAACATTTGAGAGCGAATCTCGGCAATCGTCAATTCAATGAGTTTACCTATCAGGATCAGACAGACAATTATCAGCAGGATCATTATCAGCTCCACTACACCTATCGCCTGATGGATACCTGGTCGGCAAATGCATCCCTCCATTATACATACGGGCGCGGATATTACGAGGAATTCCGACGGAATGACGATTTGGATACCTACAACATCTCTCCCATTCAGATTGGCGGAGAAACAGTATCGAACTCTGATTTGGTTCGGAGGCGATGGCTCGACAATCATTTTTATGGAGGTGTTTTTTCAACTGAATGGAAACACCCCGAAGAGTGGACACTAACTCTTGGAGGTGGCTATAATGAATACGATGGCGACCATTTTGGCGAAGTGATCTGGTCGCGTTTTGCGGGAAGCAGTGATCTTGGCGACCGGTATTATAACAATAATGCCTTCAAAACCGACTTCAATGTATACGGTAAATTCAATTACTACCTTACTTCCGAATTTAATGCATTCGCTGATTTGCAATATCGAACGGTCGGGTATGAATTTCTTGGGTTGCGAATTGATGATCAAACCGAAGATGTAATTGACGTAACCCAAAGTGACAGAATTAACTTCCTGAATCCTAAGTTCGGCGTTGTGTATCGTCCCGATGAAGGACACCGAATGTTTGCTTCTGTTAGTGTGGGCGGAAAAGAACCGACTCGAGATGAATATGTGGAATCGAGCCGGGAGAGCCGACCCGACCCGGAACGATTATTTGATTACGAATTGGGGTATGATGGAAACTTCAACCGTTTTCATGCCGGAGTGAACCTTTATTACATGAAGTACAAAGATCAGTTGATTCTGACCGGAGCTGTAAATGACGTTGGCGGTTACATCCGCGAAAATGTACCTGACAGTTACCGGGCCGGGATTGAGCTGGAAGTAAGTGCCAGAATTACCGATGATTTTGAATGGAGCGGAAATGCCACATTCAGCCAAAATAAAATTGATGAATATCAGCGCTTTGTGGATGATTATGATCAGGGCGGTCAGCAAGCTGAAACATACTCCGATGTAGATATTGCATTTTCTCCATCTACCATTGTGAATTCTATTCTGAGTTATAATCCGGGAGCATTTACTGCAGAGTGGATTTCAAAATATGTATCCCGGCAATACCTCGATAATACTCAGAACAAAGCGCGGTCTATCGATTCTTATTGGGTAAACGATCTTCGGTTTTCGTATGAACTGCGCGATTTGGGATTCGTCCAGGGAATCACGGCATCACTCCAGATCAACAATGTTCTGGATGAAAAGTATGTTTCAAATGGATACACATTTGGTTGGATATCCGGTGGAGAAGAGCAGTTTTTCAACTACTATTATCCACAAGCTGGTCGAAATATCCTGGCAAATGTGAAGATCCAATTTTAGTTGTTGAAATTACGACTGAGCCCCCGGCCCAAGAGAATCCGGGGGCTTGTTCGGTATCGCGGCTGATGGACAGGGTGGTGGTGATGGATGGTGATTGCCACGCTGCTTTCACTTCATTCATTTCGCTCGCAATGACCCATGAAAGACGTGAATCTGTCATTGCGGCAGAGCGAAGCAATCTCCTATTCCCATATTTGTGGTTACTTCATCACAGTTAGTTTCCGGGTCATGATCTGACTTCCCGTCTGCAAACGATACAAATACACACCACTGGATAAATGACTCGCATCAAAATCAACCGTATGCCGGCCCGCTGCCACCTGTTCGTTCACAAGGGTAGCTACATTTCGCCCCAGCATATCATAAACTTCAAGACGAACCTGACTGCCCACTGGCAATTGATAACTGATCACTGTGCTCGGGTTGAACGGATTCGGATAGTTTTGACCAAGAACAATTTCTTCCGGAAGTTCACTACTGTGTCCCTTCGGAGATGTTAACAAGACAAAACGGGTGGAGTTAACTGTGGTGACTTTTTTCGGGCCACTTGTTCCCCGGGCAAGAATCTCCTCCACCGTTGGTACTTTCTTCTGAGGTTCATTCGTGTCCATTGTAAACGAATAAGCGAAAGAACTGTCGGCTATCTCTGTGGACTGTTCTTTTTTCTGATCGTATAAGTACAGGCTCATGCCTGCGGGAAGGTCCAGATCGGTAGCAGTGATTGTGTACTTCCCAGACCGGGTGGCATCTACGGCCAAAGGAATCTCCAGGTCTGGCATTCCGGACGGATAATGAGCGATATCCATCAGCGTGCCATCGGACTTGTGGGTGCCAAGAACAGCATAATCAGCCGAGAACGATTGGAGTTCCAGGGCTTCTCCATCCGTGGGAGTTGTGGACCCCTGATCAGAAAAACGAATCCAGGCAGAATTATATAGGGACTCTCCACGAAGTTCCAGGCGAACAAAATCTTTTCGTTCTGTCTCTTTGCCGTAAAACTCTCCCGTTGTGGTTTGATTGGATTCTGAAAACATTAACGTTGCCGGTAAATTTTCTGTCTGAACAAAAAAGCCCTGGCCCGGGGCGATATTTCCACTGGGAATATCCCCGTAGTCTCCGGCAATGCTTCGCCAGGCTCCGCCGTTGTCCATAATCGGGCCCGTCGGGTCGATTGCTGTTGCATTCAGATCGTACACATAAGCGGCTCCTGTCAGGCCGGATGTCCCTGGGTTGGCAAGTACCTCATCAAAAGCAATCGGCAGTCTGTACGGGTTGCCTACCAGAGTCCACCCATCTTCACTTTGGTTAACAGTTGGCTCCACATTTCCACTGTGAAAAGCACCACTTAGTATAACATCTTTTGGAAACGGGGATGGGTTGGATTCTCCATGCTCATCATCTTCAAAAACATACATTAAAAAGCCGCTGCCGGCAGGAATTGCTTCCCCAAAGTCTGCCGAGGAAGGAACCTGCCAGCCAGAACAATTCTGATTACTTTCATATTCAAAAACACAGTTCTGATCATTATCTTCATAATTGGTGTTCCAGACATACACATTGGGTTCTCCGCCGGAGTAATCAGCTCCATCGATTCCCTGGGTCCATAATGGCTCCAACATATTGGCGTAACTTTGTCCGGCAACCGGACTGGCCAGCATTCGCCAGCCTTCTGTCAGTGTGAGTCTCAATAGAGCTTCGGAGTCACCCTGAAATTCGTACGCGCCTATATCCACAACGTCAGGATCGGGTGTGCCATCAAAAATTCGTACGTTTCCGGCCAGGTCAGTGGTAATGCCTTCGGCAGGTTCTCCCGTTCCAAATGGGGTATTTGATCCGGCATTTAGAGCCAAACTTATACTCTGCAGTGAATAATCTCCATTCTCTTCATCAACAAAGACCGGATTGGTATTTAACAGGTTTCCACTCCCGCTGTTAATAGCTGGTGGAAGATCGCCGTTATTTCCTGATGTTTCATTAAAAAACAGGCTGTTTGCCGCTATTCCTATTCCGGCTCCGCCATCATCATTCATATTGCCGTTTGTTCCGGAATTATTATAAAATATGGAGTTGATGGCTACTACATTTCCAGCCCAAAAATTAATGGCTCCTCCTTTAGCGCTTTCATTATTCGCTAAGATAGAATTGATAAGCTGCACCGTTCCATTCTCAGCAGAAATTGCCCCACCACCGCCAGTAGAACTATTGTTGTAAAAAAGAGTATTGATAAAGGTCAGCTCGCCACCCCAATTGATCACTGCTCCGCCCACTCCATTGGAACCGTCACCCATGGCATGATTGTCTCTGAAAATGGTATTTGAAATGGTATTATTGCCATTTGTGTCGATCGCGGCACCGGTTCGGTTGCCTGTTCCTCCACCATCTGCATAGCCGGATTCAATAATAAATCCGTCAATGGTTACACCGTTTGTTACGGCGGGAATCACAAGAATGGTGTGGGCATCCCCGGGGTTGGCTGTTTCCGATCCATTTACATCTCCACTCAAGATGGTTGGATGATCGGAAATGTTTCGGTCGGAAAGATCATCTTCTGTACCGTCAAATCCACCCAGAAGGCTCAGATTTTCTCTCAATCGAAACGGGTTTGTTTCACCGGCAGGGATGTAGGTTCCTTCAGCCACCCAAACCTCTGTGATGCATCCGCTAAGATTATTCAGAGCTGTATGAAGATCGGTATATGCGTTTTCCCAGGACGATCCGTTGTTATCACCGGAAGTAGCGTCCTGATCTACATACACAATTTCCGGGGGGTGTACGGTGAAGTTATAGTCATCAGAAAAAGAACCACCTTCAAAATTGTGATCAACAGCCTGTACACTGAATGCGTAGGTCGTAGATTCACCGCATGCTAATTCAGGAGTTTGAAACGTATAGCTGTTGTGTTGTCCCTGATTGCCGGGTGCAGGAAGTTTTCTCCAGCCATCTGCTTCCTGAGCCATCGGGCTGATCAAATATGGAGGATCGCCTTCCGGGTCTTCTTTTAAAAAAATGTTATAGCTGAGGCCGTCAGACGGAGTTTCACTATCGGAGGCCGTTCCCCACGAAAGAGTAATCTCCGATCCATTTTGAACGGCAGAAAGTGAGCCCGGAGCCGAGGGAGCGGTATTACTGTTCTCTGAAAGATTGGTATAGAGTTTGACCAATTCATCGTTATTGGTGTAATTCCCCGCTATGATCAGATCGAGAGCGCCATCCTGATCAACATCTCCCATCGCTATCGAGTTGGCAGCAAGATTTAAAAGAGAGCCTGTAACTTCAGTAAAGTTTCCGCTCCCATCATTCATAAATCTCTCAGTAATAATCTCATCATCAGAAAACCCAGTGTTAATTACATCCAGGCTGCCATCGCTGTTCAGGTCACCAAATGCAACGGTACCGGAAACAACTCCTGTAAACGGCTGCTGATCCGCTTCGGAAAAATTGCCATCTCCATCGTTTGTGTAGATTCTTGTCTGACGATTCTGATAAGACCCGGGGGGATTCCCTGAAGTAATCAGGTCCAGGTCACCATCGTTATCGATATCTCCAAAGGCAGCCGAGCTACGCTCCAGTTCTGTTATCGGATTACTTTTTTCGCTGAAATTTCCGGCTCCATCGTTGATATATGTACTTGAAATTCGTCCATCAAAATCATTATGCCCGGTAATAAACAAATCTAAATTGCCATCATTATCAACATCCCCCAAAATTACACTCCCCCTAAAAATAGATGGTAAATCATCCGGTATGGAGGTAAACAACCCACTGCCATCATTGAGGTAGACCGTCAAATTGTTGAAATCATAGGGATTGGCTTGGCCCGAAATAATCAGATCCATATCGCCATCATTGTCAATATCTCCGAGCGCAACCGAACTATATTGAACACCTGTCAGCGAATTGGATTTTTCAGTGAAATTGCCGTTTCCGTCATTCAGGTAGGTTTTCGCTAACTTCCCATCGGTACCAAAAGTAGTTCCTGTTATTACAAGATCAAGGTCTCCATCATTATCAATGTCACCAAATGCAGCGTCTCCCCAGCCTGCCCCCTCAAGATTGGAATTGGATTTTTCAGTGAAATTACCGTTTCCGTCATTCACATATGTTCTTGAAATAAATTCTATTGAAGAACCGTCGGTTATCCAGACGCCCGACAAAAAAAGATCTAGGTCTCCATCATTATCAATGTCACCAAATACCGTGGTGCCCCCTTCTATCTCCATGCCTGAGAACGGAGTATTTTTTTCGCTAAACAGATCGACATACAGCGCCTTCGCATCGTCCGGTTTAAACTCAGTTTTCGCGTATGAAAGTTGCTGGTTAAAAAGAATGAATAATAAAAAACAGCAACCAATACGAAGAACTCCTGCAGCCAGGTTGATGAATCGTGATGAATAAGTTTTTGGAATTAATTTTCCCATGAGTATCCCGGTTTTAAATCAATAGAAAGAGTTTGAACAGCGAACTGCTGTACTTCGAATAGACATGAAAAAGGATACCTGTCTTAGACTTTCAAATTGTCCGGCATTTCTTTCAAATTGTCCAGATCATGTGATTATGACTTGTAAAAGGATATTTATCGTTTTTCTAATCAGGACGAATAAGCAAATTTGTTGAGAAATAAATCGGATAAAATCAGGGGGTAAGAAACCTTATTTAAAACCAAGTTGAGCTTGCTGATTTACAGAATAATAGATTTCAGAACAGCCATTCGAATGGCTCAAATCGCTGCAACACCCCTACAAAGTTTTAAAATTGTTCGGTACTTTAAAGGCTCTTAAAATCTATTTATTTGACTATAAATTGGGAGCTTATGCTCACTGCCTTTTTTTGTTTTGTTCTTCTGTTTCAAAGCCTCGTCTCTTCTCCACCTACTTCAGAGAATGATTACCTGGTCCGTCATTTCACGGCCGAAGATAGTCTGCCGGTAAATGCCGTGAGTGATATTGCCCAGGATGAAAACGGATATCTCTATTTTGCGACGCTGAATGGACTGGCCCGTTTTGACGGGTACCAATTTGAAACGTTTAACACCAGCAACAGTCCCGGAATTCTCACCAACCGTTTTTCCGGAATGATGATGACATCGGCCGGAGATATCTGGCTGCCCACCGAGTCGGGACCTCTCACACTCTATCAAAACAATACGTTTACAACCTTTACAGAAGAGGATGGTGTTGAAGGACAAAACCTGAGCATTGAGGAAGGAGTCAATGGAGAGCTTTTGATTTCTACCAGTGCCGGAATCAAAAAGCTGGATTCACAAGCCGGCCGGTTTGTTACTCTTCATCCGGAACTTGAGGTTGAAACCTGGGTCATAAAATCTCAGGCGAACGGTGGTTTACTGGCTGTGAATCATCATGGAATTGTTCAGTATGAGAATGGCGAAGTACAAGTGTTGCTGGAGCCAAAAGATATGCCTATTCAACCCGAGAGGGTCATGGAATTAAATCGGTTTTCTGATGGAACCATCTGGATAATGGCAACTATTGGGTTTTTTATTTTCCACCCAAATAAAGGCATCATTCATTCCTATCAAAACAACCAGCCGCCGGGCTTCATATGCTGGAATGTTTATAAAACCAATGAAGGATCCATACTAAGTACTACTCAGGGATTTTTTCGTGTAGATCCCAAAAATTTCAGTCTTTCGAGGCTCCCTGTTAAAACGGATCCGGTCATCAACCGGCCAAACACTATTATTTCACAAAACAATCAGACGGTTTTCTTTGGAGATGAAGTGGCTGTTAACGACCGCATTATTTTTGAAACAGAAGCCGTTAAAACCGGCCTTGTTGATCGGGAAGGTTCCATCTGGGTTGCATCGGAGAGAAATGGACTCTATCAGCTTCGGAAAAGTATCATTTCTAATATCACCTTGGTTGATAGCAAATCCATCGAAAATATCTATCCAATCATACAAGATTCCAACGGAGATATATGGGCTGGCAGTTTGCTTTCGGGGGTGTATCGTTTTAAAGATACAGAAACCGATTTTTGGCACGGCGGGAACAGTTCTCTTAACACGACTCAAGTCCGCTTCCTGTATGAAGACAACGACGGAACCATTTATATGGGACTTTGGGGAGACGGTCTCTGGAGATTTGAAAACAATGACTGGGTGAGAATGCGGGAGTTCGATCATCTCTTTGATAATAGCATAACGATTGAAGCAATGTACCGAGATATAAATGACACAATGATTATCGGTACGCGTTCACAAACTGTGCTTGAAAGAAACGGGCGTTATCAACTGATGCAAGATTCGTTGGGGACGGGTTTAGAAGGAGTTCGGGTGATCCGGGAATCGAATGATGAAACGCTTTTTTTCGGCACCAACGGTCAGGGCCTGGGGATTCTTGATTCCTCCGGTGATCTCAAAACCATCACTAAGAGTAATGGACTTCCCAGCAACTTTATCCGTGATATCCATATTCAATCACAAGATACATTATGGATTGCTACTGAAGATCTCGGACTGGCAAGAGTCATTCTGAATTCAGAAAAAAATGTACAATCGATTCAATCTGTTCGTACGAAAGACGGTTTGATGGATAATTCTCTGCACCGAATTATCGCGGATAGAAGGAATAATTACTGGATCAGTTCCAATAGCGGCGTGATGAAAATATCCCGCAGGGAACTGAATGCGTATGCAGATGGAAATCGGGCAAGCCTTCCGGTTATCAGCTATAATCAACGGGACGGTATGGTCAATCCGGAAGCCAACGGCGGCGTACAAACTGCCGGAGTCCTGACGAATGACAATAAGATCTGGTTTCCTAATCAAAAAGGAATTACGGTTTTTGACCTCACAGAATCCGATTCGGTGGAAAGAAATGGAACGATTCAGCCACAGATACAGAATATCATCTTGCCGGATTCTGTCCTCTTCGCATCCAATGATCAGACGATCTCCCTACCCGAAGGCGAAAGAAATGTGAGCATTACATTCACGGCACCAAATTTTGCCTATCCTGAACGGGTGAAGTTCAGATATCGCCTGTCGGGAGTCAGTGATGATTGGATTCCGGCAAATGAATCGAGAGAAGCTGTATTTACAAATCTCGATCCCGGCACCCACCGGTTTGAAATTCAGGCAAATCCCGGAAACGGCGAACTTTCCACTGCATCTATTTTTGTGACGGTACCATCCTTCTTTTATGAAACCTATTGGTTTTATGTGATGATGATCTGTTTCGGGGGATTGCTCATCTATGGTGGTTTTAAATATCGCACCCGTACCCTGGTGATGCGTGAACGGGAACTGCAAAAACGTGTCGACGCTCAAACAAAAGAATTGAAAGAGGCTGCCGAACAAAAATCCCGGTTTTTCTCAGGAATCACGCATGAGTTAAAAACTCCGCTTTCTTTGATCTTAGGACCGATCGACGATCTTGCTGAATCTAAAAAACCGGCCAATTGGAAGAATGTTCAAAACCGGATAAAGATGATGCAGCGAAACGGCTACAGGCTTCAAAACCTGATCGATCAGATTTTAGATGTTACCAAACTCAATGCCGAGGCCATTCAGCTGATCATCCAACCTGTGGATTTTGAGAAGCTCAGCCGGCAGATACTAGGACAGTTTCAATCACGGCTCATTCAGAAAAAGATCAACCTCAAAATCCGGTCGGATAAAATAGATTCACCTGTCTATTTAGACCAGGATGCCTGGGAACGAATACTCATCAATCTGATGAGTAATGCGATTAAATTTTCGCCTTTGGATTCCGAAATTCAGATAACGATCAAAAATAATGAAAACAAAGTCTCTCTGAGTGTGAAAGATCAGGGTGAAGGGATCAAACCTGAAGATCAGCAACAGGTTTTTGAATATTTATACCAGGCTAAAGGGAGTCAGTCGGCCGAGGGAACCGGAATCGGACTCTTCCTGGTAAAAGGATTGGTAGAACAGATGGGTGGCGAAATCGAACTGATTTCAAAAGAAGGGGAAGGTTCTGAGTTTATTGTCAGTTTGAAAAAGGGGTCGGCCCATTTTCGTGATGAAGATCAGGTGCTTCACAATCCGGTCAGTATTTCGGATGAGCCCGTACCTGTTTTAACAGAAGAAACCGATAGAATAAAAACAGAGCCTAAGCCTTCACCGGCAGGTGATAATCATATATTAGTTGTTGAAGACAATGATGATTTCAGATCCTACCTTCAGTCTATTTTGTCTGATGAGCATCGTGTTTCTACTGCTTCTGAGGGGACATTGGCTCTTAAAGTTCTGGAATCAGAATCGCCGGACCTGATTATTTCTGATGTGATGATGCCCGGAATGAACGGCCTTGAATTTGTAAACTCTCTGAGGGAGAAAAAGCAATTTAAACACCTTCCGGTACTCTTTCTATCTGCAAAAAATCATGAAACGGATATTGAAGCCGGCCTTTCTACCGGGGCCGATATTTACCTGACCAAGCCGATTAAAAGCAAAATGCTGCTTGCTCAGGTGAATGCTATTCTGCGCAGAGAAAACGTTCTTAAAAATCAGGAAATCAATAAAACAGAGAATAATGAGCCTGAGTTAGTTTCAGAAATTCGCACAATCGTCTACCGGCAAATGGCAAATTCTGCTCTGAATGTGACGATGCTTGCGGATGCCTTGTTTATGAGCCGATCAAAACTTTATGAGGAATGGAAAAAAGTTAGCGATATGACAATCAATGATTTCATAAAAAGCATCCGGTTGCAGGAAGGTAAAATCCTGATTAAAGAAAAAGGCTTTGGAATCCAGGAAACGGCACATGCCGTCGGCTATTCGAATTCGGATTATTTTTCGACCAGTTTCAAGCAACAGTTCGGGGTAAGTCCTTCGCAGGTAAAATAAGGTCTGTTGACAGGACTTGCTACGACTGAGCCCCCGGCCCCGGGGGGGCCAGGGGACCCTGCTCGGTATCCCGGCTGATGGACAGGGTAATAAGGGTTGGCGATTGCCAGGGAGTGTGGGTTTTGTTGGTTTTCATGATTAAGTTTTGTCTACGTTTAAAAATGGGTTTTTTGATCCTGCTGAGGTGTAAAGCGGTCGGCGCAGAGCGTTTTTCTCCTCTAACGCTCTGCGCGGTGCTCTTCGCTTTGTTATTTCACCACCGTGAGTTTTTTGGTCATAACCTGGTTGCCCGCCGCAAGCCTGTACAGGTAAATCCCGCTGGATAAATGACTCGCATCAAAATGGACGCTGTGCCTGCCCGCCGCCACTTGCTCGTTGACCAATGTTGCGACGTTGCGGCCCAGCATATCGTACACCTCCAGGCGTACCTCACTGCTCACCGGCAGCTGGTAGGAGATCACCGTCGTCGGATTGAACGGATTCGGGTAGTTCTGCGCCAGCTCAAAACGTTCGGGAACCGCCCCGAGTTCGCTCAGCCCGTCGATGCCGGATGGGGCAATGAGAAGTTCAAACCTGGGGGCCGGTGCATCCTGGTCTTCTGCAATTTCAAAAGAGTAGACGGAGCCCGGATGGAGTTCCATGACCTGCCCGGCCTGGATATCCTTCAGGTAGTAGGTGCCCCCGAACCGGTGGGCCTCAGGCAGGTTCCAGTCCAGGGTAAAGGTGCCGGATTCCGTGGTTTCGATCCCCAGCGGGATACGCAGAGCCTCTTCCAGGCGGGAAGGTACACTTTGCACCGCGTACGGGCGGCCCTCGGTGTCCAGCGAATAGAAGGACAGATACCGCCGTGCCAAACCCGCCGGGCTGCGCTTGGGCCCGTCGCTTAGGTCGCGACCGGAGGTTCCCTGTTCGCTCAGCAAAATCCGGGTCGTGTTGGTGAAGTTGGCTTTCCCGCCGCTTACCGTCAGGCTAAGCAGGAAGTGCTCTTCGCCGGATACGGGTTCTTTAAAGTAGCCGGCGGCGGTCCCTCCCATGTAGGCGGCGGCCGGAATCTCATAAGTGTTGTCATCGCCTGTCACCCGCACCCAGTATCCCTGGAACGGGGCAATCTCCACATCGCCCCCCGCGCAGCTCAGCGTGCGGTAGTCCCCGTCGTTCAGGTTCGGATCCCACACGTCAATGTTGTCGGCCACATGGTTTCTTGTGGTTTGACAGTAGTCGATGCCAATCGGGTGGGGATTGCCCAGCAGGAAGTAACTCTCGTCCTCATCCTCCTCCCCGTCCTGCAGGTCGTCATAGAGCAGCGCTCCGCCAAAGCTCCCGTCCAGCGGCTCCCAGTCCTCTGTGGAACTGCTCAGCGTTTTGGGGAAGCCTTCCTCCGCCCCGCTGTTGTCATCATCCGAGTATACGTAGACAATGGCCGCTTGCCCCACCGCCAGAGGATCGGTGGCGTTACCCGCCGGCTCCCACTGGTAGTCTCCCGCATTCAGAAACTGTACGTTGACAAAGGATGCCCCGGGGCTGTCCGAACCGGGAAAGCCCTGCGTCCAGAGCGGATCCAGCAAGCCCCCGACCGTTTCCCCGCCCACCGGTGAGGCCACAAACCGCCAGCCTTCCCCTCCGGTCAGCTCCACGCTTTGGGCGGCCAGGTCGATCGTCAGCGTGTAACTTTCCTCACTTTCCACATCGCTGCCATCCACAAGGCTAAAATCAAACGATGTAAACCCATAGCCGTATTCGCCCTCAGGCATATCCCAGGTCAGCATTCCGCTGTTGATGTCAGTGATGGAGACTTCACCCTCGGCCTCAACCGCATTGCCATCGTATTCCAAATCTCCTTCATCCGGCAGGGTTTCGATAATGATGGAAAAGTCCGAATCATCCACTCCAAAATCATCCCCGGAAAATTCATACTCCCCGCCATTGCCAACCACAATCCGTTGATCTGAACCCGTGGGGGGTAAAATTTCTCCTGTCGTAGTAAATGTCCACACTGTACTCCATCCACTTTCATCTTCACTGGTTAGTGAACGAACGCGCCATTTATAGTCGGTTGATTCTGCCAATACCGTGACTTCGATATCTGTTTCTGTTGTTTCATCATCAAAATCGGGCGTATCAAACGAACCAGATTCGGTGACGACTTGAATTTGATAGGATTCCACTCCGCTTGCTGAATTCCATGTGAGGGTTACCGGCAGCGTTACATCCGTTGCTTCATCCGATGGACTGGAAAGGGTGGGGATAGCCAGTTCAGAACCACCCGGATCTCCCTGAAATTCATAAGCACCCATGTCAATTATGTCTGCATCTCCGTTATATACGCGTGGATTTCCTGCTAAATCTAAGGGGGCAGCAGGTCCACCGGGAAACTGAGACAAATCGATTTCCGGATCCCCACCATTAATTGCGGGACTGGTATTTTGTAAAGTATAATTTCCGTTTCCGGGATTGGTAAACTGCGGATCACTGGTGAGTGAGTGGTCTCCGTCGTCAAAACTGCCGGGCCCTTCTACAATATCATTGTCCCCATTCCTGTACAGGCTGTACTCCAGGGTTACAGAAGAACCAGAGTCGAAGTTCCAGATTTCATTACCTTCAGCAGAGGCTGTATTCCCCCATATAATTGAATTAATTAGTGTGGGGCTACTATTTGAATTGCTCATCCCGCCGCCATTGCCGCCAGAACTGTTACCGCTGATAGTAACATTCGTCAATGTGGGGTTGCTGTCCCAGTTACGCATACCACCAGCACTATTTGCAGCACTGTTGTCGATTATGGTTACATTCGTCAGAGTGGGATGGCTGCCTTCCTCGTTGTAGATCCCCCCGCCGTATTGTGTACTATTGCTCTCGATGTTTACATTCTTTAGAGTTGGACTACTACTTTCGTTATAAATCCCCCCGCCATAGGTAACGGCTCTGTTACCTTTTAAGTTGAGATTTATGAGCGTTGGACTACCGTTAAGGTTATAGATTCCACCTCCGGTATCATGTGGTACACCAGCATTGGCATCCCCACTGATTATAGTAAATCCATCAAGTATAGCTGTATTATCGGTTCCACTACCTGTAACTACGTGATAACTGTTTACACCAATCAGATGGTCGGTCTGAGAAACAGTATTCGTATCACTATCCGTATCTTCATCGGGATCAAATGGATTGTCATCGTCATCAATATCTCCACTGAGAATCGTTGAATTGTTCTGCCAATCGCGTGCATCCAGATTGTTTTCTGTGCCATCAAAACCACCGTAGATTTCTATGCCATTGATCAGCTGAAAAGTGCCTAAAGCACTCGTGCCTGGAACATAGACGCCTTCCGCCACCCAAATTTGATCCACATCCTCGGTGGAACAGTCTTCACTGTCAAAAAGAGCCATTGCATCCCGCAATTCTCCCAGTGCATTAGCCCAGCTTGCACCGGTACCGGATGCTCCTTTTTTCACGTAGAGAATATTATCTATGGCCGGGCAACTGCCGGGGTCGCCTTCGAAATTCCCCTGGAATTCATAAGCACCCATATCAATGACATCTACATCACCATCATACACACGTGGGTTTTCTGCCAGGTCTATTTCATCTACATCAAAAATATGAAAATCCGACATCTCTGTATTGGGATCCCCCGTATTGATGGCAGGAGAGGTGTTGGAAAGTGAGACATCGCCGCCGGAGGCATCCTCAAAAAGTGGATTTGTGGTAAGGGAATTCTCCGTTGTAAAACCCCCGCCTTCTACAATATCTCCTTCTCCATTTCCATACAGGCTGTAATCGAGTTCGGTAGAACTTGGACCGGCATTCCATATTTCATTACCCGCCAGTGCCGCTGAATTTCCCCATATAATAGAATTCAGAGCGTATAACTCAGCACCATTCCGATTGTAAATACCACCGCCATTTCCTGAATACTCCGTAGCGGTTTCTTCTGCTTCATTCCCATAGATGGTTGTATTCTTTAAAGACAGTGTTCCTGTATATGCATGATCGATCGCTCCACCATTGAAGCGTGCCGTATTTTGGGTCATTTCCACATTTACAAGTTCCGGTGATGAACTGTCTGTACTTATCGCCCCGCCCTGAGAATTGGCATGATTACTCGTGAAGAACACATTTCTTATTACCGGTGCCGACTGACTCATAAATATTGCACCTCCATACCGATTAGCCTCATTATTTTCAAACGTCACAGATGTAATGCGTGACTCGGCATCTTCCAGGGCTAAAGCACCACCATCATTACCCGATTCATTATTCCTGAATATTGTTCTGACAAATCCTGGATGAGCAGCACCGATCCGACTTACCGTTTCAATTACATAGGCAGCGCCGCCGGCTGTTTCTGCATAGTTGTTTTCAAAAAGAACATTACTTGTAGAAATCCCCCCATTGCTTGCATATAAACCGCCGCCTTTGTCATGGGGAGCAGTGCCATTGGCATTTCCGCCGGTAATTGTAAAATCAAACAGGTAACCTGACTCTTCATCCATACTGGTTACCACATGGTAGCTATTGCCGGAAAGATTATTATCTCCATTAATTTCTCCGCTTAAAACGGTTGTATTCGATTCTACATCTCTTTGGCCCTCATTGGTTTCACCTCCTTCAAATCCTCCGTAAATATTCACTCCGGGCATCAGGAAGGTAGCTTCCCGGTCGCCGGAATCATCCGTTGGCAGGTATGTACCCGCGGTGACCCAAATCTTTTCTACATCACCCGTTGTACAGGTTTCGTCTTCGAAAAGAGCTAATGCATCCCTCAGCTCGCCCAATGCATTGCTCCAATTGGCGCCGGTTCCACTTTCACCTTTTTTTACGAAAAGAATCTTATCCTCATGGGTAACCGGGCATCCCACCACTGTGCCTGCCTGCTGCAACTCAAATGCACCGATATCAATAATCCCGCCGCTGCCAAAATCATACACCCGGTCGTTTCCGCTGGCATCGGTGTCACTTCCCAAATTCCCGCCTGCATTCGTATACAGTGTGTTACTACCATTATTGATAGCCGGACTGAACGGATCAGTAGAAAGGGCATGAGTGAATACAGGCCCCCCATTATCCTGAAGTGGACCTAAAAACGGATCCAGATTTTGCAGGTCCCCGGTTTCTGTAAACCCACAGGATGTTTCTGATTCCAGATTGTACCCAAGTGAGGTGAATGCAAATGGTGCCCCTTCCTGATCAAAAATCTGGCAATCATCACCTGCGCCCTGATTGGCAATAATAGAGTTGGCGACATTAACAATACCACCAAAAACCAGAATACCTCCAACATTCCAGCCCGTATTATTGGTAATGGTTGAATTGATGATATCAATATTCTTTGCCCCGAATTGATCTATATACATCCCTCCGGCAGTACCTGAATTCACTCCGTTCCCGGTTTCATTCCCGCTAATGGTACTGTTTATAATTAACACCTCAGCCGCTTCCTCACTATTTTCAGGACCCGTCACAAAAAATGCACCTCCACTCCCGCCTGACCCACTTTCATCTCTTGCAATATTTCCACTGATGGTACTTCTTTCTATATTTACGAGTGCTCCCCTGCTTATATTAAAAGCTCCTCCTCTTTGGTATGCTCTGTTTCCTGAAACCGTACTCTCTATCACGTTTAACGTGCTTCGTGTTATATTAAAAGCTCCTCCAACATCTGCTTCATTGTTTGTTACTGTACTATTCTGAATAGTCACATTACTTTCAGCCCACTCTATATCTTCTAATTCTTCTAATGTAGTAGCGTCTTGATACAGCGGCGCCCGATCTATAGACATGGCACCAGCTAATGTTACCGGGGCCGATATTGATTCGTTTTGGGAGATTTCGCTGTCTTCAATTACTACGACGCCCCCCTGCACATCCATGCTGCCACCCGAGCGTGCTGTATTCCCGGTAATCGCACTATTCGTAATGGTCAGGTTTTCGTTATAGGCTACAATGAAGCCACCTCCAAGTGGATTATCCCCTCCGGTTATTATGAGTCCATCCAGCTCTGCCACCGTTTCGTCCAATACCATAAAAACCGGACCTGTTCCATCTGCATCAATAGTAGCCCTACCTCCTCCTGTAGATTCAATTCTGATCGTTCTATCCCTATTCAATATTTTCAATGCACCTTCTTCATCATTTGTACTGAATTCATCCAACCCTATATCTTGGCCTTCAATGATCACGGGCCCGGAAATTACATCTCCACTTATACTTAGGGTATAGGTCAACCCACCAGTCAGTTGAATGGTATGATTTTCACTGTCGTCATCATTTGCTGCGATAATTGCTTCACGAAGAGAGCAGTCGCCTACTTGGCAACCATCGGGTGTAGGGTCATCAATTCTGGTTACCACAAACGTCTCTGCAAAAACGTTGGGTGCCAGTAAAACAAAAAACAATACAAAGAATTGAATGGAGGATATTCGAATAGTTTTCATTAGCATGTGGATTAATATGAGCCAGGTACTCACTGCGATTACCTGATTTTGCCAGCGTTAATTCTACATGCAACAGATCAGCTCAAAAGAGATCACTCTTTTAAAAAAAACTTGTACGCTCAAAAAAACTTCTCTTGATCTGTAATGAATCGTTTTAAAAAAAATTGAAATTGGCATTCTGAGTACGATTTTAATCCGCCATCAGGATCCAAAAGGACCTGTTCGGTATCGCAACTGATGTACAGCCTGTGAGGTTTGGCAATTACCAGGAATTGCGAGGCGGATTGTTTTGGCGAGACGTTTAATGTATCGTACAGGGTGTGTAGGCGAAACATCACGTCATTGACTCAAAACGATAGCTTGAATGTGATTGGTACGATAATCCTTCTACAAAACAAAAAAAGGCACAAGCTCAACACTTGTGCCTTCATCAAATTATCTGATTAAAATCTAAATTTAATTAGTACTAATCGTTACCGGAACTTTAATGGTTCCCCAGTGGATAACCAGTTCACCGCTTGTATCACTAACATTTTCAAAATAGATCATCAACTGCTCTGCGGGAAATGATTCTTCTGCGTCGGCCATCACTCTTATAACATCCTGTGATTCATCATACTGTGTTCCCCATGATAACTTCTCGTTGATAATAATTGTCCACTCTTCTTCACCCGGAATCGTATAGATTGAATAGGTTCCTGCCGGAACGTTCTCACCTTCAATCATAACATCATCAGACAAAACAATAACGGTAGATTCATTGGCGCCTGTTCTCCAAACTTCGCCATTTGCGTCGTCATGGATAAGGCCTGTAATATCGCGATCCCTTAAGCCGGGCCGGCCATACGTTACCAAAACTTCGGTTGTTCCGATTGTTTGACTCACCGTTGCATTGGGGCTGACCCGGGCTTCGTCGCTTCCACGCTCCTGTGCGGTGGCGGCCGAGCTAATCAGGGTAACTAATAACAGAGAAAAAAGTAGAGATGCTAATGATTTCATAATCCAGAATTTAATTTTGAGGTTTAATGGCAAAGTTAAAATTTATCAAATGTTTACGGGAATTCTAATCTTAACCTGTTACGGTGTAAGATTTTACATTCACGTGGCAGATCCCAAATATAGAAAGTCACTTGAGATCAGTAGCGTTCCAAAATATAGAATGGGTAAAAATTTGAACCACTGAAAAGTTACAACGCCCTCTTATCACTCAAAAGATGTGGAAAATCTTTCTTGAATTTGGCAATCTTCGGAGCAATCACAATTGAGCAGTAGCCGGCATTGGGATTGTTCTCGTAGTAATTCTGGTGATAGTTTTCGGCAACGCTGTAATTGCTCAGGGGTTCAATCTCAGTTACAATTGGATCTTCCCAAAGATCTGATACATCCGTTTTTTTGAGTGATTTTTCGGCAATCTCTTTCTGCTCATCATTCAAATAAAAAATCACTGAGCGGTACTGAGGACCCACATCCGCACCTTGTCGATTTTTGGTTGTCGGATTGTGAGTATGCCAGAAAACTTCAAGAAGTTCTTCGTACGAAATGATATTGGGGTCGAACTCCAGCCGGGCTACTTCGGCGTGACCTGTGGTTCCTGTCGTCACCTGTTTATACGAAGGATCTTTCACGTGTCCACCTGCATAGCCGGATTCAACCGACAGCACACCATTTACACGTTCATAAATAGCTTCCACACACCAAAAACAACCGGCTCCAAAAACAGCGGTTTCTGTATCATTTTGAGCATTCTTGTCAACATCTGCCATGGCAAAGAGAAGTGTAGTTAGAATTAAAAGGGTATTCATTACAAATTGGCTTTGTTTTCTGTTGTATGACGGCAACGATTAATTTATACAAAACGTGCCGTCAAAAAACAAAACTGCCAGATTGTTACAAATTATTTACACTTTTGCCTTATCTGTATTCCTGCGCGAAAAAGCCGGCATAATTTTAAGGGAAAGAATTCCGGAAATCACACTTGTGATAATGGCTATCATCAAAATGGAATTCATGGAGACGGATTGATCGAGCAGCCAGCCAACTAAAAACGGACTCAATGCTGTGCTAAATACCATCAGGGATGAAAAAATACTCTGAACCGTTCCGATCACTTTTGTACCGTACATTTCCGCCCATAGTGCAGATTTGATGGTGCTTGAGAAGCCCATAGTAGCTCCAATCAAACCGAGATAAACAAATGCGGCCCAGCCTCCTGAGAAGAAGTAACCGACCAGCAGTCCAGCAATCATCGGGATCAGCAAAAAAGGAAAGATTGATTTTGCAGAAAACCGGTCAATAATCGGGCCGGAGAATAAGCCTGTAGCAATTCGCATACCGGCAAATGCCACAAATGCTGAGGCAATCAACGCCGCTGACCACCCCAATTGCTCAGCTGCCGAAACCTGATACAAAAAGAGACCGGTTACCCAAAATGGCGGCATGAGTATGGCCGGAATCACAAATAGCGTGCGCGTATCGGTGAGAAGATTCTTGTACTGATCGCTCGTTGAGATTTTTTTCTCATCACCGACAACTTCATCATCAACTGCGGTTCTTTCTTTGCGAATCAAAAACCAAAGAACCGGAATGAAAAATATTCCAATCACTAACGCAATTAACGCCCAGGTGGTTCTCCAATGCAACATCACCAGCAAACCGGCAATAACGGATGGCAAAATAGCCTCGCCAAGCGGGTATCCAATTCCGGAAATACTAAGTGCCTTTCCCCGAAGTTGGTCGTTGTAACGGGCCATAGTTGTTTGAGCGGTATGCCCGCTGAGACCCTGGCCGGAAAGACGGAGTAAAATCAGCCCAACAAACAGCATGGAGATGTGCCACGAAACGGCCATCACCAAGCTTGCTATTAAAAGGCCAATGGCTACATACATGCTGTATTGCCGGAGTGGAATGCGGTCGATCCACTGCCCCAGCCAGGGAAGAGCCAAAGCGCTTGTAAGTGTGGCAGCCGAGTAAAGTGAGCCGAATGTAGCGTTACTCAATTCGAAGGCTGTTAAGAAGTATGGGACAAAAAGAGAGATTAAAAATGTTTGTCCAAAACTTGAGAAGAAAGTAAAAGAAACTGCAAAAGAGAGAAGTCGCCTCTCCTTTCTGACAAATGCCAGGTAAGTCATTTTGGGGTTTACGTCGCTTTAAATTTTGTCGCCGAAAATTCGACTGAGATTCTATTCTGATTTTATATACAAGCTGCCAGCCGTCTGATTTTTTTAAAACTGATACCCGATGACTGAAAGCTGATAACTAAAGAAAACAAAATACGGCTTTAGAAGCTTAAAATGAATGATTTACAAGCATTTAGCACGAAGCGCTACCATCGGTTTATAAACCAAAATAAAGGCAATCTTGTTGATTCTCTCTAAAAAAAATACCACAGCAATAGCAGTAAAATGAGAATCCAGACTCCAACTTTTACAGAAAGCGGTTGCCTGGGAAATTCATATCCACAGATTGGACAGATATCCGCATTTTTTGGAACATCCATCGCACAGCCGGGGCACTCTTTGGTTTTTTCAGAATTGATCACGGACCAGATTGTTTAAAAATTCACAACGTCTTAACGCATATAATATACATTATAAGTAGGAGCAACAGGGAGGTTCCTATGGAAACATCCAACGAATTCAGTCCACATCACGGAGTTGAAAAATCCCGCGATGTAATCGCCGCAATCTCAAGTATCATTCCCGGGCTGGGACATATTTATAAAGGCCATTACCGGGTTGGCGCAGGTTTACTGATTATTAGCCCCGTATTTATCTGGGCTGCCTTAATCATGGGATTTGCAACAGCCGGAATCGGGCTTTTAGTCCCCTTTTTCTTTTTGATGATTATCGGGTGGCATGCTTATTCAATTGAAGACCGGCGAAAACATCCCGGAGGGATTATTTAAGAGTGAATCTTGATATGATCCGGCTTCGCGTTGATTCAAACAGAATCAAATAGAAGAATTCTGTGTTTCGATTTTCATCGCAAGCTTAAGGCTTTCAGCGCTTATTTTCTTATCATATTGTAAAATAATAATCGAGCTAAACTACGTATGTCTCAAAGACTGATCCGAATTTTTCTTTTCATCGCCATTCCACTTTTTCTGCTGTCTGTATCATCAAGCTGGATTTTTGAATGGATGTGGCTTGATCAACTGGGCTACTCCGAAATTTTTTGGACACTTCGCGGTACACAGGTTATTCTCACCGTGGGCGCTTTTCTGATTGCCGCCACTTATTTCACCCTCAATTTCCGTTACCTGGCCGGTCAACTTCGTTATGTGAATCTTGGCGGCACTCCCCTTCAGAATGTTAATTTCGATTTTTCGAGTGACTTCACCAATAAACGAATTCGACAGGTTTTTACGCTTGCCGCCCTGTTTATTGCACTGTTATTTGCGTTCAGCTTTTACATCCGATGGGATGAATCACTCCGGTTTATAAGCAGCGTGGATTATGGCGAGGTAGATCCTCTCTTTGGAAATGATATCAGCTTTTACATGTTCGATCTGCCATTCCTCAATGTTTTGCAGAGTTCGCTAACATCTATCGCATTTCTTACGCTTGTCATCTTGTTGCTCACATATGTTTTCACAGGCTTGTTTACCATTCATTCATTCACGCGTTTTGATGCGCGGGACAAGGTGATGAATCACGTAACCATTAATGCGGGAATATGGCTGTTTCTGCTTGCCTGGGGATTTTTCCTGGATCGTTACGAACTGCTCTTCAAAGCAGACGGTATTGTGTTTGGCGCCGGCTATACCGATGTGGTGATTCAGCTTCCATCCATCTGGATTTTATTTATTCTCGCCCTCGTTCTCTCTTTGATTTTCTTCGTGAACCGGTGGATCAAGCTCACGAAATACATTCCTTACGTAATCATCCTTTTTGTAGCCGTTCTGATCTTAGGTCGGGTTTTGATTCCAAATGTTGTGCAGCAATTCAGTGTAGAGCCCAACGAGCTGGAACTTGAAACTCCCTATCTCGAAAAAAATATTCAAATGACCCGGCTGGCCTACAATCTCGATAATGTGGAGGAGATTGAATACGAGGCCGATGATACTCTCGGTATTACCGATATCCGCAATAACCAGGATGCAATTGACAACATCCGCCTCTGGGATCCAAGGCTTTTGATCGGAACCTATAAGCAGCTCCAGGAAATCCGATCCTACTACGAATTTTATACGGTGGATAATGATCGTTACACGGTTGACGGACAGGTTACCCAGATGATGCTTTCTTCACGTGAGATTGCACAAGAACTCCCAAGTCAATCCAATACGTGGGTGAACCGGCACATGCAGTACACCCACGGTTATGGTTTGGTGATGAGCCCCGTTACCGAAACCAATCCGCAAGGCGAGCCGGTTTTAGTTATACGAAATCTGCCGCCGGTCTATGAAAGTGATGATCTTCAGGTTGAAAATCCGGCTATTTATTATGGTGAAAACAGTTCGGATTACTACATCGTCAACAGCGGTGTTGAAGAGCTTCACTATCCCGAAGGAGATGACAACGTCTACATTCATTATGACGGAACCGGTGGAATTCCGTTCAACAATATTTTCCGTAAGCTGCTTTTTGCCTGGGAATTGAGCGACATGAACATCCTGCTTTCGGATTATATCCAGGATGAAAGCCGGCTTCAAATCTGGCGAAGTGTGCAGGAGCGCATCAACAAAATCACACCCTTCCTGCAGTTAGACAGCGATCCCTATCTGGTGCTCAATAATGGCGAACTCTATTGGATACAGGACGCTTATACCACCTCCGAATATTTCCCCTATTCCGAAAAATACCAGGGCCGCTACAACTACATCCGAAACTCTGTAAAAATTGTGGTTGATGCTTATAATGGAGACGTGAATTATTACATCGTTGATGAGCAAGATCCGGTTCTGAAAGTTTACCGGGAAATTTTTCCCGACCTGTTTAAACCGTTGAACGAGCTGCCTTCCGGAATGGAAAATCATTTCCGTTATCCACAGGATCTGTTTGAAATCCAGATTGAAACCTTTTCACGTTATCACATGACACAGCCGCAGGTCTTCTATAACCAAGAGGATCTCTGGACGCGCCCGAATGAAAAATACGGCGGACAGCAATTGACGATGGAACCCTATTATGTTCTTGCGAGGCTGCCTGAAGAAGAGAAACTGGAATTTATGCTCATCAGTCCGCTCACACCCGAAAATCGTGATAACATGATTTCATGGATGACGGCAAAATCGGATGCGGAAAATTATGGTGACCTGCTTGTCTACAAACTTCCGAAGGAACGCCTGATCTATGGCCCGGCACAAATCGAAGCCCGGATTGACCAGGACCCGGAAATTTCGCGGCAAATTGCGCTTTGGGATCAAAGGGGATCTCGCGTCATCCGCGGAAACCTGATGGTTATTCCCATCGAAAATTCCTTTTTATATGTTGAACCGGTTTTTCTCCTGGCTGAGGGAGTTGATATTCCACAGCTTCAGCGGGTCATTGTTGCCGTGGGGGATGACATATCCATGCAACCAACCATTGAACAGGCTATTTTTGACCTCTTCGGTGGAGATGCCGATTTCATTGTCCCGGAAACAGCTACGGAAATGGCACAACGCCAGCTTGCCGCCCAAACTCCCGGCGACAGCTTGGTTGTTGATCCTCAAATTCGTCAACAACTAAACGAAATCCGATCTATTTGGAGTGATTTGAGATCTGCTCTCGAAGAAGGTGATTATGCCCGATACGGTGAGCTATTAAACGAGCTGGATGAATTGATTAATAATGAGTAGTGAGGTTTGAAACTGCCTGTGCTAAAATTAAATTAATGCAGGTAGATACCAATACAGAGTAGAATAAACTGTGAATCCGTCACTGCGAGAAGGAGTAGAATAACGACACACAATCTCCAATCGTAAAGAAAAGCTCAATCGAAATAATGGTTGGAGATTGCCACACTTCACTCCCGCTGTTTGTTACATTCGCAATGACCAACTCTGACTCAAATCTCAAACTTAGTGACTCAACTCGGACACCACATCCTTCGCTACCTGCATCCCGATGGCAATTCCCATGCCGCTTAAACCGGCTGCGGCCCAAACATCTTTCTCGACTTCTTTGATGATCGGTTCTTTGTTCTCAGTCATTCCCATAATCCCGCTCCACTCCATATCAATTTCCCATCCGGATGGCACTTTTAAAACGTTCTCTGCAAAATCGATGAGGTAGTTTTTGATTTTTGGATTGATCCTGAACTCATCACTGGTCTCCTCCTCAATCGCCTGATCCCGGCCGCCTCCCAATAACAACCGGTCTCCAACATTTCGGAAATAGACATATCCTTCATTGTGATGAAAAATAGCCTTCCATTTGAAGTCAGGGATCGGTTTCGTGATAAACACATATCCCCGGGCAGGCTTAACAGGAATCTCTGCAAGTTTCGAGACAAAACCATTTACTGCCAGTACAACTTTTTTAGGATTCACTTCAACCGAATCAGTCAAAATAACCTGATTTGATTTTACCCTAGAAACCGGGCAATTCCACCAAACACGTACGCCGGCTTTCATCAGCTTTTCGTGAAGATACCTCATCAATTTACCACTGTTGATGGCACCTTCTACCCTGTTTTTGATGGCCGGATATCCCTGGAAAGTCGTTGAGGAATAAACGCCTTCAACCCCAATTCGATCTTTAAGAATTTGATTCATCCACGCAATCTTCTCTCTTGACCGATCAAACTTCTCTTCATCCGTAAAAATTTCAAATCCGCCTGTGTGGTGGTAATCCATATTTTCATCACCAACAGTTTTTCTGAGGAGTTGCAAACCTTTCCATCGGCGCTCAATCCGGTTTAAAACCGTTTCCTCACCGGCTTTTTTGATATCAGCCAAATGCTCGGAAATGGACCCAATGCATGCAAACCCGGCGTTTCGGGTACTGGCTCCATAAGGTGCAAAACCACGATCCGTAACCACGACGTCATGATCCGGGAATCGTTCTTTATAAAACAGTGCTGTTGAGGCACCGACAATTCCGGCCCCAACAATAAACAGGTCAGGTGATTTGAGCCACTCTTCGCGTTCCCAAAAAGAGAATTCAGGCATAATTTGTTTTATGATTTGAATTTGAAGATTGTCCAATACTTTTCAGAAGTTCTTACTCAAACAACTCAATTGCAATCTTGAGATAATCGATCACACCAAGCGTATGTGGATAACTTTGTGGAAAAGTTGTGGGAAAATAGTTGGGTTTGAGTATTGACAACAATTCCGGAATTGTGCTAATTACAATTGAACACACATGACGAGAACACTACGGTGGGACCGTCATTAGGTCGAAATAATAGTCCGCGGCCTTTTTGTGAAACTCTTCCAACTCGGAAGGTGATCAGATGTGTTCCGGGCGATTTTTTAATTTGCCCTCCAATCAGTTCCCTCCCCCATTCCAAATCTTTTACACGTTCCAAAAAACCGCCTTGGAAAAAAGGAATTGAAACGGAATTTCAGAAATGCAATCCAACAGGAACCTTTGGATTTAGAAAGTCATTGCGAACAACGCGAAGCAATCTCATGGTTAACTCCACGGAAGTAAATTGCCACACTCCATTCACTTCGCTCATTCCTATTAAAGAACTAATTCATTCCACCTTCAAAGGGAATTTACTTCAACTCAAAATATACTCTTCAGGAATTTTCACCATTTCGCCGGTTTTGGTTGCCTGTTCGGCGAGAAGTGTCCAGATGCCGGCGTTATATCCTTCTTGGGTAAGTTTTTCGGGCGCACTTCCTTTTTTAATGAAGTTTACAAATCCTTCCAAATAAAGGAGTGTGTCATTCATATCATATCCCGGAGAAATGAATTCACCTCCCATTCGAACCGGAGAATTAAGAACCCAGGTTGCCCCGCCAATCGGAATTGCTTCATTCTTATTTTGCTCAATACACTCAACCAATTTTTGCATAGCCGGTGGTTCGGGTGGATTTTCCTGGAATTCCATGTTCGACTCCAATTCCAGTGTTCCGTCATTTCCCATTACTTGTACCTGCACACCATTGTGTTTATTGCTGGTAATACAGTCATATATAAAATGAACTTTCTCGGGATACCGGAAAATTAAACCAAAATTATCGTATACCTCGCGGCCGTCATCAAAAAAGTTAATACTTCCGCTTCCCATTACCGATTCTGGCGGCGAGCCCAGTACCCAGTTTGCCACTTGAATATGATGTGAACCCAGTTCGGAAATCATTCCCGCCGACAAATCATCATAAAAACGCCAGTTGAGTTTACGGTCGAGTTCCGTCCCGCGTCCGCCGGTATTTTCATAAAATACCCAATCCGTATTTCGGGTCCACCAACCACGCATCATAACAATTGGCCCCAACTCCCCTTTCTTGATTTTTTCCAGCGATTGCAGATAAACCGGGTTGAACAGACGCTGGTGGCCTATCAACAAAATCTTGTCCTCTTCCAAATGTGTGTCGTACATCGCTTTCACATCCTCAAGGCGACGCGCCATCGATTTTTCGCAATATACATGCAGGCCGGCTTTTAAGACATCAATCGTAATATGAGCGTGTTCATACAAAGGTGTGGCAATCACAACTCCGTCCAGCTCCACTTCGTCAATCATCTTGCGATAGTCATAGAATGCCTTGGCTTTTCCACCGGTCAGTTCAATTGCACGCTCATAATGAGGTTCATAATTATCACAAACGGCGGCAATTTCCATGTTCATCGTTTTTTCCAGTTCCTGGAGATTTTGAACAAGCCCGGTTCCTCTCGATCCTACCCCAATAATTCCCAGCCTGACTCTGTCTGAAGCGCCGGTACCATTTGGCGCCGGATTATTAAAAATGGAAAACCAAGGCATGGTCGTTGTCATTACTGATGAGCCGGCAAGGGCCGCCGTCATCTCCAAAAATTGTTTTCGATTAATAGTCATTGGATTGTGCTATAGATTATACTTGGAATTGTAATTGTCATTACGAGGAAGTTTGCGTCCGTCGCAATCTTCGGCGATTGTTTCGCTGTACTTGCAATGACTTAATTTTCATTTTTGAACAAAATCACTTCAGGTTCATCCGGTTCGTAATCAACCTTTATCACTTCAATATCTTCATATTTTTTGACCAGATTATGAATTTTTTCATCCGGCAAAATCAAACAGGCTGTAGATAGTATTTCTGCCAAAACGGGAGATTCTGCCGCTACACTAACCGCCGTAAACTCTTCATGAATATGACCTGTTTTTGGATTAATAACATGTCTGTGATTTTGCAACTCGCCGTCATCATTCAAAAAGAAGTTGCTGGATGTAGAAACCGAACCGTTCGATAATTCAAATTCGTGAACGGACTTGCCGGGATTTTTATAATTGTTGATTCCGATTTTCCAATCACCTCCGGCCGGATGCTCACCCATTGCCAAAACGGAACTCTCGCCAAAACTGATGAACGCACTTTTTGCAGATGAACTTTCCAGTATCTGTTTTACTTTTTCGAGAGCGTATCCTTTCCCAAAACCACCCAAGTCCAGACTCATTGTTTCATTCTTAAAATGAACCGTTTGGTTCTCATCATCCAATTCCATGTATTGTATGCCTACAGAATCACTGAGCTTTTGAAAGTCATCTTCTGAATAATTTTCCGGGTGTTTCCAATATTCCATCAGCGGACGGAGAGTAATATCAAATGCACCGTTTGTTAATTCCCAACCGTAAGTACAGGCTTTGAGGATATCAAAAATTTCCTCGTCAGTTTTTACACCCAACTGAAATGCCTGCTGATTAATTTTCGAAATCTCACTCTCTTTAATAAACCGGCTCAGACGGGATTCAACCCGGCTAACTTCTCCTTTTATCTTCTGAAAAAGTTCATCACCTACCGCATCTTCCAAGCCGGGAAGCAGTGCATAAAACCGGGTAGCCATTGCATAAAATCCGTTCTTGTACAGGCTGAGAGCGTTAGACATTATTCAGGTTGACGAACTTTTGGACAATTGAAATTCTTCCGAAATATATGTGGATGGATTGATGGCAGAATGTTTTCTGCAGGAATCGTAAATAGCCTCAACGGCTGCCAGAGATTGCAATGCCTCCATCCCCGAAACCGGCGGCTGTTCATTATTCAAAATGGCATCAACAATTTCTCTGAACTGTTTGGTGTGAAAATTCACTTCATCTTTTTTGGCATTTTCTGAATACTCTTCTTCATCAAACGAGAGCATGAATTCATTTCCTTTTAATAAAGCTGTTCCCTTGCTGCCATTAATTTCAATGGTTCTGGGCTGTGCCGGGATGATGGAGGTAGACGCCTCAAACAAACCAAGTGCCCCATTCTCAAACTTCAGGGAGGCAACAAGATTGTCTTCCGCTTCAATGCCCGGATGTGTAACGGTGGCTTTCAAACCAAAAACGGTCATTAAATCACCAAGAATCCACGTGAGAAGATCAAGAGTATGAATGGATTGATTAATCAATGCTCCGCCTCCATCCAAATCCAGCGTTCCGCGCCAGCCGGAGTTCATATAATAACCCTGATCGCGATACCACTTCACGCTTCCGCGGGCCATCACCGGCTTGCCGATTTTTCCGGAATGCACCGCATCCTTTAATTTCAAAACAGCATTGGAATATCGGTTTTGATAGATCACGGCCAACTTTACGTTGTTCTTTTCACAAGCTTCCACAAGTTTCTGTCCCCGTTCAACGGAAACGTCTATCGGCTTCTCTACGATAACATGCTTGCCCGCTTCCGCCGCTTTAATGCCGTATTCAAGATGGGTTCCGCTTGGTGTGCAAATGCTTACAGCCTGGAGGCCATCCCGCTTCAGCATTTCACCATATTCTGCATGCATCGGGATTTTAAACCGTTTTGAAAATTTCTTTCGGTTCTTCTCCGTACGGCTGCTCGCCGCGATCAGTTTGGCATTTTCCGTATCCAAAATTGACTGTGCATGCTGATAGGAAATCACACCGCATCCAACAATTCCGATACCTAATTTTTCTGATTTTTGACTCATGTACGATTTCTCAATTCCCTTTATGATGAGAAATTATAAGGACTCAATCCAGTTTTGTGCCTCAACACTCCCTTCTTCGGGCGACCATTCCGCAAATGTCTTGTCTGTCTGAGCATTATAGGGTCCTTTTTTACACTCGAATAAAATGGTGTCGTCTTCCAGAACGATGAATGAATGCCACACCCGCGGCTCTATATCCAAAACTCCGGGCACCGGTTTTGAGCTGATTTCATTTTTAGAAAGAACAGTTCCGTTTTCATCAAAAGTAAAAAACCGGATACTTCCATTGATCAGGATTAACGACTCTGAAGCGTGTGCCAATGGATGTTTATGCGGACGAATATAAGTTCCGGGCTGAAGAAAATTGATCATTCGCTGAACCTCGGCATCCTGCTTTCGATGAATGGGAAGTATAATTCGTTTCCGGTCACTTTCCCGTGAAGCTTGTATGCCCTCTTTTATCATCCCTTCAGTCAGTTCAAACAGATCACCGGAAACGTTATCGAATGCCAATTTCGACATGATTACGATTCCAAAGCAAGCCCTGCCATCAGAGCACAGCCGGTTTTTAAACCTTGTTCGTCAATGTTATATCGCGGATGGTGCCAGCTCCATTGTGAATCAGCCTCTTCGCTACCGGTTCCCAAAAAGAAAAAAGTTCCGGGAAATTCCTGTTGATAAAAAGCAAAGTCTTCGCCGGCCATTACCGGTTTTTTGAGATTGATGACGTTCTCTTCTCCTAAAATTTTCCGGGCCGCCTGAACTACATTTTGGGTACATTTTTCATCGTTGATCACGGCAGGATATCCCTCCGTAAAATCAAATTTATAGGTGGCTCCGGCCGCTTCTGTTGCGCCTTTAATCACATCTTCCATTCGTTTTTTCATGAACCGTACGGTTTCGAGTGAAAAAGCGCGGACGGTTCCCATCATATGGGCGTTTTCAGGAATCACGTTAAACGCCGATCCGGCCTCAATTTTTCCAACGGTAATCACGGCCGGTTCCGTCGGATCAATAGAACGGCTCACAATGGTTTGAAACTGGGTGATAATTTGCGAAGCCAGCACAATCGGATCCACAGTGGTATGAGGAGCCGCAGCATGTCCGCCTTTTCCGAGAATTTCAACTTCGAACTCCACCGTGCAAGCCATTAACGGACCTGATTTCACAGCTACCTGGCCTGGTGCAAAATATGGATTGGAGTGAAGTCCGTAAACCTGCTGAACGCCAAGATCCTGCAATGCGCCTGTTTGAATCAGCAGATTCCCACCGCCCGGTAATTTTTCCTCACCGGGTTGAAAGATGAGAACAATCGTGCCGTCAATCTGGTCTTTCAGGTCGGTTAATATTTTTGCCGTGCCCAAAAGGTTGGCGGTATGGCCGTCGTGTCCGCAGCAGTGAGCCGCCCCGGCACGCTCAGAAAGAAAGTTCGCTTTTGCCTCGCCTTCTTCTTCCATTGGGAGAGCATCAATATCTGAACGGAGGCCAATCACACGGTCGGAGTCTTTTCCTTTAATAATTCCCAAACAGCCGGTTTCCATGGGCCGCCGGGTTTCGATTTTCATCTTCTTCAGTTCATGGAGGATGTAATCGGTAGTATCAAACTCCTGGAAACTTACTTCGGGATTCTTATGCAGATGCCGCCGGATCTGCACCATGTATTCAAAATATTCGTCTGCTTTTTTTTGTATCGTCTTCTGTAAATCGGTAGTCATAGATATAATTTACCTTCAATTTCTAATGCCTGTAAAATGGTGGGAAAATTAATGATCTGCAACGACTATTGAATTTTCCAGAGAAAAAATGAATGATTCCAATTATCTTGTTTTCAAGCTTTGAAACACAAATATATAAAGCATTCAGCAACCAGCCGTTAGAAAAACTGATAGCTGAATGTTGACAGCCGATAGCCAATAATATGCACTATCTATTAATCTACGATTTAGCGCCTGATTATCTTGAACGCCGTGGCGAATTCCGGGATGAGCATCTGAAAATGGCATGGGACTCTCATCAAAATAACGAACTGGTTTTAGGCGGGGCGTTGCAGGATCCCTCGGATAAAGCGTATCTTCTGTTCGAATGTGATTCGCCGGAATCTGCAGAAGAATTTGCACGGAATGATCCCTATGTAAAAAACGGGATCGTGAAGAGCTGGGAAGTTCGTCCGTGGATGACTGTGGTGGGAAAAGACGCGGCGAATCCGGTTCGGTAATATTTGATAACAAAATTATACTTCAACTACGTCATCCTGAACTTGATTCAGGATCTCACGGCTTAACTACATTTCATAAAATAAAATCCTGAGATACGCTCAGGATTATGATTCAAGCACTTATTTTTACACATGACGATGAAATCATCAAAACCCATCATCAAGAAAACCGGTGACGGATCAACGTCTCTCTATTCGCCGAAATACGACCAACTGTACCACAATCCGCATGGTGCGGTAACGGAGAGCCGGCATGTTTTTTTCGAAACCAATGATCTTCTAAAGGCCCTGAAAGAGAAAAAATCCGTCAATATTTTTGAGGTTGGATTTGGAACCGGACTGAATCTTCTTTTAACTCTCGACTATCTTCGGCAAAACGATCTTCAAACGACTATCAATTTCTACAGTGTAGAAGCTTTCCCTATCGATCCGGAAATTACCGAAGAATTTGAGTTTAAGAATGAACCGGGACTTCGAAAATCTCTCCTGATTCTACAATCCATCCTTCAGGATTTAACTCCGGGCATGAACCGCATTCAGCTAACTGACCACCTCTCGCTGCACCTCTGGTTTGGCTTTTTTGATGAACTGTTTGAAGAACCTTCAAACACTTCTCTCATCACTCATAAAATCGATTTTATTTTCCAGGATGCATTCTCACCCGAAGTAAACGAAGAGCTGTGGACTCCCGATACGTTCAAAAAACTCGCCTCCATTTCGAATGATGACGCTGTTCTTTCTACCTACTGCGCGGCATCATCCGCCCGGGCGGCAATGGCTGTTGCCGGATGGAAAGTGGCCCGTGCTCCGGGCGCCGTCGGCAAACGCGAAATGACCCTCGCCTCTCTTGATACGGACAAACTTGAAGCCTTCAAACGCGTCAACGAAAATCGCCTCGCTGAGCGGTTTGAGCGGGGAGATTTTGATGAGTAGAATTTAACCGCAGAGGCGCAGAGAAAGTTTTGCCTGTTCTGAGAACCTTCGGTGAGAGAACTGCATTCATCAAGCAGAATACGAATCATTTGGATGTGACAGTTCGTTTTTGAGATCTCTCATTCAGAGCGATCGCCTGTTCTCGTTTTACGAAGTGGAAATCTCTCCTAAATTTCCACTGGCACCTCTCCCTAACTCTTCTCATTTTGTCGAGTGAGAATTATCATATTGATACTACACACATGCAGGAATTTGATGGTTTAGCGAAATCACTTCAGCCGCATTATTCTCAGTTTAATGTAGCCAACCGGTTGCTGTTTACCGGTCACTCGCACCAGGCCTGGCCGGATGCGGCGTTTGAAGGGATGCAGGAATATATGCGGGTTGTAGCGGAACAAGTTGGCAATAAATGGAATTTCGGTTTCGAAAAAACGGAGATCATGCGTGACTACCTGCGTAATTATTATGATGATCCCCACGGAAGGTACTGCCGTGAGCAGAATACTCACGTGCTGTTGGTTTCCTGGCTTTCCTCGCTGGACTTAAAGAACAAACCAAAAATCATCACCACAACCGGCGAGTTTCATTCCATGTATCGTCAGCTTCGCCGGCTGGAAGAGGAAGGATTGGAAATTGTGTATCTGCCTCATGAAAATGATGAAAAATTGCTGGAAACCGTCCGCCAAAACCTGGATGAGCGAACCGCTGCCGTGATGCTCTCTCGTGTTTATTTTAGAACATCAGAAATCAATACCAGGATTTCCGAAATTTCTGACGCAGCAAAACAAGCGGAGGTGCCCATTCTGATTGATGATTATCACGGCACGAACGTTGTTCCGCTCTCACTTCAGGAAAAAAATATGGAGCATGTGTATCTGCTTGTCGGCGGATATAAATATATGCAGTGGGGCGAAGGAAATTGCTTTTTGCGCTTTCCGGAGAATTGTGAATTTAGGCCCGTCATTACCGGATGGTTTTCTGCGTTTAAGCAGTTGGATCATACAAGAGATAATCAGCCCGTTTCGTTTGATGATGGTGACCAGAAGTTTGCCACCGCAACTTACGATCCGATTTCCCAATTTCGTTCGGCCGCTGTCACGCAGTTTTTCCAAAAACAGGGACTCACGCCTGAGGTTCTTAGAAATCAGTATTCATCGCAACTAAAATATCTCCGGGAATTGTTCGATGAGCAAAATTTTGAGGGATCAGAAATTGAACATGCAAATACAAGACCGGTGGAAGAATCCGGAGGATTTTTGGCATTGCGATCAGAGAATGCAAGAAAACTGCAAGCGATGTTATTAGAGAAAAATATTTTCACTGATGCACGGGATGATATCTTGCGAATTGGTCCGGCTCCGTATACAACGTCGGAGCAGTGTGAGAAGGTGATAGATGCACTTTTTGAGTGTATAAAACAGAAAAACTGACTAACCGATAACTGTTAAAGTTATGCGGAACTGAATGTTTGCCGTGATAAAAACGCTTTATCATTTTTCAGTTTCACGGTTGCCCTGTTTCTCTGTTCAAAACTATTTCTGTAAGGGTTTTAATTTTCTTGGTTCCTATAAATGTAGGATTAAAAAGGAATGCAGTGAATTAATTGCGATCTTTGTGAAAAGTATTCAAATGGCGAAGAGAAGTGGCAAAACAGATCAACGGAAAAACTTACTAACCGATTAACTGTTAAAGTTACGCGGAACTGAATGTTTGCCATGATAAAAACACTTTATCATTTTTCGGTTTCACGGTTGATCTGTTTCACGGTTTTTCGGGTGGTCTGTTCTTCTGTTTGAATCTTTTTTTTTGTAAGGAATCACGAAAATTTGGTTCATACATATAATGCACATATATTTCAATTATCTTGTTATTGAATAATATCCGATAGATTTTGTGCAATTGATAAAAGTGGAAAACAGGGATGACATGAAGTTGACACTCACCCTTTGTACTTTATCATTAAATAAATTGTAAACACGTAAACTGAACATTATGGCATCATCCAAAGACGACAGAAAAAAGGCAATTGATATTGCCATCGGGCAAATCGAGAAACAGCATGGAAAGGGAACCATCATGCGTTTGGGAGATCACACAGAAAACGATGTCCCCACTATTTCTACCGGTTCCATCATGGTGGATTATGCCCTGGGAGTCAAAGGAATTCCAAGAGGGAGAATCACAGAAATTTATGGCCCTGAAGCAAGTGGTAAAACCACCCTTGCCTTGCAGGTGATTGCACAAGCGCAGAAAGCCGGCGGATATGCCGCTTTTGTGGATGCCGAGCACGCTTTTGATCCCAAGTACGCCCGAAATCTTGGAATCAATACCGATGAACTTTTGGTTTCACAACCCGACAGCGGAGAACAGGCTCTTGAGATTACCGAAACATTGATTCGTTCCGGCGCGCTTGATGTGATTGTTGTTGACTCTGTGGCCGCCCTGGTCCCCCGCGCAGAACTCGAAGGCGAAATGGGCGATTCCCACATGGGGCTCCAGGCCCGGTTAATGTCACAGGCATTGAGAAAAATCACCGGTGTTGTGAGCAAAACACGTACGGCATGTGTTTTCATTAACCAGGTTCGTGAAAAAATTGGTGTCATGTTTGGAAACCCGGAAACGACAACCGGTGGACGCGCACTGAAGTTCTATTCCTCTGTTCGAATTGATATCCGAAGAATCGGCTCCATCAAAAAAGGAGATGAAGTGATGGGGAACCGAACCAAAGTAAAAATTGCCAAGAACAAAGTGGCTCCTCCATTCAAAGTTGTAGAGTTCAATATTCTCTACGGACAAGGTATTTCGCGAATCTCGGAAGTATTGGATCTTGCCGTTGAGTACGACATCATTGAAAAACGCGGAAGCTGGTATAGATACGATGGAGAACCTATTGGCCAGGGAACCGATGCGGCGATGCAATTCCTTGAAGAAGACGAGGAACTTTGCAACAAGATTGAAAAAACGGTCCGTGAAAAACTGATGCCATCGGAACAAAAAGAAGAAGCGAAGGACGAAGAGAAGAAAGAGAAAGAACCGGCCGAGCAGGATGAATAAAATAGAACGGGCTTCAGAAAATGCGGATTCAGATTCTATTGAAAGGAAACTGCCGCTGCCCGTTACAAAAATCACGGTTCAAAAAAAGAATCAGGACCGGTATTCGCTGTTCCATGACAAACTGTTTCTGATTGGAATTAGTCGCAAAACCCGGAATGATTTTTCCATCGAAGAAGGCGTCGAATTGACGCCTTCTTTGTATCGCCAATTGAATGATGCGGAAGACCTCGTAGCCATTCGAGACGCCTGTTTTCGATATTTATCAAGAAGAGACCACTCTTCCTTTGAGCTCAAACAAAAGGTTGGAAAAAAGGGATTTAAAACGAGTGATATTGAACAGGTTATCCAGAACCTATCCGATAGCGGATATCTGGATGATGAGACATTTGCAGCAAAATTTGTTGAGGAAAAGACTGAATTAAATCAGTGGGGACCAAAGAAAATCAAGTCTCATCTTTATAAAAAAGGCATTGACCGGAAAATTATTGATAAAGTTCTTACCCACAAAACTGATGATTTACAGCTACAACAGATTTGTGTAGATTTAGTAATGAAACGGAAGCGTCATTTTTTGAGAGAAAATGACGATTATAAAAGAAAGCAAAAGATTTACCGTTACCTTGCAGGACGCGGATTTTCAGGTTCTGTAATAAAAAAATCATTACCTCGCATTACCGAAAAACTACATGCTTAGAAATCTCACATTAGAAAAGGTTGTAAAATCCATCCTCTTTACAGCGGGTGTTTTGATTATTGGGCTGATTTTGTACAACTACAGCAGCCTGGCGATATACGCAATCATTGCACTTATTTTTAGTTATCTGCTTGAACCCTTGGTTAATAGAATGCAGGCTGCCGGTATCCCCCGAACGCTTTCTATTATCGTTACACTTACCACCGTACTTCTTATTGTAATTTGGATTTCAACCAGCATTATTCCCATTGTAGCGAATAGAATGGCAATTCTGACGAGACAACTTCAAAGTGAAAACCTGATTGTAATTGCCCAACAGGTAGAAACTCATCTCAGAAATTATTTCGATTTCATTCCTCCCGGATATCTTGAACAGAATGTTGCCGGCTTTATCGATGACATTTTTAATTTTGGACGGGTATCAAATGTAGTGGGTAATGTGATAGCTATTTTCACAAATCTCTTCGCCGCATTTCTGGTAATTCCATTTGCTACTTTTTTCTTTTTGAAAGACGGTTATAAAATCCGGCGAGATTTAATGACCCTCATCCCAAATAAATATTTTGAAACTACGCTGAGTTTGATTGACAAAATTGAGAGTCGCCTCGGCTATTATTTCAGGAGTGTGTTATTACAGTGTAGCCTTGTTGGAGTAGCATCGTGGCTGGCACTGAGCATTGCCGGACTGAACAATGCAGCCACGGTTGGAATCATCATCGGTGTGGCAAACACCATTCCCTATTTTGGCCCTGTGATGGGTTACGTGATTTCGATCCTTGTTTCCATCATCGAAACGGGTGATTTTACACTGGTAATTCCATGTATTCTGGCTGTAATGTTTGCCCAAATTTTGGATAACATCATCCTTCAGCCCCTTATCTTTTCAAAATCGGCAGATATGCACCCGGTGGCTATCCTGTTTATCATTTTGATTGGAGCCCAAACGGCCGGAGTTCTGGGAATGCTTGTAGCCATTCCTATTGCCACCATTGTAAAAATTACCGTAAACCAGATTATTTGGTCCTTTAATAATTACCAAGTGTTCAAGAAAAACAGGCGATCACTCGAACAGATTGTTCCGAAATCGGATGTATCGGAGATTCAGCCCTGAAAAACATCGGGCAGTCAAATCCTGTTAAATTTGCTGTTTAAAGAGATTAGTAATTCTCTCAAGGGATTTTTTCCAAACCGGCCTGCCATTCCATCGGTGTCCGTCAATTCTCTCACAAAATTCAAGATCACTTTCGAAATGGGTGTTAAGAAGAGTGGCCAGATCGTCATCAATCACTACCATATTCACTTCATCGTCTTTCAACATTGAACGGTGATTAAAATTGGCCGAACCAATACAGCTTACTTTATCATCGATGGTGATAACTTTGGAGTGAAGCATGGTTTTCTGGTAATACCAAAGTTTTACACCTCCTTCAAGAAGGCTATCGAAAGCATCTTCGCCCGCCAGCCTGGCTACTTGTTTATCGATGTATTTACCAGGCATCATGATATTTACTTCAACTCCCCGCTCAACAGCTTCCGTTAGCAGTTGGATAATATTCGAATTTGGATTGAAATAGGCTGTAGTGATGTAAATATTCTTTTGAGCAACTCGTATCAGGGTTTGATAAAGCATAATAATATCACTCCACCGGACAGATGCAGCTGTACGTAAACACTGGATAAGCGTATCACCTTTTCCATCGGAGGATGGCAACACATGATCATTCTCCCAATCAGGATCGATTGGGAGAAATCCCATCGTTTCAATCCAGTTCTCCATAAAAGCAGCCTGCAGGCCGCTTACTGCTTCTCCCCTGATTCTGAAATGAGTATCCCTCCATTCAGATGGGTTCCTCGCATCGCCTTCCCACTCTTTGGCAATTCCCACTCCGCCCGTAAAAGCGACTTCTTTGTCACAGATTAGTACTTTACGATGGGTACGGTTATCCGTTTTCCAGATTTTCCACCGGGCCAGAGGACGAAACCATTTCAGATCAACCCCTTTTTTTTCCATCAGCTTAGGAAGTTCAGGGGGCATGAAGTGAGCGCCATAGCAATCGAGAATAACCCTCACTTTTACACCTTGTTCTGCTTTTCGTGCAAGAGCTTTTGCAAATTTCACAGCCACATCTCCTGACCAATAGACAAATGTCAAAAAATCAATTTGTCTTTCGGCCTGCTCAATGGCATGAAGCATTGCGGGAAAAATCTCGTCTCCGTTAACCAATACATCAATATTATTGTTTCTGCTAAAAGGAATACCGAGGGCATTCTCTAAAACATTTTTGTATTGATTACTTTCTTTAGGCAAACCTTCAGTTAGTTACGATGAGAGTTAATGCTTTCTCTGCATCATAAATATAAAAGAACTCCTCATATTTAAAACCGGATTTGATTGATTTTCAAACTCTGGTTCTTCTGCCAAAAATTAATGAAATGACAAACAACACAAGGAACAGGTAAAACAAAATTTCAGCAATACCTGCTGCGGCGCCTGCCAGTCCGCCAAATCCAAAAATGGCTGCAATAATTGCGATAATCAAAAAAGTAATGCTCCATCTTAACATAATAGTCTTCCTCTTCTTTGTTTTATTTTAGGTTAATCTAGTCTTTTGTTCTCAGCAGGATTACTCCTATTACCAGTACAAATGCCGAAATTATCATGGGGATCGGATCTCCCTTGCTTACCACTACATCAGCTCCAAGAAAACCAAAACTTTCAGTGTCGTTGATGTAATTAATTCCAGTATATATAAGGGCAATTAATCCACCTATCGTAAATATTGATCCAATAGTTTTTTTCATTTGCCTTTGAACTTTTGTTGATTTTAGTTACTAGTTAAGACAGTAAAATCATACATTTGTTCCCTAACTTTTCTAAGTGCAAGGCTCGTAGCCTTTCAGACAGATCGAGTTACAGGAATGATCGCTGGCAATATTCTCCTCTCTGCAAGCCCAAAAAAATGATTACCACAGAGAACTTTAAGAAACATGAATCACAATGATCAGAAATGTCAAAACCTCAGATGCAGAACAAATCTGTGCCATTTACAACAATTATATAACCCGTACGCAGGTAACATTTGAGGAGGAACCGCTCGCTGTTGGCGATATTATTTCCAGGATAAATTCAGTCACTCAAAATTATCCCTGGCTTGTTTATGAAGAAGATGAAACGGTACTTGGATATACATATGCAAATCAATGGAAAGAGAGGTCGGCGTATCGAAATACTGTAGAGACAGGAATTTATCTTGATTCAGATCTTCTGGGAAAAGGCATTGGCTCAGAATTAAAAGCCGTAATGATTGATGAGCTAAAAGCACGGGGCTTTCATTCTGTGATTTCCGGTATCGCCTTGCCGAATCCGGCCAGCATTGCTATGTGTGAAAAATTTGGGTTCAAAAAAATAGCACACTTCAAAGAGGTTGGATACAAATTTGGCGAATGGATTGATGTAGCATATTGGCAACTGATTTTAGATGAAAATTCATAGAATTCCTTCAAATAATCCGCTTCATATTCATTATCTTTCCCGCGACAAAAAGGAAATTCCTAAAACAACCATTTGTGAAAAAACTGGTTATTTTTGCGTCCGGGTCGGGCACAAACATGCAGGCTATTATTGATGAGATTGAAGGAGAACGCATACAGGCGGAAATTGTCGGGCTCATCACAAATAAGAATCACATTCAAGCCATCGAACGGGCAAAAAAATTTAGCATTCCGGTTTGTGTTATTACAGAAACGGATGAAAAAGTCTATGCCTCAACACTTGAAAAACAACTCTCGGAATGGCGGCCAGACTTGATTGTACTTGCAGGATTTTTAAAAAAGATACCTGATTCAATCATCAGAACGCACAAAAACAAAATCATCAATATCCATCCGGCTCTGTTACCAAAATATGGCGGAAAAGGATTTTACGGAATCAATGTTCACAAAGCTGTTTTGGAATCCGGCGACAAGGAAACCGGTTGCACCGTTCATTTCGTGAATGAAGAGTACGACAAAGGCCCGATCATAAGCCAGGCTAAAGTAAGAGTTTTTCCTTCGGATACACCGGAAATTTTAGCAAAACGTGTTTTAAAAGCGGAACATGAATTGCTTCCTTCAGTCATAAAAAAACTAATTAATCAAAAATAATCGTAACCAACTGTGTCTCTACAACCTCTCTCTTCTTTGCCCCAGAATTCTTTAAAAATTAAACGTGCCCTGCTTTCTGTTTCCGATAAAACAGGTATTGCAGAATTGGCAAAAGCACTACACGAAGCCGGTGTGGAAATTGTAAGTACGGGTGGAACTGCTAAAGCCATTCGTGAAAAAGATATTCCGGTAACGGATGTAAGCGACATCACTGATTTTCCCGAATGCCTTGATGGGCGCGTGAAAACATTGCACCCGAAAATTCACGGCGGCATTTTGGCGAGAACAAGCCACCAGCCTGATAATGACGAGATTGACGAACTTGGTATTTCGCCTTTTGAATTGGTTGTTGTAAATCTCTATCCATTTAAAGACGTTGTAAAAGATGGAGATATCACCCCTGCGGTTGCAACCGAAAATATTGATATCGGCGGCCCTACCATGGTACGTGCGGCGGCAAAAAACTTTGCTCATGTTTGTATTCTGACCAACCCGGATCAATATGAGTCTTTTCAATCCGAACTTTCATCCAATAATCAGATTCAGTATTCAACACGATTAAAGCTTGCCCGCAAGGCATTTGAACATACAGCTGATTATGACGCAGCCATCAGCCGGTATTTCAATCAGCTTGATGAGCAGGATTTGCCCGATCAGCTGAATATTTCTATCCCGAAATTTGCAGGCTTGCGATATGGAGAAAATCCACATCAAAAAGCCTCTGTTTATGGAGAGCAAGGCCAGTTTATCGACTGTTTTCACGGCAAAGAGCTCAGCTACAACAACTATCTCGACATTGACAGCGCCCTTCGTTTAATGGCAGATTTCAAAGATGAAGATCCCACAGTTGCCATTTTTAAGCACACGGTTCCATGTGGAATCTCTACAAAATCGAATTTAAATGAAGCCTATAACCGAGCATTTGCTACAGACAAGGTTTCTCCATTTGGCGGAATTGTGATTGTAAATCGTCCGTTAGACATGGAAACGGCCGAATCAATTGATTCCATTTTTACGGAAATCATCTTAGCACCTGATTATGAAGATGGAGTTGCAGACTTTTTAAAGGAGAAGAAGAACCGACGTTTGATAAAAGTGCTTAAATTCCCCGGCAGCAATGACGATTTTTCTGTTCGGTCCATCATCGGCGGAGCGCTTTACCAACAGGCAGACAACAAAGTGATAACGGCTGACGACCTCGAAGTTGTTACTGAACGAAAACCATCAGAAAAAGAGATATCTGATCTTCTTTTTGGATGGAAAGTGGTAAAACATGTAAAATCGAATGCCATCGTTTACGCCAAAGATCAGGCCACCTGTGGAATTGGTACTGGCCAGACAAGCCGGGTCGAAAGTTCGGTTATTGCCGTACGAAAAGCTATGAATGAAGATCTCTCTTTGAAAGGAAGTATTATTGCATCTGATGCATTTTTTCCTTTTGCTGATGGTGTCATTGCAGCGGCCCAGTCAGGAGCAACAGCCGTTATTCAACCCGGTGGAAGTGTGAGAGACAAGGAAGTGATTCACGCCGCAAATAAGTATAAAATGGCGATGGTATTTACCGGAATTCGTCATTTTAAACACTGAAAAAAACCGTTTATTTTCTAAAACAAATGTTCGCAACTGCATCACTAAACATGTATTTTTGGTGGTGCCCTGAAAAAATTAATTTTTTGTAAAGAAATTCACCCTAATGTCCAATCCATACACAAAATCAAAGCCTCGGAAGAAAAAAAATCAGAAAAAAAACGGGCTTTTTGATTTTCTTTACACAGACATTGCGATTGACCTTGGAACTGCAAACACTCTTGTTTATGCACGCGGGCAAGGTATTGTTCTGAATGAACCGTCCATCGTTGCATTGAACAATCGTAACGAACCTGTGGCTACCGGCCATGAAGCCCGTCTGATGCACGAAAAGACGCACGGTAACATCAGAACCGTGCGGCCACTTCGCGACGGCGTTATTGCCGATTTTGAAGTTGCCGAGCAGTTGATCAGGGACATGATCCAGAAAGTAAAAATGAAATGGTATTCCACAACCCGACAAATGGTGGTTTGTGTGCCGAGTGGTATTACCGAGGTAGAAAGACGTGCCGTTCGAGATAGCGCTGAACATGCCGGTGCTAAAGAAGTTTACCTTGTGGATGAACCCATGGCCGCTGCAATTGGAATTGGCCTGGACGTTCACGAACCCGTCGGAAATATGATTGTGGATATCGGTGGCGGAACAACGGAAATTGCAGTAATTGCGCTTTCGGGAATTGTACATGCACAATCCGTGCGGCTTGGCGGCGATGAATTGAACGATGATATTGTTAACTACTTCCGGAGAAATCATAATCTTCTGATTGGTGAACGAACATCGGAAAAAATTAAATGCGAAATCGGTTCAGCCGCCCCACTCGATGAAGAGCTGGAGATGATTACAAAAGGCCGCGACCTTGTCAACGGTGTACCCCGAACCCGTCAGGTTACGTCCAAAGATGTGAGAGAAGCTATTTCAGAATCTGTAAATACTATTGTTGAATCCATAACAAAATCTCTTGAGCAAACCCCACCAGAGCTTTCTGCAGATATTCTGGATCGCGGAATTATGCTTACGGGCGGTGGCGCTCTGCTAAAAAATCTCGACAAACTGATTATGGAAACAACCGATCTTCCCGTTCATATTGCCGAAGATCCGCTAACCGCTGTTGTTCGCGGAACAGGTGAAATTCTTGAAGATCTCGACTTTTACAGAACTGTAATTACGTAAAATTCTCCATACATGTGAATGCGACGATTAACGGGTGTTAAGGACTACATCATAACCGCTATTCTTCTGTTAATTGCCATTGTTTTGATGGTAAACAGGCATGAGGGTGGTCTTCAGAATCTTCGAAAAGCTTCCATTACCGTTCTCAGTTATCTTGAACAACCTCTTTCCAATTTCCGCATCTATCGCCAGGCTATTTCCACGAATACGTATTTGCATCAGCAGAATATTTTACTGCAGGATGAACTGAATCGTTTGCGCTCGGTTGAAGAACAGAACAGGGTTCTTCGGGATCTGTTGAACTTGCGGGAAGAAAGTTCCTACCCATTAATTCCGGTTCAAATCGTGGCAAAGGATTTGACGAACATCAACAGCTCTATTACGGTAAGTGCCGGTACGAATGACGGAGTAAAAGTTGGAATGCCGGTTATTAACTCTGACGGACTCATCGGCCAGGTGATTCTTGCTTCAGGCAACTATTCTCAAGTACTTCCTTATTCCAATTCGATGTTCAGGGTAAGTGCGCAAATTGAAAATAATCGATCCTACGGAATTGTTTCATGGCCGGCAAGGGCAAATAAAGAACTCGTGCTGAGATTCATTCCGGAAACTGTAGAGGTTGAACCCGGACAAAGGGTTTATACTTCTGGTTTCAGTAACCAGTACCCTGCGGGCATTCCTATTGGGGAAGTTACTGAAACCGATACAGACACAGGAATTGAAACCCAAACCATTTACCTGGAAGCTTTTGCCGATTTGGCTTCAGCCGCCGAAGCTTTTATTGTTCAGTTTGAACCCGATACCACTGTGCAAAATCTTAATGAAGCACAAGAGGATCTGTTTTGATGAGGTCTGAAAACATACGACAAATCTTATTCGGTCTTGGAATCGTTGGTATCCAAACCATATTGCTAAAGCATCTTGAAATATTCGGAGCTGAAGCCGATCTCGTGCTTGTTTTTCTTCTTTGGATTTGCACAAAAAGGCCCAAAACCGACGCACTTTTATTTGCCGCTTTTTTAGGTTTTTTACAGGATGCAATGACCGACCTGTGGGGGCTCCATATGTTTTCAAAAATATTGCTGGTCTTCATACTACACGCTTATTTGAATCGTATTTCTAAAACAAGGTTTATTTTTTGGCAGGTGTTTGTGATCATCCTGTCAGCTGCTTTCTTACATAATGTAATTTTTTATGGAGTCAGCCTGTTTTCCGGACTTTATACTTCCGGCGCAATCCTTTGGAGCCTGCTATTGGTAAGCCCGTTATTTACGGCAATTGTGGGCAGTTTTCTACATCTCGTTAGAGAAGATTCATAAACGTTTCATGACAAATCACCGACAATCAGATAGAATTCGTACTTCTGCTAAAATACTTCAAGGTATTGTAGTGCTGGGTCTGCTTATCCTTTTGGGGCGAATTTTCCAGCTTCAAATCATAGAATACGAAACATACACGCCGCTTAGCATGCAGAATTCCCTGCGCCTGGAAGTGGTAAATCCTGCACGGGGACTTATCTATGATAAAAACGGTACGATTCTGGTCGAAAATCAACCCATTTATTCCATTACCATTACGCCTGCCCGCTTCGAAGAGGAAAAAATTCCACTGCTCGCAGAATTGCTCCAGGTAGAAGAAACAGAGGTTCGCGAAAAAGTCAATGAAGCTCAAAACTATTCCTGGCATCGAACGTCACGGCTGTTTGCAGAAGTCTCATTTGAATCATTCTCTGCCATTCAGGAAAATTTGTGGCAGTTACCCGGCATCGGGCATCAGATTGAAAGTAAGCGCCATTACCCTACTGAAGTTAAAGCTTCTCATGTGATGGGCTACCTGCGGGAGGCAACTCGTGAAGAATATCTCGCAAACGACGCTCTCAGGCTTGGAGATAAGATCGGAAAAAGTGGGCTGGAAATGGTTTATGACAATTATCTTCGCGGAGAAGTGGGTACGGAGTATATTCGGGTAAATGCATTTGGTCAGGAGTTAGGCTCTTATGAGAGTGGATCGCTTGATATCCCGCCCACAAAGGGATCTGATCTGATCACAACCCTTGATGCCGATCTCCAACTGCTTGCAGAACAACTGATGCAAAACAAACGGGGCGGGTTGGTAGCTATTGATCCTCAAACCGGCGGCATTTTAAGTATGGTGAGTGCGCCTCAATATGACCTTTCCAAACTGGCCGGCCGGATGGATATAGAATACTGGCAACAAATCAATTCACACCCCCACACGCCTCTTTACAACCGGGCAATTTCAACCAGACAACCACCAGGCTCTACTTTTAAACCTTTTATGGGGATGGTGGCTATGGAACTCGGACTAATCACACCTCAAACCGAAATCTACAATCCCGGCTATTACTCCAGGGGACGACGATATGGAGACCTGGCCGATCCGGGAAATTATAACCTTGAAAAAGCAATAACGTATTCGAGCAATACCTTTTTCTTTTGGATCATGGATCGAATAGCCAGCCGTGGACTGCTCAACAACTGGTCCAGATTGATTAAAGATTTCGGGATTGGCCCGGAAAACAACATCGATCTTCCGTACGAGGTATCCGGAATTGTTCCAGACAGTACCTACATGAATGAACGGTTTGGTGACAGATATTGGGGGGTCGGGGATTTGATGAGTTTGGGAATCGGGCAGGGAATGGTTTCAGCATCGCCCCTGCAGATGGCTGTGGCAGCAGCCACCATTGCTAATGGAGGATATCGCGTTCAGCCGCATGTTGTAAGTGCTATAAAAGACAGGAATGAACAATTTCAATACACCAACCCTGTTTTTGACAAAATTGATTGGCTTGATCAAAATCAAATTGAAACCGTAAAAAAAGGAATGAGAGGTGTAGTAACTACCGGTGGTGGAAGATATTACGCCAACCTCCCCGATATTGAAGTAGCCGGAAAAACCGGAACCGCACAAAATCCCTATGGGGAAGATCACGGTTGGTTTATTGCTTTTGCCCCGTTGGACAATCCCCAGATTGCCGTAGCAGTTCTGACCGAAAACTCAGGATATGGCTCCATATCTGCCGCTCCGATTGCTTCACTTGTTATTGAAAAGTATTTGACGGGTGAGTTAAACAGGCAACGTGTGCTGGATTATGTTTTAAACTTTACACCGAAGGATAATGCAAGCGGGGTAGCCGGACAATGATTAACGCAAAAGATTTTAGCTGGTCGGTTATCGTTCTCTGGGTAGGAATCTTTACAATTGGATTAGCTGCAATCTACAGTGCTACACAAGGACCCGTTTCTCAGTTTCTACCTGAGTACATTCAGAATAACTTCTTTAAACAAGCTGTTTGGGTTGCTCTTTCTATTGTTATTCTGGTCGCTACGCAATTTATTTCTCCACGAACATTCCAGGGCGGAGCCTATCTCTTCTACGCTGTTTGTATATTATTAATGATCATCACTCTCTTTTTTGGGGTTGAGGTGAGTGGTTCTCACAGTTGGCTGCGAATTGGACCTTTGAATTTCCAGGCCGGTGAAATTACAAAAATAGCCACTATACTTGCCGCGGCCAACTATCTTACAAGCCGCCGCGATATTTCAGCCGAAAATTTAAAAACAGCCTTAACCACCGTTGCCATTTTTATGCTTCCGGTGGTGTTGCTTTTACTTCAAAATGAAGCTGGTGTAGCCATTGTATACCTTACAATTCTTCCGGTAGTACTGTTCTGGTCAGGACTACCATATGGAATTTCTCTGTTGATGATTTCTCCGGCTTTAATCGGTTATTTCTCGATACTAAATTGGTTTTGGGGAGTGATTATGATCGTCATCATAACCATTGCCATATTTTTGATACAGCGGCGTACCTGGTTAACCGTTACCAGTCTGGCTTTGGGAATTTTGGTAGTTGTTGGAACGGAGGTTGCACTTCAAAAAGTACTTCAACCACACCAGCGTGCACGTATCGAATCGTTTGCAAATCCAACGCTAGACCCACTGGGCGCTGGATGGAATGTATTGCAGGCCAAAACAGCTATTGGGTCGGGAGGATTGCAAGGCAAAGGATTTATGGAAGGCACTCAAACACAGTTGAGATTTTTGCCTGCGCAATGGACAGACTTTATTTTCTGCGTAGTCGGAGAGGAATTTGGATTTATTGGAGCCTCAATTGTTCTTATACTCTTCAGTCTCCTGTTTTTGAGGCTTCTCTACATGGCCTCGAATCATAAACATCCGTTTGCTCAACTGGTAATAGTAAGCATCACCTTTCTATTTTTTATGCATTTCATTATCAATATTGGAAGTGCAACAGCTATTCTGCCAATTATTGGAATTCCGCTTCCGTTTATGAGTTATGGCGGATCCGCTTTTCTCACCAATACAATTATGTTGGCGATTTGCCTCAATCTTGATTCTCACAAGCGATCGTTTAGTATTTATAGTTAATTTGATTTAATTGAGAACGGATGTATCTTTTAAAATCCAATCTTGATTCGTTCTCAGACAAACAGATCAGCTGATTTTACAACATCCAAAAATTACTCAGATCGCTCAAATACTTTTGTTGTACGAAGGCTAAAACTCAACCGATGATGTTCGGTATAGCCGTGCTTTTCTAATCCTGCGAAATGTTCCTTTGTAGCATATCCAACGTTCGTTTTCCAACCAAATACAGGATATTCTTCATGCAATTTCTTCATGAGATTGTCGCGGTGAACTTTTGCTAATATGGAAGCTGCCGCAATAGATGCCGATTTATCATCTCCTTTCACAATGCAACTATGAGGAATTACCGTTGGACTGAACATATTTCCGTCAACCAACAAGTAATCGGGTTCTGCTCCGTCTGCTTCGGAACAGCGTATCATCGCTTTAAAAGAAGCTTTTAAAATATTGATGTCATCTATCTCTTTTACCGAACATTGTTGAATCGTCCAAAAACTTGCTTTCTCTTTGATTTCTACAGCCAACCTAACTCTGTCTTTCTCATCAAGGGTTTTGCTGTCGGCAATCTCTTCACTTAGCTGGGTATGTGGTTTCAATATCACTCCTGCAGCTACGACAGGCCCACATAGGCAGCCACGTCCTACTTCATCCAGCCCCATAACTCTTTGATAACCTTGTACCCAAAGATTCTTTTCGTAGTGATATCTATCCATCAATAATTTTCGTTTCAAATTTCAGGTAACAATGATTACTATTCCCTTGCCGTCACGTAAAAAATCATGCAATGATTTGCTTCAATTCGCGGTTATAAAGATAAATAAATCTTCAACGGAAGTCAGTTTATGCATTTCATTTATTCTAAATGGGACGATCGGTTTAATCAGTCTGGAAAATCCCCATTTGAAACTCTTTGGGATCTATTCCAGGAACTTTTAACCATTTCGGGTGGAGACGTCTCCCAGGCCTTACGATGGCTGAACCAAATTGACCAAGAGTATAAAATTACCGATCAGTTTGAAGACGGCTACGGCCTTGGAGATTTTATCGATGAAATGAAAGAACGTGGGTATCTCCGGTTTGATGAGGAACAATCTATTATGGTTCCTACCTCTAAAACGGACCGGAGCATCCGCCAAAAATCATTGAAGGAAATTTTTACCCAGTTAAAAAAAGGAGGTGAAGGCCATCACAAAACAAATTATTCCGGAAAGGGACTCGAACGCCAACCGGAAACGCGTCCGTGGAAATCAGGAGATGACACATCTCATATTGACAGCACGGGAACGATGATGAATATGCTGAAACACAGTTCTCTTGATCAGTTTCAATTGAGAGAAGACGATCTTCAGGTTTATGACACCGATCATTATACGTCTGTATCTACAGTGCTTTTGATTGATGTGAGCCACTCCATGATTCTCTACGGTGAAGATCGAATCACACCGGCAAAAAAAGTGGCTATGGCTTTGTCTGAACTTATTATGAATAATTTTGCCAAAGATTCGCTGGACATCGTCGCGTTTGGAAATGAAGCCTGGGATATTGAAGTAAAAGATCTCCCCTATTTGAAAGTCGGCCCATATCACACCAATACCCTTCAGGGATTACAGAAGGCGAGACATATTCTGCAACGGAAGAAATTCTCGAACAAACAGATTTTTATGATTACAGACGGAAAGCCATCGTGTATGATTGAAAATGGACGGCTCTATAAAAACAGTTTTGGGCTGGATCGAAAAATTGTTAACAAGGTTCTTGATGAAGCGGTGGTCTGCCGGAGAGAACAGATCGATATCACAACCTTTATGATTGCGAGAGATCCTTACCTGCAAAATTTTGTACGGGAACTTACAGAAGCAAACAAAGGCCGAGCCTACTACTCTTCACTTAATAAATTGGGTGGATATATCTTTGAGGATTATATCCGTAACCGGCGAAAACGCGTGCAATAAAAAAGGCGACTTGTTTCTGCAACAAATCGCCTTTCAAATCAATTAAAAAAATTACTCGCTAGATGCCAAGATTTTGCATGACGGCATCGGTAATGTCATAGTTAGACTGAACTTCCGGAGAAACGTAAAGAATAATCACATCTCCGGTAGAAGTTGTGGTGTTCAGCACATAATCCAACCCTCGCTCGGCTGCAACAGCATTGATTGATTCCTGCATTTGCTGTAAAAGCGGAGCCATCAATTCTGCTCGTTGTTGTTGTAGCTCTTGTTGAGCCTGTGAAGTTAATTGACGGTATTCCTGGTCTAACTGCGTCAATCTTTCCTCTTCAGTCTGGCGGGCTTGTTCAGAAATAACACCAACTTTTTGCTGGTAGAGTTCCATTTCCGTCTGGAGTTCTCGTTCCTTTTCAGTCAGTTCATTTTGCTTTCTCTCAGCAAAATTTTGAAGGCGTTGTTGAACGGCTCTCATTTCAGGCATTCGCTGCAAAATAGCCGTGGGATCCACAAAACCGATCTCCATGTCGCCACTGGCCTGGGCATTTGCTGATGGAACAGCCATCATAGCTGAAAGAATAAAAAGGGTTACAATAGATAGTATATTTAATTTTTTCATGATACGGTTCGGTCGAATTAATTTTGAGTAAGTTTATCTATAACATTTTGTGTGATATCCGGCGCCCGTTCTGAGGTGTAATAAACAATCGGATCGCCTGTATTCGAGGCTTTGTTGATTACGTAATCCAATCCCATCTCTTCGGATACTTCCGCCATTGCTTCTTCAACCCGGACAAGAAGCGGATTAAAAAGTTCGGTTTGCCTTTGCTGAATCTGCTGCTGAATTCTTTGTTGTAAACTGTTGAGTTCCTGTTGCATTTCGCTAAGCCTTGCCTCTTCTTCCTGCTGCTCAGTCTCGCTTAAATTACCGGCTTCTGCCTGTTCAGAATACTCTGTCATTTGGTTAATCCAATCCTGGTAGCGGGCTTGAAATGCACTTTGGCGTTCCTGCATATATTCTTCCAGATCTGTTTGAACCTGCTGCGTTTCCGGCAAAGCATCCAGTACGGAATCGGGGTTCATAACCGCTACTTTCAACTGGGCAGACGCTACAATGGGCACCAGTAAAAGCAGTAATGTAATTGATAGTCTTTTCATAGAGTTCGATTTTTTTAAAGCACCAAAATTAACATTTATATTTTTCAATTTCCTGTTTCATTAATTCCCAATTCCAACATTACTTCTTCAGTCAAATTCCACTCCTCTCTGACGAAAAGAAATCTGGTATCTTCGGCACGGTCAAACACAAAATCATAAGAATCTCGTGTTGCCACACGGGTTAACGCATCAAATACTAATCTTTGTATAGGCTCCAGTAATTCTTGCTGCCGTGTGAAATATTCACCCTGCGGCCCAAACCTTTCTTCTATGAATCGATCCAGGTCTGTTCTTTTTTGTTCGATTTCATCAAGCCTTTGCTGGCGGATTTCTTCCGTAAAAAGTATTTCCCTGGCTTCAAATTCTCTTTCCAGTTCGGTGATTTCATCCTCCATTTCCTGGATTTCCTGTTGCCAATTATCGGATAGCAGGTTTAATCGTTGTTCGATACCGGTATATTCCGGCATTTGCTGCATAATAACATCCGAATCTATAAACCCGATTTTTTGATCCTGTGCACCGGCAACATCAACAAACAGAAACGTGAGTATGAAGATGTAATATGTGCACGTTTTTCCCAACATTTTTAAAACGGTGTTCCAATGTTAAATAAGAACTCCCATTCGCCTGCCTGCAAACCTGATTGATTATAAAATGACGGCTCGGTTCCATCCAAACGATAACCGTAACTTAAGTCAACCAATCCAAGAATCGGTAAGAAAATACGAGCACCGAAACCGACAGCACGTTTCACTTCAAACGGATCAAACTCTTTTAAAGTATTGAATGCATTTCCGGCATCCATAAATACATACGGAATTAACTGGACTTGATCGGAACTGACCGCCGGGTATCTGAGTTCCATCGAATATTTGTTGAATACACGACCGCCAACCTGGAATTGATTTTCATCTACGGGTGATATTACACCATCCTGTCCACCAGGATAGCCGCGCAAGTCAATATTGTCGTTCAAAAAGTTCTGACGCTGCTGGATTTGAGTACCACCTAAATAGAACCGCTGGAAATTACTTCGCTTATTATCGCTAAAGTATCCCATATAACCATAATCTACACTACCGCTTAATACCAGTTTATCGACAATGGTATAGTGGTGCTGATAACCGGTTTTAATTTTATAGAACTGTGCAAATCCAGGAATAGGCAGGGCAAATTCTGCTGAAAGGTCGAACTCTGAACCTGCACTTGGAGAAATGGGATTATTCAATGAATTTCGTGAAAGAACTCCACGGAGAGTTAAAATATCTGCCCGGCCGTCTTCAAAAATTCCACTGAAATTACGCACATTAAAACGGTTGTACGTTAAGATCAAACGCTGTGAAAAATAGTCATCCGGCCAGTCTAATTGCTTTCCTAAGCTTACACTGGTTGTAAAAAGCTCGTTTCTTCTATCGGCTACCTGTGACAGACTACCGTAATACGTGTTGCTATAATTATAAAAATTGTACGACATGCTTACACCAAGCGAAGTAGGTCTGCCCTTCAACCAGGGCTCTGTAAAACTAAAGCTATAGCTCTGATACCCACGACCGGTAACCTGCACACCCAACGATAATTTTTGCCCATCCCCTGAAGGAATCGGGCTCCAACCACCGGGTTCGAACACCCGCCCAATTGAAAAGTTATTGAAATTCACCCGGGCAGATAAAATGATACCGATCTGACGTCCTCCAAAACCACCTGAAAACTCAAAGTTATCCGTGCCCTGTGATTCGTCCAATTCGTAACTGATATCTACGGTTCCTTCCTCACGATTGGGGTTTATATTCGGAGAAATTCCTTCCGGACTAAAATATCCAAGCGTACCAAGTTCCCGAATTGACCGTACAATGGCAGAACGACTGTACGTATTGCCGGGTACCGTTCGAAGAGTACGGCGTACTACATCATCGTGAGTTTTAGTATTTCCGCTGAATGAAACACGCCGTATGGTGGCAATCTCGTCTTCAATAATTTCAAATGTTACATCCAGTGAATCTCCCTGAACAATTTCCATATTTGGGTAGATCTGGAAAAACAAGTACCCGATATTATTGTAAAGGCTGGTAATATCCGTTTCAGATCTATTGTATTCGACGTTTTCATTGAATTTCGTTTCGTTAAAAACATCGCCCTTTTCAAATTCAAGGAAATTGGTAAGTTCTTCGTCCGTATAAACGGTATTTCCTTCCCACTCTATATTGCGAATATGATATTGCGGCCCCTCCTGGATCTGAATATCAAAATACACGCCTTCCTTTCTTCTCCAGTCATCAACATACACAGAATCTTCGAGCACCCTTACATCTCTGTAGCCGTTATTCCGGTAAAACTGGAGAATATTGTCAATTCCTTCCTGATATTTTTCCTGCGTATATACGTGGCGTTTGAAGAGTCTCCACCAGCGGTCTTGTTTGATCGTATCAAACTCTTTTCTCAGTTTCCGGTCGCTGAATTCTTCATTGCCTTCAAAGTTAAACTCCCTCACTTTGGTACGGTCTCCCGGATCGATATCAAAAACCAGAGTCAGACGATTCCGTTCGTCATCCGAGATTTCTTCATAAATTTCAATATCCGTGCCCCAATATCCTTTTTCGCGGTAAAATCTTCGTATCGTAATCAGTGCCTGCTCCCGGATGGAATTGGTTACGGCAAAACCGCGAAGCAAATTCAATTGCTCACGTAAATCCCTTCGTTGAGATCGTTTAATACCTCTCAATTCGTAACTCTGGAGCCGGGGCTCTTCTTCCACCACAATATTGATTATGGCTTCATTCACGCCAACAGGTTCGTATGTAATCTGAACATCAGAAAAAATACCTGTTCTGTATATCTGGCGAATAGCTGAGGCGATATCGTCACCCGGAATTTGAATAGTATCCCCAACATCGAGACCGCTGCTGCTTAGCAGGTAGGTTTCCCTGGCGGTAACAAGACCTGAAATGTTAATCTCCCGGATTTCATACTCGCGGGTAGTGATTGTTGTAGGATCCTGAATTTCAAATGCAGTGCTATCACTTTCCTGTGCAGAACTTTGCCGAGGAATGAAAGAAATTGAAATAAGTAAGAGTAGTAAAAAGAAGAAGTGCTTGGAATTGAACACGTGATACAATCTTAACTTCTGTTTTATGATGTAATTTGATTTATAACTGATGTGGATAGGCTTTTGTTATATCCGTTTTTAACTTTTCCGTATCTTCTATCACGCTTTTGAAATGAAAATATTGCCTGATATAGCTCATCCCTTCTAAAATCAGGCCAGTAAGTCTCTGTTATATATAGTTCTGAGTAAGCAAGCTGCCATAAAAGAAAATTGCTGATTCGATATTCGCCACTGGTTCTGATAATCAGATCCGGGTCGGGTATCCTGGCCGTTGAAAGAAACGAACTGATTCGTTCATCATCAATTTCATCGGGTTGGATGTTTCCATTCTGAACTTCTCTGGCAATACTTTTTACAGCTTCTTTAATATCCCATCGCCCCGAATAACTTAGAGCCAAACACAACTGCATCCTTTGATTATCTTTGGTAAGATCAATCACTTCCTGCAATTGTTCCTGGCACTTACCGGGTAACCTGTTCGTCTGCCCGATTGTTACTAATTTTATATCATTTCGATTCAAACGTTCAGCTTCATTGCGGAGAGTCTGAACCAGGAGTTTCATCAAGCCATTAATTTCTGAAGAAGGGCGGCTCCAATTCTCGGTCGAAAAAGCGTAAAGTGTCAGATAACCAACGCCAAGTTGTGCACATGATTCCGTAATATCCCGTACCGACTCTACTCCGGCTTTGTGACCAAACAGACGAATATTTCCTTTCTTCTGTGCCCATCGTCCATTGCCATCCATTATAATCGCTATGTGTTCGGGTATAGCACCGGATGCTTTTACCCGTTCCTGAAGCTTTTTATCTTCTTCTGTTTGGCTGTTATCTGTTATTGATAAAGGTTTTAAAGACATTTTAAAATAATTCTTTCCAACTCTCTATATTAGAGGTATTATCATCATATATCAAGGTGTTTTTTGCTCTGACAAGCTGCGGACAGATCTCTGGATTACAAGCATTTCACAGAGTGCAAGAGCTGCTTCGGCACCTTTATTTCCCTTCTCCTCACTGGCCCGTTCTCTGGCCTGCTCAACAGTATCGGTTGTTAAAACACCAAAAGATACCGGTTTACCTGAGGAAAGGTTTAAATCTGTAATGCCTCTTGTTACAGCATCACAAACATAATCAAAGTGTGGCGTGCCTCCACGAATAACTGCCCCAATTGCTATAACTCCATCAACCCCCAAGTGTTCCAGGCACCATTTGCAGGTTAAAGGTATTTCGAAGGCGCCGGGACATCGCGTTGTCAGAATATTCTTGTCCTGGATTCCCTTTGCCCGCAATGCCTGAACAGCCGCTTCCAGCATCTCATCGGTTATAAAAGAATTCCAGCGGGCAGCCACAACAGCTACTTTTATATCTGACCAGTTTATATCGTTCTTATGTTCTATTACCGTCATAATTATTGGTGAATCATCATTTTTTTTGAGCGAGCGGATCGTTTTAGGGCTTCCACAAATTGGTTGCCAATAGTAACAACACCCAAGTATGGATCATAATCCGATTTTCTGGAACCATGAAAATCGCTCCCGCCAGTTACCAACAGGTTATTTGCGCGGGCCAAATCCAGAAATATTTTCTGAACTTTATAGCTGTGACTTGGATGGATGCACTCAATGCCGTCGAAGGAATGCCGGAGCAATTCCTTAACCTCATCCTGAGAATATAATGGCCCCGGGTGCGCAATAGACATTACTCCGCCGGCTTTATGCACCGTAGAAATCACATCATCCACATCCGCATATTCTGTTTTAATATCTTTGATTTTTTCGGTGGAAAGATAACGTATAAATGCCTCAGATACAGACGCCACATAACCCTTATTTATTAATACGGATGCAGCGTGCGGTCTTCCGATATTTCCTGGATGAGATTCGGCCCGAACTTCTTCATAATCAATATCCAATCCCTCACTTTTCAGCACTTCCACAATGGCTTTCATTCGCTTGCGGCGCGCATTTTTTTGATTATGAATGAGTTTTAAAAACCCATCGTCTTCTTCATCAAAAGCGTATGCCAGAACGTGAATTTCCCGATTATTCCAAACTGTTGAAATTTCTACACCTGGAATAAGTTCGATTTCATTTTCTTCGGCTAAATCCCGTGCCAGCTCATAGCCTTTTATCGTATCATGATCTGTGATGGAAATGGTTTTCAGGCCTTTTTGAGCAACCTTTTTAATAAGGTCTTCAGGCGACAGATCTCCATCCGACGCATTTGTGTGGATATGTAAATCAGCTTTCCCCAAAAGTTATGGTCTCAACTCAGTGCGGTACTGGTATGGATTGTCCAGAAAGTCCTGTGCAGCGTTAACAAGTTCATCCAGCTCAAGAATGGCCTTAATCCGTTCATCGTCTTCCATTGTTTGGGAAATCCATTCCAGCTTTAATTTTTTTTCAATTGACTCTTCATTCTCAAAAATTTGTGAGATTTTGTAGTCTCTTAATAATGCGTTTAATTCTTCAAGGTTTTCTCGTGCTGAACGTTCCTGTGAAAAATTTCTGATGTTTGTCTCAATAGCAGACAAGTGCTGATCGACGGGCGTTTCGAAGGTAAAATCATCCTCAATCAAATAGGTTGTAAAATCATCAAAAAGATCGGCCGGTATTGTGTTTCTTTCCGAATCCGATGTATTTGCGAGCTTGTCATTCACATAAAAGAAATAGCGATTGTTTTTTTGCAATGCAAGATCGAGCAAGGAGGAAGGCTGATCAGAAACTTCAACATCCGGCTCTATTCCCTGACCGTCGTAAACAACTCTTCCATTTTTAGTTTTGAATGCCCTTCGAAGAGAATCCGGTACAATCCTGTCATTTTCCGAATCGGAATGAAGATATTCGATGGACTGAATACTACGTCCGCTGGGTATATAATATTTAGAAACCGTAATTTTCAGGGATGTGTTGTATGATAACGGACGAACAGTTTGAACCAATCCTTTTCCGAAGCTTCGTTCGCCCATAACCAGTGCGCGGTCCAAATCTTGTAATGCACCGGCAACAACTTCTGAAGCACTGGCACTTCCGTTATTAATGAGTACGACCATGGGCAGTTCATCAAACATAGCCGGTTCCTGCGAAACAAGTGTGCTATTATGAGACTGCAAACGTCCTCTTGTTTCGACAATGGTTACGCCCGGTTCAATAAATTTATCAACCAGGTCAACAGCCTCATTAAGAAGTCCGCCGGGATTATTTCTGAGGTCGAGAATCAACCCTTCAAATGAACCTGAATCTCGCATTTCAATGAGAGTCTGGCGTATTTCTTCTGCTGCGCCGTGCCCAAAACGAACCAGTTGTATATATCCGAAATTTTGATCTTCTCCTACTTTTGCCGCGTAACGAATATTCTTCACTTCAATTCGCTCGCGCGTCAGCGTAAAGTCCATATCCTGATCAAATCCCGGGCGCCGAATTTTTATCTCAATTTCCGTTCCGATATCTCCAACCGTAAGCTGCTGAACTTCTTCAGGAGTCAGCCCTTCAACACTTACTCCATTGATCTCTTTAATTATATCCCCGGGGCGTAATCCCGCGCGTTGAGCCGGATATCCCTCAAGTGGAGCAATAATCACAATCTGATCTCCACGATAGCCCGCATCAATCCCGATTCCGCCGTATGAACCAGACGAAAGAATTTCCATCTGGCGCTGCTCCCCTTCATCAATAAAAACCGTATAGGGATCGAGCGTTTCCAGCATAGCATGAATGCTGCGCTCCATCAAGGTTTTAGGGCTGACCTCATCTACATATTGGATAGCTACTTCTTTGTAGACATCACTAAAAATAGTCAGGTTCTTTTTGATCTGGAAAAACAGGTCACTCTGATAAACAAAGGCCGCAGATGTGAATAAAAATGCGGCCAGTATCAACCCTGTTAAAATTTTACGGGCATGTTTCATGCACTAAATTACCTCTTTCTAATCTTCAGCGTTTGCCCGGCATAAATTCGGGAACTGCTCAGATTATTTTCATTCTTAATATCATCAATCGAAACACCATATCGATTGGCTATACCTGTTAACGTATCATTCCGGCGTACAGTGTATGTAACGATATCACCGGAACCGGAAGAGCTACCTACTTCAAGATCATAAATGTTTTCGCCGGATCTCTGCCGCCGTTCCAGCTCCTGTTTCTTCGCATAAGAAAGACCATCAACATTTTGGTAGTAGCTTGATCTCTTGTTAGGTACATGTAAGGTTAACCGCTGGCCCACTCGTATGGTATTTCCAATGCCATTCCATGAACGAATTTGCCACGCACGAACATCAAACCATTCTGCAACATGGCCAACCGTATCGCCACTTTTTACGGTATAGGTAACATCACTTGTATTGGATGGAGCCGGTGCTTTCCGACGGCTACTGCTGGAAGATGAAGTTCCCTGATTAGACGGCTGGCTTGAAGAAATCTGCTCTTCCGAACCGGACGCAACAGGAACGACAATTGTTTGACCCGGATAAATCGTACTGCTTAAACCCTCATTTGATGCAAAAAGAGAGCGAACCGATGTTCCATATCGCTGAGCAATGTACCCGAGCGTTTCGCCACGGCTAACCGTGTGCATTGCTACATTTGTAGTTCTTTCTTCCTGTGGAATTTCCTGGTAAGCCGCCAAAAACTCATCCCTGGTTCCAGAAGGAATCTTCAATGGATATTTACTGCCGGGAGGTGTTGCCCATCGAAGCAGTTCAGGGTTTAGATCTTTCAATTCTTCAACGGATATGTTAGCGGCTTCGGCCAGTTTCTCTAACGGCATCAGGCCGTCAACTTCTGCAATTTCATATGAGTAAGCTTCTTTTCCATAATTCCGGCGGAAACCAAATTCTTCGGGATTCGTTGCAATCATGGTTGCCGCAATAAAACCCGGCACGTAACCTCTTGTCTCACGGGGAAGATAGGGATAAGCCACCCAGTAATTTTCTTCGCCTCCGGCTGCGTTAATAGCTCTTCTCAAACCACGCGGGCTAATATTATAATTAGCCATGGCAAGGTGCCAGTCGCCCCAAACTTCATAGAGATCCTTTAAGTGGCGTGCTGCTGCCCGGGTTGATTTGATCGGGTCACGTCGTTCATCAATCCACCAGTTGTTTTCAAGTCCGTAAACAGAGCCGGTTGCACGGATAAACTGCCACATTCCCACTGCGGCGGCCCAACTTCTTGCGGTGGGGACCAATCCACTTTCAATCATTGAAAGATGAATCAGCTCTTTCGGTACTCCTTCTTCTTCAAAAATTTCTTCCATCATTGGAAAGTAGTATTCAGAACGCTCCAGCCATCGCTCCATCACATCGGGTCTGCGTTGGGTGTAGTAGATCAGGTGGCGATTTACATGCTGATTCTCAACAAGCGGAACTTCTGTTTTATTGATGGTCAGATTCTCAGGTAGTGCATATCCCTCGGCAATCCAGTCATTTTCTTCAGAAAAAAGCTCTTCGCGAATCTCAAAAATTTCTCCTTCAGCTCCTTGCCTTACCTGTTCAATGCCGTAAAACTCGCTATGCTCAGCCATTACAGACCTATAAAGTTCATTGAAGCGCCGGTTGCTCTGAACTTCCGGAAAATCATCCATCATGGTCTGAATAGACGCAAACGCTTTATTGATATATTCTTCTGCCTGAACCAAATCCCCCTGTACCTGCGCATCAATAGCCAAAACATGCATTTTATATGCATTCGAAATTCTTCTCAGAATCTCCTTATCCATCTCGGCAACATTTTGCGTATCGGTCTCAACTTCCACCTCATCTCTGCTCTCAATCAATGGATTGGTGTAGGGTAGCAATTTAACAGGAACCTCAGCCTCAGTCTCTCCTGCTTGATTTTGAGCGTGTAAAACGTTTGCAATCAGGCAAAAAGGGAGAAGTAGCAGTAACTGTTTCATTGATCTGTAAATATTGGATTATGAGATTTTGGCTTGTTTGGCGATATAAAAGGCTTTCGATCTTAACAAAGTATCAATCAAAGGTGGAAAAACGCAAAAAAAGTCAAACCAATTGCATAGAATTTTCAACTTTTGCTGTTTGCCGTCCATTTTTGAACAATTGGCCAACGGCGACCAATGCCAAATGCTTTTGAGCTGACCTTTAAAATGGGAGCCGCCTGATATCGCTTGAATTCGTTTGCTTCTACCATGCGAATCACTTTCTTTACCGTCTGTTCATCGTAACCATCATCGATGATATATTGGGCTCCCTCCTGCAATTCAATATAACGATAAAGAATGTCATCCAACACATCATATTCCGGAAGCGTGTCTGTGTCTTTCTGATCAGGCCTCAATTCCGCACTCGGTGGTTTGGTAATAATAGGCTCCGGAATCATCTCTTTTTGATAATACTCGTCATTCAGCCAGCGCGCCATTTCATAGACCTGGGTTTTGTAAAGATCGCCAATCACAACCAGCGCTCCATTCATGTCGCCATATAGAGTAGAATATCCAACGGCATATTCGGATTTATTTCCGGTAACCATCAAAAAGTAATTAAACTTATTGGCACAGGCCATCAAAAGAACTCCCCGAATTCTGCTTTGGAGATTTTCTTCCGCCACCCCAAAATCAGTTCCTTCAAAAATGGGCCCAAGCTCTTGGTTAAATGTGTTAAATATGGACTGAATCGGAACATCCATCAGTTCAATTCCCAGATTTTCGGCAAGTTTTTCGGAGTCCGAAATACTTCCTTCACTCGAAAATGCACTGGGCATATTCAACGCTTTAACATTTTTTGCGCCAAGTGCTTCCACCGCGATTGCACAAACCAGAGCAGAATCAATCCCGCCGCTAAGCCCAAGAATCACAGTATCGGCAATGCCGAGCTTTTGGACATAATCGTAAACACCCATTTTCAATGCTTCAAACATTCGCTCAGGACCTTTTTGAGGATAAGTATGCTGCTGTCTGGCATCGCCCGAAATTTCCTTTTCAGTCACATTCCATTTTACATCAAAGTGCCCCTCAGAAAATGCTTTTAATGACGCTATTACTTCCGCATCGGAATTTACAGCCATAGAATCACCATCAAACAAAACTTCAGTCTGAGCACCTACCTGATTACAATACAAAACCGGAAGGTTCAATTTCCTGGCATGATTTTGCAGCATTAGCTCCCGGTTTTCATGCTTGGTTTTTGTGAATGGAGATGCTGAAATATTTATGATTATTTGAGCTCCATCTTCTTCCAGAAGTTTTGCGGGATCCGTTTCGTAGGTGTGATACTGAACTTCATTTTCGTTGTACCAAATATCCTCACAAATAGTCACACCGAGTTTGGCACCATTCAACTCCATGCATTTAAACGTATCGTTTGGCTCAAAATATCTCAGATCATCAAATACATCGTAGGTTGGAAGCAATGTCTTATGAACAACATCCATCAAATTGCCGCCCCGGGCTAAAAGTGCAGAGTTGTACATCTGGCGACCAACCCCTTCGTTTTTTGTAATGGATCCAAAAAGAAGAGCCGTCTCTTTGGTGGCTTGAATAATCTTCTCATTATGCCTGTAAGCAGAACGCTGAAAAGCTTTATTCTCCAAAATATCCTGCGCTGGATAACCGATAAGTACCATTTCCGGCAAAATCAGTAAATCAATACCGTCGGATTCTGCTTTATCCAGTGACTTCAGAATTTTGGAGGTGTTGCCTGTTAAATCGCCAACAATCGGGTTTAACTGCTCAATTCGAATCTGCATATTCACTTCTATTTTTTATATACATTTTCTCCGGCAACCCACGTTTCGAGCACTTCAATTTGCCAAATTTCGGAAGCTGGCACTTCGAAAAAGTCACGATCAATAAGAATGAAATCCGCCCACTTTCCAGGCTCAAGAGTTCCCATCACATTTTCCTGGTGGCCAGCATAGGCAGCGTCAATTGTAAACGCGCGTAATGCTTCCATTCTGCTCATCGCCTGTTCACTGTACCATCCTTCCGGCGGCCGTCCTTCATGGTCTTTTCTTGTAACTGCCGAATAGAGACCATAAAATGGATTGACATGCTCAACGGGAAAATCCGAACCTCCGGCAATCACTGTTTCCTGGTCTAAAAATCGCTGCCAGGCATAAGCCCCCTGGATTCTCTCCGTCCCCACTCTGTCCTCCGCCATATTCATATCGCTAGTGGCATGTGTGGGCTGCATGGATGCTATCAGGCAAAGTTCCTGAAACCTGGGAATATCTTCCAGCGAAACAACCTGCGCGTGTTCAATTCGATGCCTCAAATCACACTGCCCGCCAAGTTGATTCATAACATATTTAAACCCTTCCAAAACCTGGTGATTGCCCGCATCCCCAATGGCATGTACATTCATTTGATATCCTGCGGAAGCTCCTTTCAGTAACATCTCGTTCATCTCCTCCTGCGTGTTAAACAGTAATCCACGGTTTCCGGGATCATCACTGTAATCTTCAAGCATGGCTGCACCACGGCTTCCCAGAGCGCCATCGGAGTATAGTTTTACGCTACGTAACGCCAGCATATCATCCGCATAACTTTCAATAGGACCGTCTTTTGACAGCTCATCAAATGTGCTTCCGGTTCCTGAAATCATCGCATAAATCCGTGTAATCAGGCTGTCGTTGTCAGCAAAATTTGTGTAGAGTTGCCACGTTTGGCTGTCGATTCCCGCATCATGAACAGAAGTGATCCCATGTTTCGACATCTCTCCCATTGCCAGCCGGAATGCTTCACGATAATCTTGCCCTGTTTTTTCGGGGATTACATTGCGTATCAAACTCATCGCCGCATCGATAAAAATACCGGTAGCCCCGCCATTTGAATTTCGAATGATCCGTCCGCCGTTGGGATCTTCCGTATCCCTGTCAATTCCGGCCAGTTCCAACGCTTTGCTGTTGGCCCAACCTGCGTGGCCGTCAATTCTTGTTAAGAAAACCGGGCGATCCGATACAATCTCATCCAAATCCGAAGCAGTTGGAAATTCATTTTCTTCCCATAACACCTGGTTCCATCCGCGGCCGGTAATCCATTCACGATCAGCCTGCTGACTGGCAAACTCTTCCACTCTTTGAAGCGTCCCGGCAAGGGATTCGAGTCCGGCAACATTTACATCCAATTCCTGGATTCCGAGTCCCATTACATGGGCATGGGCATCAATCAAACCAGGTAAAAGTGTATTGCCTTCGCCGTCAATTCGTTCGAAATCAGGATATGCATCCAGAATTTCATCTGCCGGACCGGTGGTAATAATTTTCCCACTCTGAACAGCTAACGCCTCGAATTGATGGAGTTTGCCATCCATTAAGGTATACCCGTTCACATTGTGATATACAAAACCGGTTTCTGTTTGACGGGTACAAGCTGATAACAGAAGAGCCATTATCAGTAAAAAAAATGTTCGCATAAATTTTGTGGGCTTTGAATTGATTCAAATATAAAGAAAAGGTGTGCGGAGTACCATTGCTAAAAGCTATTAATTGAACTCATCCAGGAATACAAACACTACTTTTGTGAGATGATATGCCGAACGCTATCAAAAAACTGTCCACCATTCTCACAAAACTCTTTGATGAATTTCGGTTCGATATCCATTCCAACAGCTTCCTTAAATGGAATGAATGAAAGGTCGGTAAGCATTTGCTGATCGGGTTTGAGCTCAGGATCGGCGCCTTTTGTTAACTCGCCGCCTGTTACTTCACACCTGAAATAAAATTCAATAGCGTGATACGGTTTTTCAATAAACTCATGAATCCAAAGCAGTTGCCGTTTTTCGACTTGAAGTGCTGTTTCTTCTCTGATTTCCCGAATCAGGGCTTCCTCCAGGGATTCCCCCAATTCCACTCCTCCGCCCGGAGGCATCCAAATGGGATTTTTTCGGGTAGGTGAATTCATCTTGGCAAGCAGAACGGATGAATTTTGCACAATGACTGCACAGGCCCTGACTCGCACTTTATGTGAGAATGGTTTATTTGTCACGAAATAAACTTTCCAAATATCTGAGAGAATGAGAATCGTCCCCTCTCATGAGGGGATTTCGGTTCTCTATGAAACAGCTTCTTTCGATTCTTCTGATGTGACAGATTTGCCCTGGCTTTTGGCAAGAGCCGCCTCAACGAATGACACAAATAACGGATGGGGTTCATTGACCGTACTCTTCAGTTCGGGATGAAACTGAACGCCCACAAACCAGGGGTGATCTTCAATTTCAATAATCTCTACCAGATCACGCTCGGGATTAACTCCGGCGATCATTAAACCGTTATCAAAAAGCTTTTCCCGCCATTCATTGTTTACTTCAAACCGATGGCGATGCCGCTCATCAATCATTTCCTGTCCATATGCCGCTATCGCTTTTGTGCCGCCGGTGAGCTTGCAATCATATTTTCCAAGACGCATGGTTCCGCCTTTATTTTCGATCTTACGCTGATCGGGCATAAAATCAATCACAGGATATTTGCACTTATCATCAAATTCCGTGCTGTTGGCATTTTCCAATCCGGCACAATTTCGGGCAAATTCAATAACTGCGCATTGCATTCCCAAACAGATACCAAAAAACGGTATTCCATTTTCGCGTGCGAACTTAACAGCAGCTAATTTTCCACCGATACCTCTGCCTCCAAAACCCGGAGCCACGAGAATGCTGGAAACTTGTCCAAGCCGTTGTTCTACATTATCAGCGGTAATAAAATCAGATTGTATCCATTTAATATTTACACGGGTATCGTTCATGGCGCCGCCGTGAATCAAAGCCTCGGCAATGGATTTATACGCATCATGATGCTCCACGTATTTACCAACAAGAGCAATGCTTATTTCATGAGAAGGATTTTTAATCTTATCAACAAAACCTTTCCATTTCTTTAAATCAGCATTTTTGGCGGGAAGGTTCAGTTTATCAATCACACGGCTGTCCAACCCTTCGGCCTGCATCAAAAGCGGAACTTCATAAATACTTTCCGCATCCAGCGACGCCACCACATCTTCGTATTCTACATTACAGAAAAGGGCAATTTTTTTGCGAATGGATTCATCCAACTGATATTCGGAACGGCATACCAACAAATCGGGACTCATTCCACTTTCCGATAACGTTTTCACGGAGTGCTGTGTCGGCTTCGTTTTCAATTCGCCAGCGGCGGCAAGATAAGGAACAAGAGTCAGGTGAATGGAAAGCGTATTCTTTCGGCCCACTTCATACCGAAGCTGTCTCATCGCCTCAATATATGGCAAGCTCTCGATATCACCCACGGTCCCGCCAACCTCAACAATTACCACATCAAAATTTTCCGACTCTCCGAGATTCAGCACGTGAGATTTAATTTCATCCGTAATGTGAGGAATCACCTGTACAGTTTTTCCGAGATACTCGCCATGCCGCTCCTTTGTAATTACGTCATAATAGACCCGGCCGGTCGTTACATTATTTTGCTGAGACGTTCGAATTCCCAAAAATCGTTCGTAGTGCCCAAGATCGAGGTCTGTCTCCGCACCATCATCCGTCACATACACTTCCCCGTGTTCGTACGGATTCATGGTTCCGGGATCAACATTGATGTAGGGGTCCAATTTCTGAATGGTTACCCGAAGGCCGCGAGCAACTAAAAGCCTTCCGAGAGATGCGCAAATAATTCCCTTTCCAAGGGACGATGTAACTCCTCCTGTTATAAAGATATATTTCGTAGCCATAAGATGGGTGAGGGACTTGGTTAGTGGTAACTATGAAAATAGCAGGCTCGCGATTCCCATTCAAACCAAAACAGCAATCTTTGAAAAAAAACTTCTTTTTTTAGGCAGATGCTTCAAAAATTTCTGCAGCAACTTTTCGAAGCACATCCGGTTTGTCAGAAAAAATTCCCCAGGCCCCGTTCTCAATCCATTTCTGCATCGTTTTCTTGCGATTCACAGTATAAATCAGGTATCGTTTCTGAGCATCGTATAGCTGACTTCGCCATTTTTTCCCCATCTCTGATTTACTGCAATGAAAGAAATCAGCCTGGTAATCCTGAAGCAATTCTACCGGGCCGCGTTTGGTGGAGCTTTTTTTCTCGTAGAGAAGACCCGTTAACAGATCCGGTGCCATTTTTTTGATACGATCTATCGCCCGGTAATCAAAACTGGAAATTATCACCGACTTCTCCATTGCAGTTTCTCTCACCCAATAAATCACCTTTTGTTCGATCCCGCCTTCCGGCGATTCATTTACCGCTTCTGTTTTGATCTCAATATTAACCAGAATTTTTCCGGAAGCCCATTTCAAAACCTGTTCCAGAGACGGAATTTTCTCACCCATAAACTCAACTGAAAACCATTTACCTGCATCCAGTTGCTGGAGTTCATCAAACAAAAATGAAGAAACGAGGCCTTTTCCGTTGGAATGTTTATCCAGCCTTGCATCGTGAAAAACAACTGGAATTCCATCCTTCGAAAGCTGAACATCAAGTTCTATCATATCCGCCTTCATCTGCCAGGCCATCCTGAAAGCTGCCATTGTATTTTCCGGAGCGTAGTGGCTTGCTCCGCGATGTGCAATCACAAGAAATTGTTTTTCTAATAAAGATGTATGAGATAATTTCGACATGCTAGCAAAACTCAAGCCCCGGAAGAACCGGACTCAACTCTCTCTTTCAAATAAGCTGACAGGTCCTCGATCTGGTTTTTCTGCCAATAAAGAAGAACCACATTCAAAACAAAAATAAACGCAAGAACATAATAAACCCAATCGGCAAAGGGTCGGTAACCGGCGTAGTAGGCATATCCCAAACCGGTAATAATAACAACGTTAAAAATGATCTGAATCCATTTTGAACGGTGTTTGTTTACCAATTTGGAGATTTTATCTTCATCGGGCAAATCCGCAGCCGACCGAAGATGAACCCTCTCATACATTTCATACCGGTCTTTATCATTCATAACAACTTACTGTCTTTCATTCATCGAAAATATTTAAACTTCGCATCGCTACGAATGAAGTCGAAAACAAATTCATTTCCTGCAGCGCTTTAATTCTGATTATCAACTACGCGGCGAATTGCTTTGTTAATCAAAGAATCAAAAGTACCATGCGATGAGACGGTTTGATAAATTAGAAACACCCCGACCATACTGGATATGCTGCCGAGTAAACTTAACATTCCCGAGATCCAAAATGGAGGAATGAATCCCAAAATGCTTATACTTACCAACACTAAACCAGTAACAATAAGCAGAACTCCCGACAGAATTGGAATGAAGGTATGCACATTCAGCAGCAGGTATCGGAAACGGTTTAACGGACTCCGGTGAGATCTGCCGGCCTGCAATTGCAAATCGTTAAAAGACGAGCTTGTTTTTTTAGGATGTTCTGTCATAAGGCACTGATTTTAAAACTCCGTCATTCATTATACGAAGTGTTCATCATTAAGAAAAGTTTTTGAAAACATTGGACGATACAAATCAATTTATTTACGGACGAAACCCTGTTGAAGAATTGCTTCAAAACCGGGCAGACCAGGTTGAGAAGATTTACATCAACAGGAAATTAAATAAACAATCTTTTTCAACAATTCTCTCCCTTGCCTCTGATAACAGAGTACCTGTCGCGGAGGTGCCGGGATCGAAGCTGTACGAACTTGTAGGAAAAGTGAACGATCAGGGGGTTGTTGCGGCCATCAGCCAGATTAAATACGAAGAATTTGAGGATTGGCTGGACAGAATTGAGCCAACTGAAAACACCGGTATTTTACTGCTGGATGAGATCGAAGATCCGCACAATTTCGGCGCCATTTTACGAACCGCCGCCGCTTCGGGAATGAATGCGGTCATTGTTCCCAAACACCGGCAGGCGCCGGTCAGCGCTGCAGTTTACAAAACCAGCGCCGGTACAGCCGGACGAATTCCGATTGTCCGGGCTGTTAATCTGAACCAGGCCATTCTGACATTGAAAGAAAACAAATTCTGGATTGCCGGCCTGGATATGGAAGGTGATTCACTCCTCTGGGAACAAACGTTCGATGTCCCCATGGCTTTCGTGATTGGAAATGAAGGGCGCGGCATGAGACGGAAAACCGGCGAACACTGCGATTTTCTATTGTCAATCCCGATGTACAACGGTGTGGAATCTCTGAATGCATCTGTAAGCGCCGCATTGGTTTGCTATGAATGGCGCCGGCAAAAACTGAAGTGATTTTACCGGATAGGCGCGGAGGCACAAATTTTATTGGTTTCATTCTGAGCTTGACTCAGGATCTCCATTTGTCTTCAAGTTTGGGGATTCTGAATTGAATTCAGAATGACGCCTTTCTTTTTAATAATCTCTCTGTCTCCGCGGTTAGTACAGCAGGTACTGCTCACGTTTCTCAAGAAAGTCGTCCAGTTCAAAGTCGAGTTCATCAACGGATAATTCTCCGCTCATCAGTTGATCAATTTCTGTAGAGCCGGTCAGGTTATAGATAAAATCTCTTTTCTCATAATCCGGAGTTGCCTGAACGAGTGTTGCAAATATTTGAAGGCCTGATTTCACCGGGTCGAAATCATACGATTCCACTTCGATTTTTACACCGTGGCAAACTGCATCCTGGTGTTTGGGCGCAATGGCAACCCCGGAAATGGAAACCGGGGCAAATTCGGCTTCTTCAACCCGAAAATCTTCTGAAATGGCTTCGAGGCTTTCCAGATTTTCGGAAGATAAATTAGTAGCAGGTGCACCCATTGTTAAAAACGGATCATTTGTTCCACGCCCTTCCGATAAAGATGTCCCCTCAAAAAACACAGTCCCTAAATACATGAATGCGTGATCAAAAGTTGGCAGATTCGGAGACGGTGCTACCCATTCGAGGCCGGTATCCGGCCATTTCATATCGCGAGTCCAGTTTTTCATTTCGATGACACGAACATCTGGTTGAGCGTCCGTATCCAGCCAATTTTCACCCACAGCCATTTGGGCCAATTCGCCCAAGGTTAATCCATGAGCGATGGGAATGGGGTACGCCCCCACAAACGATTGATATTCATCCTCCATCAGCCAGCCGCTCACATAATCGCCACCAGCGGGATTCGGCCGATCCAAAATCCATACGGGAATACCGGCATCGGCTGCCGCTTCAATTAGCAAGCCCATTGTGGCATTGTAGGTATAAAAACGGGCGCCAACATCCTGCATATCAAACAGAAGCAAATCTACTTCATTTAACATTTCCGGGGTGGGTTTTCGGGTTTCTCCATACAAAGAAAAAACGGGCAGACCTGTTTGCTGATCCACTCCGTCTTCAATCTTTTCGCCGGCTCCGGCTTCACCACGGAATCCATGTTCCGGCGCAAAAAGTGCCGATACATTAACCTCCAACGCCATCAATGTATCCAGCATATGCGTATCGCCAATTCGCGCGGTAGGATTCATCACCAATCCAATACGCTTTCCTTCCAACTCTTCCAGGTGATTTTCAATCAACATTTCTGCCCCGGTTTTGACTTTCGTCGGTTGGGTCTCTTCTGCCGTTGTTTCCTCAGGCTGACTACATGAGATGAGTGAAAAAGCAATAACCGAGAATAGAAGAAGTCTTCGTTGGATACGCATGAAATCAGATTTTAGATAATGAAAATCCCCTCCTTTCTATGTCTCTTTGATCCAGACTTTCGGGGGAGGGGTGGGATGATTATGCCTTATTCGCTACCACTTCAGATTCCGCAAAGAAGTAAGCTGCTTCAATTTTTCCATTTTCAACGGAATCGGAACCATGAACGATGTTTTCTCCAACACTATCTGCAAAATCTGCGCGGATGGTTCCTTCATCAGCTTCTTCCGGATTGGTTGCGCCAATCAATTCACGGAAATCCGCAATGGCATTCTCTTTTTCGAGGATCATCGGTACACATGCGCCGCTGCTCATAAATTCAACCAACTCGCCAAAAAACGGTCTCTCTTTGTGAACCGCATAAAATCCACCAGCGGTGTCTTCGGTAAGTCGTGTCATTTTCATTGCTAAGATTTTAAATCCCGCTTCCTGAATTCGTTTGGTTACTTCACCGATCAGATTTTTTCGTACACAATCGGGTTTCAGGATGGTTAATGTTCGTTCTACTGCCATGGTCAATACTTAATTTTAATGATCAATTTCTGTGATTTTTTCAGTCAGGAAATATACTGTTTAATGCAGAAAATCACGAAATGAGTTTGATTGTGATGGCGCAAGCGTCCCGCTTGTGCCCCAATTTTTTAAAGAAGCACAAACGAGACGTTTGCGCTATCGCATACTGGAAGCACGAGCAAAATGCTCGCGCCATCTAATTTTTATCTTTTTTATATCCTTTCTCAATAATCAATCACAACATCTAACAATCCTCTTCTACCAGCATAATTCACAGCGCTACTATAGATGTATTCTTGAGGTTCAAACACAAACCCGGCTTTGACAGGGTTATGATGGATATACTTTATTTTTTCTTCAAAAAATTTATGACTGGTTATTTCAATCGGGTGATAATTTCGTTTCCACAACTGAAATCCTTTATTTGAACTCCGTTTATTTCTCTCATGGTGAAATAGCTTCAGCATCCATCTTTTCCGGCTTTCCAAAGGACTGGATTCAATCATTTTTCGTAACTCTCTCGATGTAAATCCCCTAAAATCTCTGATAATATCTTCGATTCTGGAATTACCATTCGAACTGATAATCATATGTATATGATTGGTCATGATACAAAATGAATAGATCACCAATCCTTTCTTTTCCTGACAAAATTTTAAACTTTCAATAATAACATTTCTGTATTCATTTCTGGTAAATAAATCTATCCACTGAACAATTGTGAACGTGACAAAGTAAGGACTCCTTTGATCGTATATTTTGTATTTCTCGCTCATATTTTCATCTATTCTGTTTATTTGTATGAACCGGATGAATGGCAGTCCTTACAGCTTTTTAACTTAAAGATGAATTGGAGTAGTTTATTTTCAAACATAAAAACGGATGGCGCGAGCGTCTCACTCGTGCCCTTCGTCATTATTTAAAGCACAAACGAGACGTTTGCGCTATCTTATACTGACCTTTATAAAAACCTATTGCCTATGTCTACGCAAAAACCACATCCAAGTATTGCTTCCCGCACATCCAAAATGGGAAAGAAAAAGAAAATCGGTTTGGTTGCCCACGATTATCGTAAACGCGATTTGATCGATTGGGTTGATTATAACCGCGGAACTCTAAAAAACCATGAACTTTACGGCACCGGAACCACTGGTGGTTTGATTGAGGAGAAGCTCGGACTTGAAGTCCACCGCTTTATGAGTGGACCGCTGGGCGGAGATTTACAACTCGGAGCTGCCATTGCGGATGAAAAACTCGACATCCTCATTTTCTTTTGGGATCCGCTACAGGCCCAACCCCACGATGTGGATGTAAAAGCGCTCCTTCGAATTTGTGTAGTGTACAATATTCCACTGGCTTGCAACCGGTCATCGGCAGATTTTTTGATTTCATCCGAACTGCTGGAAAAACCGTATGAACGATTTATTGTAGATTATGGAGAGAGATTGAGGAATTTGAAAACGGAGGAATGATGAATAGCGAACAGGGATTTTAGAATGCAGAAGTTTAGTTCATTATTCGGAATTCCTTGTTCAATATTCGATATTCATTAACCACAAGCTTCTATGGTTTCCGAAGTTAAGATGAGAATATTAAACAAGGCTATTCTATAGGTATTTCTTTCGGATTTCATCCCATGATCTACCATTGAGCTTATCTTCTTCTAACGACTCTAATCGACTTTTCAGAATGGTTTTATGATGGTTCGGCACTTCAACCTGACCGGGATCTGAAGCAATAGAATCCCACAAAGCTTCCACCAACATTATTTTTTCATTTTTGCTGAGTTGAGATAACTCTTTGATTAGTGTGTCTTCCATAGCATTTTCGTTAAATTCATAAACAATTTGGGTAAAAAGTAGTTTGTATGCAATTGTTGGATTTGGAATATAAACAGCTATAAAATTCTGCTGGCGTACAATCGCTCCTCGGTAGATTTCCTAATCTCTTCCGAACTACTGGATAGACCGTATGAAGTTTTTTTGTGAATTATGGTGAGAGGTGATATGAATTTGAAGATGGAGGAATAAAGAATAGCGAACAAGAATATTAGAAATCTTGTTTAATAGTAGTTTATTATAGATTGAGATTCTTACACTTTATTTGACTTTGCATAAATCGAAAAAACATCTCAATATTTATATATCAAATAATTTAATTTTCAACCATAGAGTATTTAACGCATGTCAGAGTATGGCCAAAAAATTGGTGAAAAATTTCAAGAATACTATCCTCAACTAATCCATGAAAATGATCGTGGATCAGTAATTATAACATCAGTTATTTTAGAAGAGACTCTCCAAAAGATGTTAAAAAAAAACCTTATTCCTTCACCTGGCAAAAGTGATGAATTGTTTAAATCACCGTATGCACCTCTAAACAATTTTTCAGCTAAAATTGATATGGCTTATCGTGTAGGTCTCATTCGCCATCATATTCGTTCCACTCTACATTTAATAAGAAAAATTAGGAATGATTTCGCTCATTCTAAATTAGTAGATGGATTTGAATCAAACGAAGTAAAGAGTCGAATCAATGAAATATTTAAACTGAATCAGAATATATTGGACACAGTTTGGGGGATTCTAAGAGATGATCTTTCAAAACATTTTTTAGATCATGGCGATAATGTTTTAAAAAGTGAAGATGGCTTAAAATCATTGGTTGAAATTTTAGATTGGAGAGGGACATTTGATTTACTTGCTGCGATAACCTGTGCAGGATTAAATTTAGCAGTTGATGAAATAATACCTCTAAAGCCTCTCGATAAAGAATCAGCTTAATACATAATTTTTATGAAAAATTATTTCTCTACAATTCTATCCATCCTCACTATCACCGCCCTCTTAACCGGCTGCGCCACCACTCAACCCGAAATCACAAATAACAACTTTAACAGCACGCTTTGGGTTCAGACGGCGGCGGAGTATGAGGCGAATTCTATCCAAGCTTATAACAGTGCCGAAAGTAACATCGATATGGCTCTGAGGGATAAATCGTGGACGGCAGCGTTGGAGCAGGGATCGAATTATTCACTGCTTCCTCCAGCTATTATCCTGGATATCGATGAGACGGTGTTAGATAATTCTCAGTACCAGGCTCAGGCGGTTTTGGACGGCACAGGATTTAATCCAGAAACCTGGGATGAGTGGATTGCGATGGAATCTGCGCCGGAAGTTCCTGGGGCCGTTGATTTTATCAATGGTGTAGAAAAACTGGGAGTGGAAGTCATTTATATCACCAATCGTGAATGTATGGCGAGAACCGACGGCGGACCAGAATGTCCCCAGAAGCAGGATACAATTGACAACCTGTTAAAAGCCGGAATTGAAAAAGCAGATCCGGAACACATCATGTTGAAAGGCGAAAAGCCGGACTGGACTTCCGAGAAAAAATCGCGCAGAGAAGAAATTGCCAAAGAGTACCGAATCATCATGCTCTTCGGCGATGATCTTGGAGATTTTCTGCCAGATGTGAAAAACAATATTACCCCGAAAGAGCGGTCTGAACTGGTTGAAGAATACAGCGAGCACTGGGGACGTAAATGGTTTATCCTGAGCAACCCCACTTATGGTTCCTGGGAGAGTATTTTGAGTGATCCGAAGTCGGAATATCTCAGGGGTATCGAATAGAGTTCCATCCGTGTTACTTTTGTACCGTCAAAAGTAACCAAAACCTCTTAGCTGTGATTGACGCCCATACTCATATTGATCAATACGGCGATGATCTGCCGAAAGCTCTCGCCCAAATCAGGAAATTTTCCATTCGCACACTGGCCGTTTCGATGGATATTCCATCCTATCGAAAAACTCAACAAATCGCCGACGAAGAGCCATTGATTATTACTTCGTTTGGCATTCATCCATGGAAAGCTCCGGAATATGCAGATCGGTTGGATGAACTTGCTGAACCGTTGGAAAACGCAAAAGCAATTGGGGAAATCGGACTTTGTCACCGGTTTGTGGATGATGAATCCCAGTATCCGGCGCAGCGAACTATCTTCAACTATTTTTTGGATGCGGCTGAACGAACCGGCAAACTGATCAATCTTCATACATCAGGAGCCGAAGCCGAAATTTTAGATGGATTGGCGGGACGCAATCTTTCGGCGATTATCATTCACTGGTATTCGGGTCCGCCAAAATTGGTTCGGGATTTTCTCGACCTCGGAGCTTATTTCACCATTGGAGTGGAAGTTCTTCAATCCAAAAAAATCCAGAAACTCGCCAAAGAACTGCCGACAAATCGCATTCTCACAGAAACGGATAATCCCAGCGGCTGGCATTGGCTGAATGGTGAGACCGGATTTCCGAATTTAATAGAACCTGTGGAAAAGAAAATTGCTGAAATTCGGGGAGTTTCAAGAGCCGTTCTTTCGGAAAATATCTGTTTAAATTTTAACAGGCTTATGCAAGCGGGTGGGCTTTCTCAAAAATAACAGCCGTTCAATCCTTCCTTAAATATCACTTCTTTTTACACAAATAGGTTGCAAAAACACCGTCGTTCATTTCTTTATTCTCGATGGCGAATCCTGTCCGTTCCAACAGTCCTTCCATTATCCAATCATACGTTGAAAACTCTTCACCAAAATGTTGTTCAGCATCTTCTCTGAGAAAATCCCCTCCAGCCACTTCCTGCTGATCAATAAATGACTGAATAGTTTCCACCGGGCTTTCAGTTCCAATCACAACATCGCGTAAGAAAAGGGTACCTCCTTGTTTTAACATCCGGAACATGCGTTGCAAAGCCAGACCTTTCCAAAAATCCGGCAAGTGATGAAATGCCAAACTGGTAACGATAGTATCAACGGGCTCATCCTCATGCTGGTAGGTTAAAAATCCTGCGTGGAAAAATTCAATATTGGTTCTTCCCGATTTTTCCACTTTGGTTTGTGCAAAATGGATCATAGGCTCTGAAACATCCACAGCGATTACTTTTGTACAGCGGCTAGCAGCCTGGATGGCAAACGCACCTGTACCGGATCCAAAATCGATAATTACATCGCTCTTTTTAAGATTGATAGCTTTAAGAATAGCTTCATTTTCCTTTTCTACATCGCGAAAATCGGAGTGAGTGGAATCGTAAACATCTACCTCTTCCTGGCGGGTGTAATCTTTGCCCACCTGTTTAAATTCATTGTACTGCCATGAAAGATTGTTATGCATTGGTTTCTTAATCTTTTCTTTTTTACCGAACTCGTTTTGCAATAAAATCTGCTTTTTCTTCGAGAGTTGGTTCTTCATTTTCTACCTCTTTGAGGTGTAATTGTATTTTCTTTTCCTCTTCACCTGACTGAATAGCGTCCCAGGCTTCGCTCGTAACAATCGCCTCCAGGTTTTCGAGCCGACGTAAAATCCGTTGTTGCTGCTCTTGGTGTTCATTCAATGTCTTGAGGAGTTCACGAGTACTCCCTTCTAAATGAGAAGCGGATGAATCCAGATTCTTTTGAAGGTTTGACATCTTTTTCTGGCTTTTAACACTATAAATAATGATGCCAAATATCAGCAAGGTTGTAATCAGGCTAAAAGCCAGTACAAAAAAGGGCATATTTTATCCATTGAGTTTTGTTTAGCGAAATGTACTAAATAGAATGTTTTCCTTACAGCTAAAGATTCAAAAGAAGTTTTAATCCGGCCAATGAGGAATCATTATTTTCAGCGACAGAGAATAGACGGCAAAAAAGAATAAAGGGGCTATAAAATGAGCCGGGTATAAATCCGCTTCGTGATAAAGAGGATGAATGGCAACCAGTGGCACAACCACAAAAATCATCAATACAGAAAACCACACAAACTTTTTCAATTGAAACAGTAAAACAGCTATAGCAACTATAAAAAGAACACCCAGAAATAATACTATTAGAATAACCAGAAACATTATTCTCCCTGGTAGAATCCATAAAATGAATGCTGATGTCCAGGAAAAATGGATCTCAATATTTAACAACGATTCAAGCTGTATCAGCTTTTTCTCGTGAACAGGTTTGCCTTTTACTTCAAATGTTTCCATGGATATTTTTTTAAATAGCACGAGTATTTCTCGTTCACCACTGAATTCTGTTTTACTTTTATTCTGATAATAAATAAAAGCACTTCTCAATTGTATTAGAATAATCTTACACATCTCGATTCACGAGTGATAGTTAGTATCTTGCTTATAAAGAAACGATCTAATAAGCTGTTAATGAACCTTCTCTCTCATTCAAAAAGCCCGTATTTACTGCAACACGCTGAAAATCCAGTAAACTGGTATCCGTGGGGAGATGAAGCATTTACTAAAGCCAAAGAAGAAGACAAGCCGATTTTTCTCTCCATTGGTTATGCCACCTGCCATTGGTGCCATGTAATGGCTCACGAAAGTTTTGAAGATGAGAAAGTGGCCCAATTGATGAACGATACGTTTATTAATATTAAAGTAGATCGTGAAGAGCGGCCCGATATCGACCATACATACATGACGATCTGCCAGATGATAACCGGGCAAGGTGGTTGGCCATTGACAATCGTTATGACCCCGGATAAACAACCATTTTACGCCGCCACCTATCTTCCAAAGACGTCGCGACAAAATCAGCCCGGAATGCTCGACTTCGTCCCTGCAATCAAAAAAGCGTGGGAGAATGACTGGGAGAATGTCTTGCAATCAGCTGAAAAGATTAAGCAAGGCTTTTCAAAAACGCTTGATTTGGGAAAACAGAAGGGATTACTGCCTGAAGATCTTGCAGATCAAACATTCAGGGAACTGGAAAAACGTTATGATTCTGCAGAAGGTGGTTTTTCATCCGAGCCGAAGTTTCCGTCTCCACACAATCTTCTTTTTTTGTTGAACTACCATAAACTAACCGGGAATGCAAAAGCCTTGGAGATGGCCCACCATACTTTGCGAAAAATGCGTCTTGGCGGATTATGGGATCACATCGGCTTTGGATTTCATCGCTATTCTACAGATCACAAATGGCTGCTGCCTCATTTTGAAAAAATGCTTTATGATCAAGCCATGCTTTTGCTGGCATACGCTGAGGGCTGGCGGGTGACCAAGGATCCACTTCTTAAAAAAACAGCTTATCAACTTGTTGAATATGTGGATGATTGCCTGACCTCCAAAGAGGGAGCCTTCTACTCTGCCGAAGATGCGGACAGCGAGGGTGAAGAAGGAAAATTCTATGTTTGGAAAAATCGTGAAATTGACGCTGTTCTCAGTGAGTCGGAAGCAACTCTGTTTAAACGACTTTTTAATATTGAGGAAGAAGGAAATTTTCACGATGAAGCCACTCAGAAGAAAACAGGCAAGAACATTCCTCACCTCAATCGGTCCCTTACAGATGAAGCAGAGAAATATAAAATCCCGGCTGAAGACCTGATAAATAAAACTGAAGTTGTTCTCAAAAAACTGAGAAATAAGAGAGACGAACGAGTCCGCCCACTGCTGGATGATAAAATTCTGACGGACTGGAATGGCCTGATGATTGCAGCTCTTGCCAGGGCCGGGGTCATTTTCAATGAAGATTCGTTTATTATGAAGGCCAAGAAAGCTTGGTCTGTGCTCGAAAAAAAATGTTTAAAGGCAGACTGTACTCTCCTGCACCGGCTGAAAGATGGCGAAGCAGAAATTGAAGGAATGGCGGATGATTACGCATTTGTGATTTGGGGATTAACGGAGCTGTACGATGCCTCATTTCGCCCGAAGTATCTGCAGCTTGCTGTTGATATTCAAAATCGTTTCGACAAGAATTTTAAGGATTATGAATTCGGAGGCTATTTCTTTACATCGTCGCAAGGGGAAAAACTTTTGGGCCGACAAAAAGAAATTTATGATGGAGCCATTCCCTCTTCAAATTCGGTAGCGGCTTTAAACCTGGTACGTTTATCGAGGCGATCTGGCAAACCAGTGTTTGAAAACAGGGCAATGAAAGTTTTTAGCACTTTTTCAGACCAAATCAAGGATGCGCCCACAGGATATACATTTGCCGTACACGCTTTTCAGATCTTGCAATCAAAACTAACTGAAGTTGTCATCACCTCGCCAAAAGGCAATAGCATTCTCGACAAATCGGTTGAAATTTGCAGGGAACTTACATCTTTAGGTTCCGCCATTATCATTAAAACCAACAAGAATGCGAGAAGGCTGCAAGAGGTTGCACCTTTTACAGAAAATTACCCGGTAAAAGACCTTCTCATGATCTATGTGTGCGAAAATTTCCAATGCAAAGCACCGGTTCATACTCTTCCAAAATTAAAAATTCTGCTTGCCGGGTAGAAAGCTCTTCGCCTGAAATACTCCCCGTTTTCCTCTTCAGAGATTCCGAACGCCGGAACCTCGCAATAGCTTCATGAAGCCTCTCTGTCCAGTTGAATCCTGAACAAAAACTCTTTGTTTTATAACATACATACACGAACTTGAAAAAATGAACGGCCTGAAATCTTTCAATCTACCATGACAAATAGCGGAAACGGATACGTAACCTATACTACGAACAATAATATTGGAACGATCGAATTCTATCATCCGAAAGGAAATTCATTACCGGGAAATATTCTTCGGCAGTTGGCTGACGCGATTACAAAAGCAGGGCTTGATGATAAAAGCAATGTCCTGGTTATAAAAAGTGGCGGGGAGGGTGCTTTTTGTGCCGGTGCTTCTTTCGACGAAATGAAGAAAATCAGCACCGAACAAGAAGGCAAAGATTTTTTTATGGGATTCGCCAACGTAATTAATGCCATGAGAACGTGTCCCAAAATTATCATCTGCCGGGTTCACGGAAAAACTGTTGGTGGAGGAATCGGTATTGTTGCGGCATCTGATTTTAGTATAGCACATACAAAAGCTTCTGTTCGGCTGAGTGAAATCTCGCTGGGAATTGGGCCTTTTGTGGTGGGGCCTGCAGTGGGCCGAAAGCTCGGAAAAGCTGCCTTTTCCACCCTCGCGTTTGATGCAAAGAACTGGTACGATTCGGAATGGGCGTTGCATAATGGTTTGTACAATAAGGTTGTAGATACGGTGGAAGATCTTAACTCTGCTGTGGATGAAATTTCATCAGACCTGGCTTCTGCAAATCCGGATGCGCTCACTCAAATGAAAGATATTATGTGGCAGAGCACTGGCCATTGGGGCCCCACACTTGAACAGCGTGCAGAAATCAGCGGACGGCTTGTCCTTTCAGATTTTACGAAAAACTATATTAAGAGCTTTGAGGAAAAGTAAACTTATTTGCCAGCGGGACCACAACTCTTACGAATAAGAAGTTCCGGTTTCAGGTTAACGTGCCGGACTTCCGGGTCTTTCTTCTGGATTTTGTCGATCAGCATAAGGGCGGCCTGTTCACCCTTTTTGTATGTTGGTTGTGCAATCGTTGTCAAAGGAGGAATCATATACCGGGAAATCGGGAGGCCGTCAAATCCCACAACTGAAAACTGATCTGGCACACAAATGTCATTTTCATACAAAGCAAGCAGGGCGCCCATTGCCAGTGTATCGCTTGCACAAAATACTGCTGTCATTTCAGGAAATTTTTCAATCCAGCCCAACATCGTATCGTGTCCGTCATGTTGCGAGTAACTTCCCACAACCGTATGATCTTCAGTGGGTTTCAGCCCTGCATCAAGCATGGCATCCCGGTACCCCCTCATCCGGTGTTCTGTTTCTTCCACATTTTGGTCGCCAAACATCCCGCCAATATTTGTATGCCCCAAATTTGCAAGATGCTCAACAGCTTTATAGGCACCGTCGTAATTGTCGACATCCACAGAACATATATCGGGATATTTTGGATTGTGCCCGACCAGTACGATCGGTATATCTTTATCCGTGAAGGTATCTAAGGTAAACTCTGTCACTTCTTCGTTCAGGCATATTACGCCGTCCAGGTGATGTTCATTCAGTATCAGATCATGCAGCTCTTTATTCATATCTGCGCTGTAAAAAGAAAGGCGAACGTAGTAACCGCGGCGAATACATTCTTCAAAAATTCCGAGATAGAGAAGTGTCCAATAACCGTTTCCCAAACTCTCTTCTCCAAAAATTCCGGACAGCACCCCAATTTGATATGTACTGCTGGTTGCAAGACTGCGAGCAACAGAATTTGGGCGATAGTTGTATTTCTCCACAATGTCCATCACCCGATTTCGGGCTTCGTCACTCACATTGGGATGATTATTCAAAACCCGTGAAACGACCGATCTCGATACATGAGCAAGCTTGGCAACTTTGTCGATATTTAATCTTTCCATACTTCTCAATTATCCGTTGAACCCTTCCCCATTTTTCAGATTCTTTAATCAGGTAACTGTTAAGGTATGAAATAAATTGCGCACAGTTAATCAGATTGTGTGACCTGAATCGTAACACTTCTGCCTGATCGACCCTGGGAATTAAAAATTGCAAGAGTTACTGATTCTGCACCCGAAACATCAACTGGCCTTGTATAAATATCAGATTGTGAATTAGGTGTATCACCGCTCAACTCATATCGAATGTCCAATCCGGGAAATGCACTGTTAGCCTTGAGCATACCTTCTTCGATAACAGCTCCGGGAACCGGAATACGATAATTTATATCCCTAAAATTGTCAGAAAGTCTGTTTAATTCAAATTGTCCAAGCCGATTTGCAAATTCATTCCATGCTTCATCACGTTGGGTTTCTCTTTGAGAAGCATTTTCAATATTACCCCAGGACGGATTTCCAACCCAGGCTCTTTCAGCCAGGCCTAACAGCCGGGGAAGCACCATAAATTCCCACCGATGAGGCTCATTCACCGTTTCAGACCATAGTTGTCCCTGAATACCGAGAATATTTTCTCTTCCCGCATCCGTCAGCTGAATGGCATCAGTATAATTTTCCGGGCTAACAGGATTGCCATAATTATCATGATCGGCATTTTTGTAAAGATCATACGGGATGAATGAATAGGTGTCTTTGGTTTCAAACATAGCCGCCCAGTAGAAACCCGGTTCCTGCCATGATTTGTTATAAGCCATATCCAAATAAAGGTTGGATGCGTTAGACATGACTACCTTATAACCGGCATTGGCCAGCATGTACGCGTAGTCTTCTCTTCCCGAACCCCAATTGCTTGACCAAACGTAGGGAACAACGGATTCCATATACCCGGAAACATCTTTGGCACTTTGATGATCTTCTCCAAGCCCCACCTCTTCCCAGCCAGCCATATTCAATCCACGATCTTCGAGCATACTTTCAAGACGGTCGAAAAAGTGGCTAAACAGATTATCTACACTTTCAATGGAGTGCTCTTCCATATATTGGGCACACGCAGGCGATTCTTCCCAGGCTCCCTCGGGAACTTCATCGCCGCCAACATGAATCATATCCAAAGGCGCATTGGCTTCTTGGTGCAGGGCAATGATTTCATCAAAAACCACACTCATGAAATTGTATGTCGATTCCTGGCAAACGTCCATTACATTATCATCAAAACTTTGGACGGACAAATATTCAGACTCATCTTCCGGATGAATAAGACGATACATCGCCGCTTCATCTGCCTGACCAAATTCCTGCATTCGGCTGAATCTAACCTCCATCGCCTTGATCGCTGCACGGGCGTGTCCCGGCACATCCACTTCAGGGATCACTTCGATATGGCGGCCATTCGCAAACTTCAGAATTTCGATGTAGTCATCGCGGGTATACCAACCGCTGCCAAACGAGTTGCCGGGAGTAGGGTCCGGACCGGATCCATAAGCCGGGTGCAAATACTTCTCTTCGTTATCCGAATGTCCCCGGCGTCCGCCCACTTCAACCAGTTCCGGCAATGGATCTATAGCAAGCCGCCATCCTTCATCATCCGTCAAATGAAAGTGGAATTTATTCATCTTATACATACCCATAATATCCAGAAGGCGTAATACACTCTCTTTCGACTGGAAATTCCGGGCTACATCAAGATGCATTCCCCGATACTTAAATCGCGGATAATCCTCGATCTGAACGGCTGCCACTTCTAAATTATCATTATTTTGGTTTGAAAAGAGCGACCGAAGGCTTTGTATCGCATAAAAAATCCCTGTATTTCCCGGAGCGGTAATTTCAATTGCCTCTTCTGTGATTCTCAAATTATAGGCTTCATCTCCATTGGAATTATCTGGATCCAAATTCAGCAAGATGCCCGAACCATTCCACTCTCCTTCAAGGGATTCTATAGAACTCTCAATATTAAACTCATCTTCAAAAATTCGACTGAGAATCCCGGCTTCTTTCGAAAAATCTTCAGCGTATGTGATGGTTGCTCCGTTACTCAACTTATAAGCCCCATTTCCATTTTCTACAGAGACCGGCTTCGGGGTAATTTTACCAACCTGATTTTGAGACAGTTCTGTTAATTTTTCGTTTTCCTGATACCTGCTTTCAGCCGTCGGAATTTCAAGATTATCATTCGGATTTCGATGAATCTGTTCCTCTTCATCAAACGATAAAACTTCAACGTGCCTCACGGTTTCAATATGATCTTCAAACACAAAATAAAATCCCTGGGGAGCATCTGTCTTTTTGATGGAATGAAAACTCGCTTTGTACTCAAAAGTTCGGCTTTCTCCGGAGGGAATAGCTTCAAAATCATTGGTGGGTTCCAGCTTGAAATAATCGCCGCTGATGTGTGTTGCCTCAAACTGTGGCAAAAAACTTTCCGAATCGAGTGCCCGGATTGAATTGAAATAGAGAACCCAGTCATCAGCGGAAAATGCTTCATCACCCGTATTGTGGAATGTCAGGGAAGCACGAAATTTGTTGTCTTCTTCAAAGTTGGAAAGAAGGTTCCAGGTAATCTCAATTGAAGAGTCGCCTATATTTAAAGTATGGGCATATTGATTGGAATTTGAATCTTCAGTTGAGCAGCCGGATAGCAACAGAATAGCGATTACTGCAAAACTCGTGTAGGAGTTCAAAGAAAAGATGTTCATAGTAGTCAGTAATTGTGAAGTGAATTCAAAAAATATTTGCCTGCCAGCCTGAAAACTACGCAGTTTGTTTACTCATACTATCAATCTTCAGCCACATAAAGGCGGCAGCCCCAAGAATCGCTGTTTTCTCCCCGCTAATTTCCGAAAGTTTTATCTCTACCGTTCCTTTATAAATATTCAGAAGGTTTTCTTCCATGTATTTTTTTGTCGGTTCAAGAATCAATTCTTTGGAACGGGATAGTCCGCCGGTAAGAACAATCAACTCCGGATTTAGCAAGGCAACAACGTTAGCCAGTTTTTTTCCTAAAAACCGGCCGGTAATATCAAATGCGCGAAGGGCCAGTTCATCCCCTTCTTTAGCTGCCTTTGTAATTTTCTTTGCGGTAAGTGATCCGTTTTCAGAAAACTGTAAAATCGATTTGTCGTATTCGCCGCTGGCAAGCAATTCATTGGCTGTGTTTACAATTCCGGTGGCCGATGCATATGTTTCAAGACAACCTTTTCGTCCACATCCACAATCCCGTCCCTGGTCGGCTACAATCGTATGGCCAAGCTCGCCTGCATGTCCGCGAGATCCAAGCACAAGATTTCCATCAACAACCAATCCACATCCAAGGCCGGTCCCCAAGGTTACTACAAGAAAATTATTCTTACCCTGGGCAATACCAAAAAGCATTTCGCCTACGGCAGCAGCATTGGCATCATTTGATATGGAAACCGGAAGATTAAAAAGGTCGGAAAGTAAATTGGCCACGGGAATTTTTCTCGGCCAGTTCAGATTCGAGGCGTTGTCGATGGTGCCGTTCAAATAACTGCCGGTAGGTGCGCCAACACTTACACCAACAAGATCATAGCCAGCTCCAAGAGCCGCCATCATCTCTTTTATCTGTTCGGTAACAGACTCGAAAAACGTCTCGTAGCGAATATTTGAATTTGTTGGTATGGATTGATAGGCGAATAATTTACCTTCGCGACTTACCAACCCAAATTTAGTTTCAGTACCCCCTAAGTCAATTCCCGCAACTAGCTCCATATCATGCTCTTATAAATAGCTTACCATGTTGCACGAAGTTTTTCTTCAGCAACGCAATTAACAGTGAAAGTTTAAATTATTGAATCAAATAATACTTCTCTAAAATCTTGATTAATCCCCTAAAAGCAAATTAATAGTAGCTTGTTTTTATTTTTTGGAACCGATTCCAAGCAGCACTCATTCCTTTAATAGTTATATTATTGTACTGAACAACTAAGCGTTAAACCAACTACCTGAAATCTACCATCGATGAAAAACTTACACGAAAAGTTGAATTCGACTGACAAGCGTCTGCGCTATTACGAAAACATTCCGACGGTTATTTATGAAGGAAGCTCAGAGGCTTCGCTGGCCATTGCACAAGAAATTGCAGAACTGATTAAAGAGAAAGAAAAAAAGAATGAAAAAGCTGTTTTAGGACTCGCAACAGGCTCCACACCGGTTGCCGTTTACGATGAGCTGGTCCGAATGCATGAGGAAGATGGACTGAGCTTTAAAAATGTGATCACGTTTAACCTTGATGAGTATTACCCCATCAAACCCGATTCTTTGCAGAGCTATGTCCGGTTTATGCACGAGCACCTTTTTGATTCGATTGATATTCCTGAGGACCAGATTCATATTCCGGATGGGACGGTTTCTGAAAATGAAATTTTTGATTATTGCGATCAGTATGAAGCTAGAATTGAAGAAGCCGGTGGTATTGATATTCAGCTTTTGGGGATTGGGCGAACCGGCCATATCGGGTTTAACGAACCCGGATCAAGACCAGATTCTATAACCCGGCTCATTACACTGGACAAAATTACCCGAAAAGATGCCGCCAGTGATTTCTTTGGCGAAGAATATGTTCCCCGCCGGGCAATCACCATGGGCGTAGGAACCATCATGAAATCCAAAAAAATTATTCTGATGGCCTGGGGAGAAGGAAAAGCCAACATCATCAAAGAAACCGTTGAAGGAGACATCCAGGAAAGCATTCCGGCTACTTATCTTCAGAATCATAAAAACACAACCATTGTGCTCGATCAGGCTTCATCAGAAAAGCTGATGCGAATCAATACGCCCTGGCTGCTCACTTCCTGCAAATGGGATGAAAAGCTGGTTCGAAAAGCGGTCGTCTGGCTCTGCCAAAAACTGGACAAGCCCATTCTCAAACTTACGGATGAGAATTACAACGAAAACGGGATGGCAGATCTCATCACTACACAAGGACCCGCATACAACATCAACATTAAGGTGTTTAATGAGCTGCAACACACCATTACCGGATGGCCGGGCGGTAAACCGAATGAGGATGACAAGTATCGCCCTGAACGACGAGAGCCATTCCCAAAACGCGCTATTGTTTTTAGTCCGCATCCTGATGATGATGTAATCTCTATGGGAGGAACTTTGATCCGGTTGGTTGATCATGGGCATGAAGTTCATATTGCCTATCAAACATCCGGAAATATTGCTGTTTTTGATGATGACGTGGTTCGATTTGCCGATTTTGTTCTTGATTACACCGAAGCATTTGATATGAAAGAACAAAAAGCCGAAAAACTGTTTCGAAAAGTCAATGATTTTCTGAAATCCAAACAGCCGGGCCAGGTTGATTCGCCTGAGGTGAAGAAAATAAAAGGACTTATTCGCCGCGGTGAAGCTAAAGCCGGAGGACGCTACTGCGGAGTTCCCGATGAAAATATGCACTTCATGGAATTGCCGTTTTATGAAACCGGCCGGGTGAAGAAAAAACCCATTTCAGATGAAGATATTCAGATCACGGTTGACCTCCTGAGGAAAGTGAAACCTCATCAAATTTACGCGGCCGGTGATTTATCTGATCCGCACGGAACCCACCGCGTTTGTTTGACCGCCATTTTTGAAGCGCTTGACGTGGTTAAAAATGATGATTGGGCGAAAGATTGCTGGGTATGGCTCTACCGGGGCGCATGGCAGGAATGGGATGTAAACGAGATAGAAATGGCCGTTCCCCTCAGTCCGCTTGAACTGCAACGAAAACGCCGTGCAATCTTCAAACATCAATCACAAAAAGACCGGCCACTCTTTCCCGGGTCTGATACCCGAGAATTCTGGCAACGCTCTGAAGATCGAAACCGTGGAACGGCTAAGGTTTATGACGATCTGGGGTTAGCCGAATATGAAGCCATCGAAGGATTTGTTCGATACCATTTTCTTTGACCCGAAAGGCCTCCTTCCATATCAGGAGGCCTTTTACTTTTTCTTATAATGAATGATGGGAAGTTCTTTCAGTACCTTCGCACTATATTCCGGCGTAATATCCCGCTGAGGCGTTCCAAGCATTTCATATCCCACTCTGAATTTTTTAACGGTTGCCGAACGTAACAACGGCGGATAAAAATGCATATGAAAATGCCATTCGGGATGTTCTTTTCCATCCGTTGGCGCAGGATGAAATCCGGCTGAGTAAGGAAAAGACACCTCAAACAGATTATCGTATTTGATGGTGATTTTTTGGATGATATCAGCCAGAGAATCTTTTTCTGATTCGGTCATATCCGTAAATCGCCCAAACGGACGCTTGCTGATCAAAAGCGTTTCAAAGGGCCAAAACGCCCAGAATGGAATCAAAACTGCGAAATCATCATTCTCAACTACGATTCTTTCATTCTTCTTGAGTTCAAGATTTAGATAATCAGAAAGAAGAGTTCTCGTATTTTTTTTGAAGTGATCTGAAAACTGTTTCAACTCTTTGGCCGGTTCATCGGGAATGGTTTGTTGTGCCCAAATTTGTCCGTGAGGATGCGGGTTACTGCATCCCATAATCTCGCCTTTATTCTCAAAAATCTGCACGTAATTAATATACTCTCTTTCGCCGAGTTCTTGGTACTCTTTTGTCCAGAGATCCACCACTTCCCGGATCTGTGAGACCTCCATTTCCGGCAACGTCAAATCATGGCGCGGAGAAAAACAGATTACTCTGCAAATTCCTTTTTCTCCTTTTGCGATGAGCAGATCATCCTCATTTGAAACCTCAGATGGAGTGTCCGGTTTCAGAGCACTGAAATCATTTGTAAAAACAAACGTGCTCTCGTAATCGGAATTTTGTTTGCCACCAGCCCGCGAATTTCCGGGACATAAATAACATGCCGGATCGTATTCAGGTTTTGATTCACCCGCCTGATCTTCGGTTTTTCCCTGCCACGGACGTTTAGTCCGATGTGGGCTCACCTGTACCCACTCTCCGGAAAGAATATTGTATCGGCGATGAGGATGGTTATTCAAATCGATGTTCATATCTCTTTAACAGATCTCGCTGACTGATCCACAAGATGTGTCCCTCCTGAAACTTTGGCCTGATAAATTTTTGTTTCCTTACCGGTTCTCTCATGATAACGTTCTGCAATTTGTTTCTTGAAAGATGCGAGATGAGAATCTTCAACAAGATTGATTGTACATCCGCCAAATCCTCCTCCCATCATTCGGGAGCCGTATACACCTTCAATAGATCGGGCTTCTTCTACCAGAATATCCAGTTCCTTGCAACTAACTTCATACTCATCTTTTAATCCCATATGGGAGGCATACATCCGTTGCCCAAAAGAAACCAGATCTTCGTTATTAAGATCCTTACAGGCATCCAACACCCGTTGATTTTCTTCTATCACGTATTTACACCGTTTGTAAACAACAGGATCAAGTTCTTTTTGATGACTTTGTAAGAAAGAGAGTGAAACATCTCTCAGGTTTTGTATGGATGAGTCAAATTGCTGTAAGACTTTTACACCTTCTTCGCACTGCGAGCGCCGGATATTATATTCGGATGAAACCAGTTCTCTCTGCACTTGGGTATCACAAAGTACAATGTGAATATCATCAAACTTAAACGGGTAAAACTCATACTCCAGCGAACGACAATCCAGCTTCATTGCATGGTCTTCTTTCCCGTTCAGGCTTACAAACTGATCCATAATCCCACATTGCACACCCACAAATTCATTTTCTGCTTTTTGGGCAATTTTAGCCATGTCTTCAGGGGAGATGTCCAATTCAAAAAGTTCCGTTAATCCGTACAACACCGCTCCTTCCAGAGCTGCAGATGATGACATTCCCGCGCCTATGGGAATATCCCCACCAAATGCACAATCGAAACCGCTCACCTCATATCCATGATGTTGCAATTGATCGACAACTCCCAGCAGATAATTTGGCCATCCTTTCTCTGATTTTACAAGTGGCTTTGTGATATCCGCTTCCCAATAATCGTCCAGATCAACAGAAAACAATTTGGCTTTGTCTGAATGGTTGTCGGAAATGGCAAGATAAATCTGCTTATTAACGGCGGCCGGCAAAACGAATCCATCATTATAATCCGTGTGTTCGCCAATAAGGTTAACCCGTCCGGGAGAATTTATCAGTATATAATCATCATCAAAACGATTTTGAAATTCTCGTTTGACTCGTTTGGCTAATTGGTTCATCAATAAATCTTCAATTCAATTTGTTTACCAGAATACTGCATAGAGCACAGCTACCAACATCAAGATCACATATGAACCAATGTTAAATGCCGAGTCTGTTTTAAACGTTTCTGCGGTTGTATGAATAGCTTTCGGGTCTTCATTGTATGGATTGGTTGTCAAACTTACCCCAACAATAATGACGATCGTCAGTATCAGCGTGTAATACATTTGATCCAGGAAGGGTAGCCCAAGTGGAGCCAGTTTTAATATCAATGCAATAATGATCGATCCCAAGACTCCGTAAATTGCTCCTTTGGTTGTTGTCTGCTTCCAAAAGAGTCCCATCAAAAACACTGCTAAAATACCAGGACTTACTAAGCCGGTGTATTCCTGGATATATTGAAACACCTGCGGAACCGACTGGAGCTGCGGAGCCATAAAAATGGCAATGAGTAATGCAATGGTAGCTGTAATTCTTCCCATATTAACCGTTTGCTTATCTGTAGCATTTTTGTTGATGTACGGGAGGTAGATATCCATTGTAAAAATAGTGGCTACCGAATTCAGCATAGAAGCCAGAGAAGAAACGATAGCTGCGGCAAGTGCGGCAACTACCAATCCCAAAAATCCGGGTGAAAGGAATACTTTCATCAGCCAGGGATAGGCATTATCGTATTCAATGCTTCCATCCGGATTTTGAAAGACATCAATAATTCCCGGAATCTGCGCGGTTCCATCCGGCTGTGTATAAAGCACATAAACGATGATGCCGGGAATTACAACAATCAGAGGAATGATCAGTTTAAGGACAGCGGCAAAAATAATTCCTTTTTGGGATTCCTTTAACGATTTTGCAGCCAAAGTGCGCTGGATGATATATTGATTGAATCCCCAGTAGTAGAGATTTGCCACCCACATTCCTCCAATCAAAACGGCGATGCCGGGCAAGTTTTGAAACTCCGGATTGGACCGGTCAAGAATCATATTAAATTTATCACCGGCTACTTCATAAATGTGCTGAAATCCATAAAGAATTCCGCCTTCGGGGGTTACGTGATAAAGCGCAACAAGAGTTGTTACGAGACCTCCCAGAACCAGCAATCCTACCTGAAGAACATCTGTCCATGCTACGGCAGCCAATCCTCCATATAACGAATAGGCAGCAGCAATTAAAGCTAAGCCAATCAGGGCATAAATCAGCAGACTTCCATCTCCTGTTCCCATAATGGTGTCAATGGCTTTGGCCCCCAAGAACATGACGGTAGTGAGGTTAACAAAAACAAATAATCCGATCCAAAAAATTGCTAAAATCGTCTTCAATGTGGTATTGAAACGTTTTTCAACGAATTCAGGAATGGTATAAAGTTCTTTCTCAATGAAAATGGGAAGCAGGTATTTACCCACAATAATCAGCGTTACGGCTCCCATCCATTCGTAGGTAGCAATGGCAAGCCCCACGGCAAAACCCGATCCCGACATCCCAATGATCTGTTCAGCCGAAATGTTTGCCGCAATTAATGAGGCTCCGATTGCCCACCAAGGGAGGGATTTCCCGGCTAAAAAATAGTCTTCTGCATTTTTTTGATGCCCCTCTTTATCCCGAGAGACCCAAAGCCCAATTCCAATAATGAGAGCACAATACAATGAGAAGACAATGGTATCAAGTGCTGTAAAGGTCATATGATTTAATAAAGTTCTAGCTCCAAAAAAAGTAATTGAGATATGTCCAATACCTTATTTTAGAAAGATCCAAATGTTATCGATAACATGCAATTTTATGTATCGGTTTTTATAAAATTTGAGACAAAATATATGCGTCGGAAAAATCATCCTGTCCGCTACTCCGTTGAAAATTTGTAAATGGACAAGGAGTGATAAATTTCTCCGGGATTTAATACCGTGGATGGAAAATCAGGATGGTTCGGAGAATCCGGAAAGTGCTGGGTTTCGAGACAAAATGCTGTTCGATGTGTGTACGGCTGGCCTTCTTTTCCAGTATCCGATCCGTCCAAAAAATTCCCTCCGTAAAATTGAATACCTGGTTCCGTCGTAAAAACTTCCATCGTTCGTCCAGAAGCCGGATCCGTTACTTTTGCAGCTTGCGTTAATTTCCCCGGTTGTTCTTTGTCCAGGATAAAATTATGATCATAGCCCTGACCATACTCAAGCTGTGTGTTATCTGCAGAAAGATCTTCTCCAATTGCTTTTGAACTTGTAAAATCAAATGGCGTCCCCTCCACTGCTGTCATTTCTCCGGTGGGAATAAGTGTAGAGTCTACCGGGGTGTATTTTGAACCGTAAATAGTTAGTTCATGCTCATTGATGGTTCCGCTGGCCGCCCCGCCCAAATTAAAAAATGCATGATTGGTCAGGTTGATGGGAGTCGGGCTGTCTGTAGTAGCTGTATAATCAATTTTCAGCTCATTTTGAGGAGTCAATGTATATTTTACTTTTACGCTCAAATTGCCGGGATATCCCTCTTCTCCATCTTCAGAGAAATAGGTCAATACCAAATGTTGATCGTCTAATTGACTGGCATCCCAAACCACGTTATGAAATCCGCCGGGACCACCATGCAGGTGATTTTGTCCGTTGTTTGTAGCCAATGAGTAGGTTTCCCCATTCAAAGAAAACTGCCCTTTTTGAATCCGATTTCCATACCGGCCAATGAGAGCTCCAAAATAAACCTCATTCGCATTTAAATATCCGTCAATACTGTCAAATCCGAGGACAATGTCATCATATTCTCCATTTTTATCCGGAGCCAGCCAACTGACGATACGTCCCCCGTAGTTGGTGATTCCAACTTTCATCCCTTGTTGATTTTGAAGGACAAACAGATCGGTCTGCCGACCCTCTATCTCGGTCTGAAAATTTGATTTCTGCACAGGTAATGAGGTTTTAATTTTGGTTTCATTTTTGTCTGAAGAACTCGTACAACTAGCCATTAAAAACCCCATCAATACAATTTGAAGTGGTAAAATATACTTGAGAAACATGTTTATAGTTATTTTGCATTTATATTTGGTAAAATCATCTGTTCAAAATTTTTTACGATTTACTGAAATTTTATTTCCTAAACAGAATCCATCAGTGGTTTCGTGAAAAAGAATAAGGGTAATCACTTTCCTGAATTCCCCGTTGTTTGTTGGGCTGTTTAGCCATCTCGATGTCTATAACAGCTCCTTTCATCAATTCCTTAAAAGAAAACCAGTTTTTGGTATAAGTTTTTCCATTCATCTTCATGGATTGGATATATCTTGTCTCCGATGAATTGCCGTGAGCGTTCACGGTGATTTCGTTTCCATTTTCCAGTTCCAGCGTAATCTTCTCAAACAAAGGAGAGCCAATTGCATATTGATCCGTTCCCGGTGCCACAGGATAAAATCCCATCGAAGAAAAAACATACCAGGCCGAGGTTTGCCCATTATCTTCATCTCCCGAATATCCATCCGGAGCAGGAGAATAGAGCTTGTCTAACACCTCGCGAACCCAATGTTGAGCTTTCCAGGGCTGACCTGCATAATTATAGAGGTAGATCATATGCTGAATCGGCTGGTTTCCATGAGCATACTGACCCATATTCACAACCTGCATCTCCCGTATTTCGTGAATGACTTGTCCGTAATAGCTTTCGTCGAACTTTGGCGGAAGAGTAAATACGGAATCCAGCATCGCTATAAACATATCCTCTCCTCCCATTAAATCGATGAGTCCCTGGGGATCATGAAAAACCGACCATGTGTAATGCCAGCTATTTCCTTCGGTAAACGCATCTCCCCATTTAAACGGATTGAACGGGCTCTGGAAACTTCCATCTTCGTTCTTACCGCGCATCAGTTTTGTTTCCGGATCAAAAAGATTCCGATAGTTTTGGCTCCGCTCCGCAAACAGATCTATCTCTTTCTGAGGACGGTCCAGCGCTTCAGCCAATTTGTAGATCGTAAAATCATCATAGGCATATTCCAGGGTACGGGCTGCATTTTCATTCACACCAATATCGTAAGGCACATATCCCAATTCATTATAATAATCAACGCCGGCACGCCCTACAGACTCCAGCGGCCCTTTATTTTCTGAATTTTTGAGGATCGCTTCATAAAGAGTTTCAATATCAAATCCGCGAATACCTTTGAGATATGCATCCGCAATAATAGAAGCTGAATTCGAACCAATCATCACATTCCGATGGCCGGGACTGGCCCATTCCGGCAACCATCCGCTCTCTTTATAGGTGTTGACCAGTCCTTTCATAAACTTCTGATTCATCGACGGATACATCAAATTAAAGAAAGGAAAAACCGCTCGAAACGTATCCCAAAAACCATTATCCGTAAACATATAACCAGGTAATACCTCTCCATTATACGGGCTGTAATGAACCATTTCTCCATCTTTATTGAACTCGTAAAACTTTCGGGGAAACAGTAATGTTCGATATAAACTTGAATAAAACGTCTGTTTTTGAGCATCCGTGCCTCCCTCAACCCGAATACGGTTCAGTTCTTTATTCCAGACGGTTTTGCCCTCGGTACGAATCGCTTCAAAACTCTTCTCTCCAATTTCACGTTCCAGGTTCAATTCAGCTTGTTCCACACTGATGAATGACGAAGCCACTTTCATATGAATTTGCTCACCTTTTTCAGTTTTAAACCGAACAAGTCCGCCTACGTGATCTGCTTCTTTTTCAAGCGACTCGAAATCTATGGTTTCATCCTGCCAGGATGCCGTTTCTTCAAAATCCTTATCGAAGGCGATTACAAAATAGTTGTGAAAGTTTTCCGGAACGCCTCCGCTGTTTTTCCGGGAATAGCCGATAATTTTTCTCTCTTCAGGAATCACTTTTATGTGTGATCCTTCATCGGCGGCATCAATTACTACGTACGAACTATCAGATTCAGGAAATGTAAACCGAAACATAGCTGCACGATCCGTTGGCGTAACCTCCGTGAGCACATCGTAATCCGCCAAATAAATACTGTAATAATGGGGTTTGGCGATTTCGGCTTTATGTGAAAACCAGCTGGCTCGATCATTCTGTGTAATGGCCAACTTATCGGTCACCGGCATGACGGCAAACTGTCCGTAGTCATTCATCCAGGGACTTGGTTGCCGGGTTTGCTTAAACCCGTTGATTTTATACGCATCGTAAGAATACATCCATCCACTTCCCATTTCTCCTGTTTGAGGACTCCAGAAATTCATCCCCCATGGCCTTGCAATCGCCGGATATGTATTGCCGTTTGAAAACTTAAATTCTGAATCGGTGCCCATCAACGTAGTTACATACTGGACGAGATCCTCCTCCTGATTTTGTGATAACACCAAACTGGGGAATAGCAAGTAACTGAGAAGCCCTAAAAGAAATATCTTTTTCATTTTATTAGAGTATAACTCATGATTACTGAGACCTTTAAAATTGTGACTGATATCATAAAAGAAGTGTCTCTTGATGCCTGAAAACACTTTATTGTCAATTATCAAAGTAGCAATTTCTATTACCTCAATCTTCATTTCTAAACTATTTATTTGACATCGATAACAAATTTAATGTTCATTTTTTCAGGTTTTTTAGTTTTTAGTTAGAAAAGAAAAATCATTCCCTGCGTGGACTCGGTGGCCGCGCGAGGTGGGCTTCGGGATATCTGTACAAAATTCTTTTTAGCCGTTCCACAACCTCTGGTTTTTCACTAGCAAGATTAACTTTTTCAACTAGCCCATCCGAGTAATCATACAGTTCAAAGTCTGCTGTTTCGGGATCGGCCCCAATCTCTTTCCACTCCACCAACCGGTACTGATCCGTACGAATGGCACGGCCTATTCTTCTGCCGCGTGGGTAGGTATGATAGGCATGATCACTCACTCGTGACTCAGGATTTTTGAGAACAGGAACCAGGCTTTCTCCATCCAATGGTTGAATCGGATTTGGAACGGGCAAACCGGCAAGATCCGCCAGCGTTGGATAGATATCCACTGTTTCCGCCAGTTGATCAGTACTTGAACCCGGAGTTGTAACCCCCGGTGCTTTTATCATCAATGGGATTCTGTTTGCGATCTCGTAGTTCACATGTTTCGTCCAGATTCCCAGTTCGCCAAGATGAAACCCATGATCGCCCCACAGCACAACAATTGTATTCTCATTCAAACCCAGATTTTTTAGCTCTGTGAGAACTTTACCGATCTGCGTATCCACATAACTTACACTTGCGTAATAACCGTGAATCAAGTTACGCTTCAACGGATCGGGAAAGGGACCCTGAATTTCCTGTGGAGTCGGAACAGGTTTGTATTGGGCGATTTCGCCTCCTCCATCTTTTCCGGCATAAAGCGGCGCTCCTTTGGGAGCCGTTTCTATAGCCGGCATTGGCAGTTGTTCAGGATCATACAAATCCCAGTATTTCTGAGGGACCGAAAAAGGCATATGCGGACGGGCAAAACCAACCGCCATAAAAAACGGCTGATCAGCATTCTCCAATAATGCTCGCAGTCTTTCAATGGCATAACTAGCCACACGCCCATCAGCATAAGCCGTATCTGCCACCTCCGGCGATTCCCATGCTGCTCCACGGGAAAGAGATCGGGCATATTCCCAAGTGCGATTGCCGAATAACGCTTCTTCCCGAGTAAGTTCTCCGCCGGTACTTTCAAGATCATTGTATTCAATTACTTTATCCGCATGGTGTGGAATACTCCACGAAGCTTCATCATTATACGTACCATGACCTATGTGATACACTTTTCCCATGGATTCTGCATGATAGCCATGCTGTTGAAAATATTGCGGTAAAGTGATAGCATCCGGATAGAATTCCCTGAAATCTCTTCCGAAATCGTAAATACCGGAAGAGGTGGACCGGCTTCCCAGCATCAAATTAAGACGGGATGGAGCACAAACTGCCTGGTTTGCGAAAGCTTTGGTAAACCGTATGGATTCGCCGGCCAGTTTATCCATCTCCGGGGTAATGGCAATCTCATTGCCATATGCGCCAATAGCAGGTTTTAAATCGTCTATCAATATCAACAATACATTGAGCTTTTTCTCTTCTTGTGACACTTGACCACTGGTACATGACTGAATAGAAATGAAGAAAAAAACAATTACCAGCAGACGTGGAAAACCAGTTGCTAACCATCCAAAGTTATAGCTCATAACCTGGTTAGTAAACGAACATTTTCTGTCTGCATGAATTTTTCTTTTCCTATTCATATCTATAGGATTGGTGCTTCATTATTCAACTCCACTCATCTTTAAAAACTGTTTTACCATATGAACTCAGATCATCTATACCGGAATAATATGATACGTTTGCGGGCTCCACTAATTCTTGCAAGATGAGCCCACCTACGTATTGTCAGTCCGTATTGGTTATTTAAAAATCAGTTACCATGGATGATTCTTTGGTGTAGCTTCCACAGTTGTTCAAGGTCAAATTTCACAACTTCCCGATCATAGGTCATCATGCCATTCACTTCAGATTCTACATCCGTGGTTTGAGTGTATACCGCTCCGGCCAGACCTTTTTCTTTCAGGGGAATAAGTTCTTCGAGCAGTCGGTTGTAGGTGGTATGAAGTTTTTCTTCGGATGTTGAAGTCTCATAATGACCGGGAGCTCTTGTGAAATCCTGTATCCACAAATGCCCCGGAACGACAAGAGCCTGTCCGCCAAATTCTCCAAGAATAGCGGCTCTGCCTTCTTCCGTATCCGGCATATCCGGGCCGGGATAGCTGTGGATATCATGCATATCACCAACTCCACGATCTGCCCATCCGCTGGGAATATCTACAAGGCGAGTGGGATCCAACTCTTTCGTAATATCAGCAATCTTTTCGGTTTGAAACTGTCCCCAACCTTCGTTAAAAGGCACCCATATAACAATTGAAGGGCTATTATAATGCTCATCAATCATCTCTTTGAGTTCCACCTTATAATCCAGTGTTGATTGGGCTACGCGTTCAATATCCTCTTCATCGCGATCAATATGCCTGTCTCCATTTGGCATATCCTGCCATACGAGAATACCCATCTTATCGGCCCAGTAGTACCACCTGTTAGATTCCACTTTCACGTGTTTTCGAATCATATTAAACCCAAGGTCTTTGGTGACCTGAATATCATATTTGAGAGCTTCATCAGTGGGTGCCGTGTACACTCCATCCGGCCAGAATCCCTGATCTAAAAGCCCCAAATGAAATAGTGGCTCATCATTCAGAAACAGACGCGTGTATCCATCATCGGCTGTTCCAAGACGAATTTCCCGCATTCCGAAATAGCTTTCAACCTGATCAACCGGTTCGCCGTCTTTTAAAAGTGTCACGATCAGGTCGTACAGAAATGGATTTTCGGGCGACCAAAGTCTGGGATTTGAAATCGACAGATTCATTTCCTCTCCAGGATCGCCACTGATTTCACTCACTTTCTGGCCATCAGAAAATGCTTCAGCCCGGACTGTATATCCTGATTCCCGATCAGTACTGAATGCCGTTAGTTTCAGAGCCGAAGCATCCATATCCGGAACCATCTTCAGTTTCTTTATAGCTACTTCAGCTACCGGTTCAAGCCAAACAGTCTGCCAAATACCCGTGGTTGGTGTGTACCAGATACTGTGGGGATCACGAACCTGCTTGCCTCTGGGCTGAAAACCGTCATCCGTGGGATCCCAAACAGCGAGCGTAATTTCCTGTTCACCATCTTGTTGCAGATAATCTGTGATATCCAGCGAAAATGAAGTATATCCGCCTTCATGTTGCCCGGCTTTTTTCCCGTTCACCCAGACATCCGTCTTCCAGTCTACGGCTTCAAAATGCAATAGCAGCCGTTGACCTTCCCAATCATCCGGAACGGTAAACGTGCGTCTATACCAAAGCCGGTTATCAGGCCCAACTCGTTTTTTAACACCAGAGAGGGCTGATTCGACCGCAAACGGTACCAAAATTTCTCCATCCCATTCTGCAGGAGTGTCCTCCAATACGGGCGCAATAGCATACTGCCACAACCCATTCAAATTGATCCATTCCTCTCGTTTCATTTGAGGTCGCGGATACTCCGGGAGAGGATTGTCAGGGTCGATGTCATCCACCCATTTGGTCATTAGTGGATTGTCTGCCGGTTGCCAACCCTGCTGAGCCAGCACGCTCTGCTGAACTGCAAATGACATGATAAATACTAAACCGAAAAATCTAATTTTTCTAAACATAAATCGTTTTCAGAATTTATAGTTATGGATAGGTTACTTAAAAATATATGGTGTTATGGGTCTGCCATCTCTTTGTTCAAGTATTTGATAAAATTCCTTTATTCCAATGTATATTTTTTAATGAGCTCCGTTTCGCTGCTGTCATATGGAGTTCCGTCGGTATGTAAAATATCATGAAACCACGGATCGGGTTCTGAGGTGTATTCCTTGTCCCAGGAATCCCATGGATAGATCGTCTGACTTTTCCCGTTTACAAATCCCCAGTTGTATGCTCCTACATTATTTTCCTTAAGAATGGGAAGTTCGGCCTCAAATGTACTTCCCTGGGGACGAGCCATGTATTCCGTACAGAATATGGGACGGTTATATCTTTGAAGATTTTTAATCCGCTCTGTCATTACTTCGGGTCCATCATAGGAGTGAAAGGTGATTATATCTGCGTTTTCCACCATAAACTGATCCATTTCTTTCATTTCATCATGATCGGACCAATCTCCGTACCACAAACCGGCCGTTATAGGTTGTGATGGATTTACCTCCCTGGCCCATTCAAAGCTCTTTTTAAGCAATTGCAATGCCATTTCACGTTTATTCTCAAGCTCAATATCACCATAAGCTCTGTCGTTGGTATTGTCGGGTTCGTTGTATATATCCCAAATATGAACTCTTTCATCGTTGGCGAAATGCGACATCACTCCTTTTACATATTCTTCGAGTTGACCCCAACTGTCGGGGTCAGCCAGGATATTTGTATTTGGGCTCTGAACCCAGCCGGAATTGTGTACATGAGGTTTTGGCTCCGGCTGTGTGCCTACTTCAGGATGTGGATGCCAAACGCCATCAAACAAGACAAACATGGTTCCGATTCCATGGCTGTCGGCAATCTCAAGATATTGCTCCATTCGTTCTATCATCCCTTCCGGATCTTCTTTCCAGACCAAATCATGCAGATAAACTCTCATCGAATTAAATCCGAGGTCGGCAGCCCAACCCAGTTCTCTGTCAATTGTTTCGGGATCAAACGTATCCGCCTGCCACATTTCCAATTGGTTGATGGCCGTGCTGGGATTAAAATTAGCACCTACCAGCCAGCCGGTCTCTTCATACCATTGATTCGCTTTCTCCTCTGACCATCGTTCGGCAACTCCGTTATTTTCATCAGGTGTTTCGGTATCACACGAAATAGCCCCAATAAAGAGTAAACTTGCTATAATTAAAATAAATCGTTTCATCTTGTCGTATAATTGTTAGTGGTTAATCAACTGAAATTCTTTAATGTTTACCCGCCCGCCGGGTTCTCCTTTCGCTACCATCCCATAACGAAAGCCCATCCCCCAGGCCACTAAATGAGACGCATCAAAATCTTCGACCAGCGTTTTCCATTCTTCATTCTGTTTTACAGAAAATGTAAGCAGATATCCATCCCGCACTTCCATCATGAGCTTAGAATATTCCGCTTCACCTATCTGTTCTTCTGCATAAATTTCCGTTTTCGCGTTTCTGGTTTCCCAAACCGTGATGTTTCCGTTTTCTGTTGAGATTCCTGCAGCGGCTACCGGTGCGGCAAATCCATTATTCGCAGCTCCCACCAAGGCAATTCCTCCGGCTACATTTTCTCCGGATTGCTCATGATCAATCGTGGCAATGATATCATAGTTGGGGGAAGTGGTCTGACGAACAAGCAAACTTCCCAAATCTTCATTTTCTCTGGAAGCTTCAACAAATAATCCTTCTTCATTTGTTGTAAACTGAATATCCTGAGTAACTCTCCACTGCCACAGCGGATCTAAACCCTCTGTAAAATCAGATGAAAAATCCCATGTATCCGTTTCCCGGTTATATTCGGCATCATTATCAAATACCGGCCAGCCCTCTTCATTCCAAATAATTCTTTCAAGTACGGCTTCGCGACCCACGTAAACCCCGCCTGCTCTGCTGTAGGCGTGATGGAGGTAAAAAATTTCACCATCTTTTCTCACGACAGATCCATGCCCAGGACATTTCCAGTCCTCATTATTATTCAATATCGGATTACCATCAAACTTTTCCCATGGACCACCAATTGTTTCCGATCGTGCAACTCCGGTTACATAATTGCACTGTACATCGCAGCAAGATCGTGCAGAGTAGAGTGCATAAAAATAGTCATCTTCCCTGAATACACTGATGCCTTCCACAAGGTTATCTTCCCAAGATTCATCATTCCGAAACATCTCGATTTTTTCGCCGATTAGTTCGGTTCTGTCTTCATTGATTTCCTGCGCCCACATCGGTGTTGGCTGCCCTCCGCTATTGCCATCCTCTTTCCACATAAAATAGAGAGTTCCGTCTATATCTCTGGCTTCATATCCGTCAATAGAACCCAGTTCCTGCGAAATAAGCGGACCATGATCAGTAAATGGTCCTTCGGGGCTGTCGGCACTTGCAACGGCCGTACTCAACCGGTTAGATTCCCTGTCTCTTGCCGTATAGTAAACATAAACCTTGTCCTGATCTTCATCATAAGCCAGTTCTGGTGCCCAGAAATTATTGACTGCCCAGGCCGGCGGGTCATCGGGAAATACATACGTTACAAGCTCCCAGTTCTGCAAATCATTTGATTTGAATATGGGAAACAGTGGCGACCATTCATTGGATGTTGCCGAAGCCCAGTACGTATCTCCAATTTGAATCACCGTAGGATCGGGCCGGTCTCCCGGTAAAACCGGATTCTTGATTTCGAATGATTCCTGTTTCGCGCCAGTATCGCATCCTGCGATCAATAAAAGGATCATTCCGAACCACAATTGTAACTTTGAACTTCTCATCAAATTTGCTGATCTGTTTATCTTCATTCGTTGTTGTTTAAAATAATGGCTTTACTCCACGTGGATGGCCTGAACTCCTTATTGCCACCGAGTGTCTCGTTTATGATCTCAGTGCTGGAAACATTCCGGACATTCAGATTTGCGTTCAAACCAATTGCATTCGGAGGGTCAGATTCCAGACCAATACCCGATAATGGAATAGATATCATCACTTCTTTTTCGTGATCACTGTCTCTAAAAACATTCGTTTTTAAATCTTCTTCCATCGGCGACCACTTTCCATTCTTTCCCTCATAACTTGTTACTCTGCCTTCACGATCGTAGCTAACTTTGAACATTCCTTCCGAAATCTCATCTTCATAAAGCAATCCGTTTGCTATCATCAAGTCCGTTGATTCGAACTCCGTGGAATTATTCGCCGCCCGATTATTAACCTTGAATCCAAGGTGTAAGTACTCTGAATCTTTGAGTGCATATACTGAAGCAGAGACTGGACTATAAGCGCCCATACGAGCTATCGTTTGCAATCCCTTTTCGGATAATGTGGATGCTGTTTCTTTTGTAATATTGCCATTTGGAATGATGATATCGGACAATATTCGGCCGTCTATAGAATAGATTTCACTCTTCCCGTCGTTGCTGAAAGCATTTGTCGAAGTAACGGCCGTTACGGTATTGTCATTTTTTACATGAAGCGAGTTCCACATTGCTGATTGAGTACGGCCAACTCGAAATGGCTCTGTCACTCTGGAAAAATTTTTACCATCATGATCTCCAATAGCCACTGCCATCGTGGAAAAATTCCAGGCGACGTCCCGATCTTTTGTGGATTGAAAGGACAAAATTGTTTCGCCTGATGGAATTTGTACTAAGTAAGGCGCCCCTCCATATTCATGTTCTGCAAGCTGATCATCCTCGGTTAATGCTCTCCATCGGTTATTTGAACGGCCCGATATCATAGAATCACTCAATGCTTCCTGAGAAGAAAATCCAAGAATTACCGGTTTGAATTCTCCTCCGAAGATGCCATTATCCTCAATAGCTATTCTGATTTCGCCGGAGTTTTGAAGTTTAACGGGTACGGGCATTCCATCCCTATGTCCTTTTCTGTAAGAAACCGTTTTGGGTTGAGACCATGTTAGTCCGTCATCGTCCGATTTCACAAAACTAATTTCCTGATCTTCACTTTCGCTATACGGATGCTCATTGGCAAAAAATAATAACAGTTCATCATCCAACTGCATCATAACTGGCTCCCAAACCCCACGGTGCCATGTATGACCACCCTCGTAAACGTTAATAGGATCTGACCAGCTATTCCCCTGATTCAAGCTTTTTATCACTTTTAAACCAAAACGGAGCTGTTCATTGTCATTATTTTGTGGTGGCCTGGTATTGTATGCGACTAAAATTTCACCATTTCGCAATTCAATAATTTCCGGCACGGATGCTCTTACAATACCCTCAGGTTTGGCGATTTTTTCGCCTTGAGTCCAACTCTTCCCGTTGTCATCACTTCGGGATAAAACAATACTCGCTTCGCTCTCATACACACTCAACATCTCACCGCTTGTTAAGGTTGTCATTCTCGGATAAAATGAAGAATGTTCGGAATCGGATATATTCGTCAGGGTTTGGTAGTCCCACAAGATTCGTATCCCTTCTTCATACGGAATAATGTCTGGCTGTACATCACGATTTATTATTACACCTCCGCCTGAACAATTGACGAAAAGAAACAGGGCCGGTATGATTAACTGAATATTCACAACAAATCTATCTATGATCTGATCATATTGGTTATTTACATTCCCCGGCTGGTTTTGGCAAGGTTACTCCGGCTGATACTGGAGTTCCAAAATCAGGATTCCCTTGTTGATCCCATCCAAACGGCTGAATATGGATGTATCTGTCCCACCCGGGTTCTTCGCTGACTTTCGTGTGGTACACAATCCAGTCCTCAGTGCCGTCTTGTGATTTCACAAAACTGGCGTGTCCTGCTCCTATCACATCCTCCGTTCCCATAAATACAGGACCAGACTTCTCCCAATTATCCGGATTCATAGGATCAGCGTTTCGATCACTCAACTTTAACTGACCCAATCGATATGCGGGAAGCCAGGATTCCCGGGTTGAATAAATAATAAAGACGTCGCCTTCCTCATTTTCCAATATCTGAGGGCCTTCCTGTAAATCAAGTTCTCCACCGGTTTCCCACTCCTCTTCCGGCGAAGACAGCTTCACCCTGTTCCCGGAAATTGTCCAGGGATTTTCCATTTCTGCGATGTATAAATGTTGAGGTGTGTGATCGGTATCCCTGTTCTCTTCCCAGCCAGACCATATGGCGTATAACTGACCATTCAGATCCAAAACCGTCAGGTCAATTGCCCACTTGTTTTCTTCTCCGGTTTCGATATCATCGCCTGTATACAACTGTCCCTTATCAATAAATCCCTCAAAAGGGTCTTCGCTGACAGATTCCAGAACACCGCTTCGCTGAGAAGTAAAGGGCGGACCACTTTCTCCGGCGGCATAATAGATGTACCATTTTCCCTGAATAAAGTGCAATTCAGGGGCCCATAAATTATGTTGATTCCATCCTGCATGATCGGGTAATGACCAGACTTCCTGCTGGTTCATTTTAAGTGTGGTCAGGCTCTGCGTTTTGGAGATATGAAGTGCCCCACCGGCGGACTCTATAAAATAATAGGAATCGCCATGTTTAATTGCCCACGGATCCTGGCCATGTGCAATGGGGTTTACAAACTCACACTCCGGCTCCGGGGGCTTCTCATCATCCCCTGAAACTGCAGAGTTACAATAGGTTAACATGAGTACAACAATAATGAATAAAAAAGTAAATGCAGACTTCATTACAATATTAATTAATCAGCCGGAGGGTTATACATGGGTTCAATTCTGGGTTCCTTAACCTGAATGCGGTAACGGTCTTCGCCTTCTACAGGTACAAACCCTACTTCGTTGATATATGCTATTCTCGGATGAATATTCTCCTGATCATTATGAGCATGGTACACCATATAGAGCCGACCATCCTTTCCTTCAAACAACATGCTGTGTCCGGTTCCCACCAAATGATCCGGGTTCTGTAAAATCGGATTCGTTTCATCCTTTGTCCAAGGCCCCAAGGGATGTTCCGCATAAGCCATTCCAATTCCATAGTCGGGGCTGGCGTAATGATTGGCCGAATATATCATGTAATACATTCCTTCATGTTTAATGATATAAACGCCTTCATTAACAATTCCAACCGGATCTTTTTGACTTTTCTCCCATTCCTGAGACTGAGAAATTTGCCGCTCCATTGTATCAAAGTTGATTTCAGAAAAATCTTCGGCAAACTCCGCGCCCCAAATCTCCAGACCATCTTCAAATTTTGCGAAATAGATATAATGGGCACCATCCGTATCCACAAATAAAGAGTGGTCAATCGCTTTAAAATCGGCAAGGAATTGTTGTTCTTCCTGTACAAATGGCCCCAAAGGACTCTCTGAAGTGGCTATGGCCATATGCTCTTCCGTACTAAAAAACATATAATAAGTGCCATTCACATTATAAACTTCCGGAGCCCAAAACCATCGGTCACCGATCACATCATCCTTATGTAAAGCGAATCCGTCGGTAACTCCTACAGGCCCTATCCAATTTTCAAGATCTTCTGATGTATAAACCTCGATTCCGGTATCGCTATCTCTGCCGGTTCCATACATATAGTATGTTCCGTCATCCAAAAGTACATAAGGGTCTCCAAAATAAATATTGTGTTCCGGTGGATCGTCATCTCCAAAATATTCTGTTGATCCGTTGGCTTCCGAGCTACAACCGACTGTTAAAACTGAAAAAAGAAGCAAAAGAATGGCAGGTAAAGTAATTGTGCGCATGGGGATAAATTTTATAGAAACCGGGACTGGAACAGATGACTGCTCCAAACCCGGTTCTTGTATAATTAATAACCACTTAATTGATTGAGATTAGGATTGTTTTCCACTTCACTTTGAGGAATAGGCAACCTGTGATGTCTTCCTATTACAAAGTTGTCGAAGCTTGGATCTCTTTGTCTCAATTCATCTATACCTTCCTGGCTTTCAAGCATTCCCCATCTTTTTAAATCAGCCCATCGGATTCCTTCATGGTTCAGCTCTAACGTTCTCTCCATTTTCAGTCTTTCACGGAATGCATTCTGAGAGCTTAATGCAGTTGAATACGGGCTTGACTGTAATGGCGCCAAATTTGTGGAAGGACGTTGTCTCACGCGGTTAACATATTGAACGGCCTGTTGCGGACCCTCCAGCTCATTAACAACTTCTGCGAAGTTTAGCAGAACTTCGGCATACCGTATAACCCTGAAATTATTGGGAGAATAATAATCTTCATAGTCTCTGAAATAATCAGAAGAGTATTTCCGAATGTAGGCTGCATCCTGAGCCCAGCCTCCTTCTTCCCAGGTCCGGCCATAAATCAGGTTATTATTTTCAAAATCATCTCCCATTTCGCTATAGAATATGCTCCATTTCAGACGGGTGTCATATCCGCCGTCCAAATTGAGTTCTGACTTATATTCATCAATCAGCCATCTTCTGGCTTGTCCGTCTTGCCAGCCTATACCACCGGGAGCAAAGAATTGAGGGCGTTCAAATCCAAGATTTGAATCACTGCCATCCCCTTTGCCACCTCTGTTCACATCCGAAAAGACAACCTCAAATACAGACTCCATATTATGCGCTGTTGTATGCATAAAATTGTCTCTGTAGTTATCAACCAAGTCATAATAAGCGGCACCCGGGCCTTCAACCAACCATTGGAGAGCATCATAAGCCTGTTCCCAGTCATGGTTTTGCATGTAGGCGCGTCCTAAAAGTGCATGTGCGGATCCTTTGGTTGGTCTGCCTGCTTCAGTTGCATCCCATCTTTCCGGAAGAATGTTTGCAGCTTCCGTGAGGTCCTGAATTATTTGGTTCCAAACTTCTTCTTCACTCCGTTGTGCGGGCTGGTCATCCGGGTTGGACGGTTCGGTTACGATGGGAACTTCCTCCCATAGCACTACAAGATTGTAATATAAAAGTGCTCTTATAAATTTGGCCTCGGCAATTATTTCCTGTTGCCTGTTTGAATCGCCAAACTCTATTTCCGGTACATAGGTAATCACCTGGTTTGCGCGAAAGATACCTTTGTAATGATCTCTCCAGATCCAGGCTCCTCCTTCCCAAAAGTTATAGTTCAGGTAATTAAACCGGGTCCAGTCTGCCAGTTCAGTCCATGGACTGTTACTATATCCTTCATCTGATGTAAGGTCGTATCGGAAAAAGATCCATCTTGAATAGGTGGATTCCTTAATCAACTGATGATAAACAGCTGTTAAACCTCTTTCTGCATCCTGCGGAGTTTTCCAGAACGTGGCATCGGTAGGAGCATTCGGGTTTGAATAATCAAGCACATCATTACATGCTGATGAGAGCATCATTATCATCACAGCCAGTAGGGTAAAATATATTTTCTTCATAATTATGGAGTCCTGTGATTAAATAGATAATTGAAGATTAAATGATACAGTTCGAGGTGTGGGATACCTGTAGTTATCATGTGTTCTGTCAAATATACTTGGAGCTACAAATTCAGGATCTAATCCCGTGTAATTTGTGAATGTGACCAAATTTTGACCTGTAACAGAAACTCTTAACCGTTGGAAAACATCACTTAATATGGTTGGCGGCAATGTATAACCAATGGTTATTTCACGAATTTTGAAAAACGAACCGTCTTCCAGCCACCGGTCAATATCACCTCTTGAGTTTCGCTGATCGGCATAAATAATTCGGGGAAAATCGGTATCAGGATTTTCCGGTGTCCAGGGCTCAATTCCACTTCTGTATCCGGAGTTGTCATCAAATCTGTCCATTACACTTCTGGGGCCGTTGAAGATATCAAAATCATAGGCACCGAATCCCTGCACTCTAAAGTCCCAGCTCTTCCATCTTGCTGACAGATTAATTCCGTATTCGAAACTTGGCCACGGACTTCCTACAATTGTTCTGTCCGCACTTGTGATTTGGCCGTCATCATTTACATCAGCATAGCGAATATCCCCCGGCCGGGCATTGGGCTGAATGACGTTGCCTTCACTGTTTGTATGTGCAAGAACTTCGGATTCAGATCGGAATAATCCATCCGTTTTTATCAAATAATATGTCCCAATGGGGTGGCCTATTTCGTTTATTGTTTGGCCTGTATAGAATACTGTTTGTCCATATCCAAGCTCTACAATCTCATTTTGAGTTTTTCCGAAATTCACGCCAATGGAATAGTTCAGATTCTTATCCCGAATTTCATCAGTCCAGGTTAAATCTATTTCAAAACCGGTATTTTTTAAACTTGCGGCATTTACAAATGGATTTCCGCCATCATTACCGGTCGTCATCAAAATTGGCATTTCTGTTAGAACATCCTGGGTCTCACTATTGAAGTAGCTTATTTTGGGAAGCAATCTTGCATCAAAGAGGACAGCTTCTACACCAATATTGGTTTGGGTAAGTGTTTCCCATCGCAGGTTCTGGTTAACCAGTTCAACCTGCGTGACACCACTATGTACATTTTCACCAAAAACATATTGAGGATTTATATTCAATACACTTTGGTAATCATAGAAACCAATGTTTGAGCTTCCTAACAACCCATAACTGGCATTTAATTTAAGATCGTCTACCCAATCAACATCAAAGAAATCTTCCTGGCTGATTCTCCATGCACCCGACACAGAAGGAAAAGCCTTCCATCGGTTATCCTCCGGCAAACGGGATGTGCCGTCATATCGCATGGTAAATTCAGCTATATAACGGTCATTATAGTTGTAATTCAATCTTCCAAAGAAAGAGAGTATCGCCCCTTCCTGCAGCCAGCCACCGGTTCTTGCATCTGTAGTAGCTGCATCCAATAGATTGAAATACTCACCACCGGCTTCTATTACGTTTTGAGCTTCTCCCCAAATTCTTTCCTCACTAAATGTTTGATAAGACTGACCTGCAAGAGCCGTAACTTTGTGATTTGAGAATTCCTGTATCAGGGTAAGTGTATTCTCAAACAGATGAGAGTTGTAACCGCCTTTTTCAGAATAAATTCGTGAAGGTTCAAAAGGATGATTCAATGTCCAGTTGCCCTCTCTTCTTAAAAAGTCGTAATTGTGAGAATTGTAGTCTAATCCGTAGTTAAACCTATAGTTCAGGAATGACCAATCTAATTCTAAATAGGCATTTCCCCTGATTCTCTGGTTAACGGTTGCGGCATCTTCCAGAGCTTCCCTGGCAACCGGATTGACACCAAACGTTCTTGCCCTGTTCTCATTTCCGTATCCAAATCCACCGGGATTGTTGCTGTCGTACACCGGAATGGTTGGCAGCATTCTGGTCACATCTGCAATGGGATTTGTATTTAACTCTTGTACATCAAAATTGGTAATAGCCAAATTCTCACCTACGGTAAGAATACCACGGGTTGACTCTGTGTTTAACCTTATCCCAATTCTTTCGGATGTTGAACCAATGGTAGTACCTTCGTTTGACTGATGATTTAATGAGAGAAGGTATGTGCCCGATTCAGAACCGCCTGAAATGGTAAGATTATTATCGGTTCTGAGTGCGGTTTGGAAAGTTTCATCCTGCCAATCCGTATTGGCTTCAAAGTGATTTTGTCGTGGAACACCGGCTTCGTCATAAGCCCGGTTGTTAAATTCAATCCATGTTTCTCTGTCCATGAGATCAAATCGCGGCAGCCAGTCTCGACTTGTAGAGCTGTTAAAGTCAATACGCATCGGACCTTCTCGCCCGCTTTTGGTTGTAATGATAACCACGCCGTTTGCCGCTCGTGATCCGTATATAGCTGCTGCAGAGGCATCCTTCAGAATTTGAATGGATTCAATATCATTCACATTAAAATCCCTGTTGGCCCGTGTGGGTACGCCATCAATAATATAGAGCGGTTCATTATTCGTAAAATTCCCCATTCCCCTGATTTGCATAGATGGCTCTGAACCGGGCTGCCCTGTTGTTCTTACCGTAACACCGGGAACCATTCCCTGGATGGCTTCACCAAAGTTGGTGACATTCACATCACCGATATCTTCTACATTCACCGATGCAATGGAACCGGTCAAATCCCTTCTTCTTTGCTGACCGTAACCAACAACGACAAGTTCATCGCCTACAATAGTTTCCGGACTCAATTGAACATCAATCGCTGACCGTCCATTAATTGGCACCTCAACATTTCCATAACCTATGTAGTTAAATACCAGCGTATCTGAGGGGCTGATATTGGATATTTGATAACTACCTTCCAAATCTGTAGTTGTGCCCCGCGTAGTACCTTTGAGCAAAATATTTACGCCTGGCAGAGATTCGCCACTATCTGAATCTGTAACAACACCCGACACTGAATGCCCATTCTGTGAATAAGCTTTGTCAGGTTTCATGCCTGTTATGATAAACAGGCAAAATAGTATGGTAACACATCTATTTATCATGTTGATAACCTTTTTTAATTGTGATTTTGCTTTTGCTATCTGTCGATCTGATTTCCAACTCCAATTTTTTCTGCCTCCCGGCTTATGGTGTATCTTACAGATCTATTATGCATCAGTAACTGACAAACCTCACCACTTCTCGCTTTTTCGTGTTCTTTACCCGTGTTTGGTTTGTAAATGACCGGTTCCATGAAAGGATGTTCTATCACTTCAGGGACTGTTGCATAATTACACTTTCTGTTATCGTTAACATATTAAAGACAAAGACATATCCACCCTTTATTACCATCTAATCTATCTTTGCAACCGCTTCCATTTCTATTCAATGTTATCGATAACATCAGCTATTATTAAATAATCACTATTTTTTTTCATTGTCAACTTTTTTTAAAAATATAACACCCATTCAAAATTACCGCATTTAAGCTGGTAAAAGCGTGTTTATTTGCTCTCTTCTTAACTTTATAAGATTTCGTCCTAATAATGTATTCATCGTTCATTATTTGTGGCAAGCAACTTTCGGGGGCTGAACGATACATTGGAAGGTTTAAATTTAAAAAGTTTCTTTAACTCTGCCGTGTTTTGGAAGCGGTATAATGACCGTATACTCGTCGATTCAGGCACGGGGGAATCCCAAAATAAATCCGGGAAAAGATACATCTGCAAACTCTGGCCCTTTCAAAAATAAGAACCTGAACCAAGGTATAGAATCGGCGCTTGTTGATTTTTTTCGCTCAGTACTCTCTCACTGTTTTTTGCATCCACAGGATTCCCTGACAACAAGCTCCGTCAACAAATCAATGTTTTCAACTGGCTCATCTTCATTTTCAATCATCTTAATCAACTTTTGAGCCGCTCTTTTTCCCAAATCATAAGAAGGTTGTCTAACAGTAGTTAAAGGAGTTTTCATCAAAGAAGCACGTATATCATCCGAAAATCCAACAATAGCAATATCTTCGGGAATTGAAAATCCATGATTGTAAATAGCTTCCATCGCACCAAATGCCACCGGGTCGTTCATCGCAAAAACCGCTCTTGGTGGATGATCCTGATACGCTGTAAGCAATTGATCCATCGCATTATATCCACCCTTTTCACGAAAACCAGATTCAATGATTAAATCGTCATCAATCATAATGCCGTTATCATTCAGAGCTTCTTTATAGCCCCAAAGCCGCTCCTGGCTAATCTTTAGATTTAAAGGGCCTCCCAAATGGGCAATCTTTTTATATCCGTGTCCGATTAAATGATTCGTGATATTATACGCCCCGCTACGGTCATCTACACTTACACAACTGGCCCCAATCCCTTCCACACATCGATCAAAAAAAACAAGGGCTGTATCGGATTCTACTATCCTTTTGTATAAGCTATGATCTTCAACGGTTTGAGCCGTTGAGATCAATATGCCATCAACTCTTTTGGATTTAAGCGTTTGAAGAGCTTGTTTTTCACGTTCTTCGTTCTCCGCGGAATGAGTGAGGATAAGCTGATAATTCCCTTCAAAAGTAACCTCTTCAATTCCCTGAATGGCTTCTGCAAAAAAGGAATGCGCAATTTCTGGAACAACTACCCCAATGGTATAGGATTTTTTCGAGACCAGACTTTTAGCAATGTGGTTTGGCGTGTACCCCATCTCCCTGGCCTTATTAAGAATCCTCTCTTTGGTTTTTTCATCTACATTTGAGCGGTTGTTAATCGCTCTTGAAACGGTCATTGCCGAAAGCCCCAATTCTTTAGCAATTTGTTTTAATGTTACTTCCGATCCCAAAATATTTTTTTTGGTTGTTTTTTAAATTGTTTTACAAAGTTAAGAGGAACATTCGTAAGGAAAAACAAAAAAATAAAAGAGTATGAATCATACAGATCCAAAATCCTATTAACTCCAACTACTATGAATACTGAAACTTTTTCGTCTTTAAAAACCTTTTTTGAAATTTCTTATGGAAATTGATTTTCAAGAAGCGGTTTCACAAATTGCCTGATCAATAATTTATCATCGCTAATTAACAGGAGCCCATAACATGGCAAAGCAGTTCATTTTAGCTCTCGACCAGGGAACCACCAGCTCAAGGGCTATTGTCTTCAATCATAAAGGTGAAATTGTATCTACTGCTCAAAAAGAGTTTAAACAAATTTATCCGGAAGCCGGGTGGGTTGAACACGACGGAACAGAAATTTGGTCGACCCAGGCGGGGGTTGCTACCGAAGCCATAACCAGTGCCGGGATTAGCGGTTCAAGCATAGCCGCCATCGGAATTACCAATCAACGGGAAACTACGATGATATGGGACCGAAAAACCGGGAAACCTGTATATAACGCCATCGTTTGGCAAGACCGGCGGACATCAGAGTTTTGTGATCAACTGAAAAATGACGGATATGCCGGCAAAATCCAGGAGAAAACAGGATTGGTGATCGATTCCTATTTCTCGGGCACAAAGATTAAGTGGATTCTGGATAATGTTGATGGAGTCAGACAACGGGCGGAAAACGGAGAGCTGGCGTTTGGAACGATGGACACGTGGCTGATCTGGAATTTTACAAATGGAGAAACCCATGTAACGGATGTATCCAATGCCTCCCGAACCATGATTTTTAACATCCATGAGATGCAGTGGGATAAAGAACTGCTTGAAATCCTGGATATTCCCGAAAGCTTGCTGCCCGAAGTAAAATCATCCAGCGAAGAATATGCAAAAACCAATTCCACAGTGCTGAACGCCAAGGTTCCGATCGCCGGAATTGCGGGAGATCAACAAGCGGCTCTTTTTGGCCAGCGATGTATTGAAAAAGGAATGGTAAAGAATACCTATGGCACAGGCTGTTTTATGATGATGAATACCGGTGAGAAGCCTATCAAATCTGAAAATAACCTGTTAACCACAGTTGCCTGGAAAGTAGATGGAAAGGTTGAATACGCCCTGGAAGGAAGTATTTTCATCGCCGGAGCAGTTGTACAATGGCTTCGGGATGAATTGGGATTGATTCGAAAATCGGCTGATGTAGAAAAACTCGCTTCCTCTGTGGAAGACAACGATGGCGTATATCTTGTGCCTGCATTTGCCGGACTGGGTGCACCCCATTGGGATCAACATGCACGGGGTACAATTGTGGGATTAACCCGTGGATCGAATTCGGGCCACATTGCACGTGCCGCTCTTGAAGGAATTGCCTACCAGGCAATGGATGTTTTGAAAGCGATGCGTTCGGACTCCGGGATTGATATCAAAGAATTACGGGTTGATGGCGGAGCTACAGCCAATGATCTTCTGATGCAATTCCAGGCAGATATCCTGCAGTCTCCGGTAATTCGCCCCAAAATTTTGGAAACCACTGCTCTTGGTGCGGCTTACCTCGCCGGGCTGGCCGTTGGTTTCTGGAAAAATCATGAAGAAATAAATGAACAGTGGAAAGAAGATCATCGTTTTGATGCGAAGATGGATAAAGATAAAGCCGATGACTTAATTGCCGGGTGGAAAAAAGCGCTGAAGGCCACCCGGGCATGGTCCGAAAAACTGGACTTTGATGTTTAGCTTATTCTTTCTCGTTCCGAAGCTCTGCTTTGGCACAATTGGTGTAAAGCTTCGATTCATGAAAGGAAGCAGCACTTCCGATTATTCCGCCCTAAGCAGAGCTTAGGACGGAGAATAACTCATTTCATCCCGGGCAGAAACCCAGGATACACACAAAACTTTTATTAGTAAATCAATCAACCATGCTCCTAAACAGAGAAGAAATGTTAAAAACCGCCAAAGAAAAGGCGGGATATTTTGATGTAATTATAATTGGTGGTGGCGCAACAGGCCTTGGTGTTGCTGTGGATTCTGCCACACGAGGCTACAGCACTTTGCTGCTTGAACAGCACGATTTCTCAAAAGGAACATCCAGCCGTTCTACAAAATTGGTCCACGGTGGAGTTCGCTATTTACAGCAGGGAAATGTTTCTTTGGTTCTGGAAGCTCTCCGCGAAAGAGGACTACTGATTCAAAACGCACCTCATCTCGTTCATAATCAATCCTTTATTGTACCTAATTACGACTGGTGGGAAGGTCCTTTTTATGGAGTGGGCATGAAAGTGTACGATATGCTGGCAGGCAAACTTGGCCTCGGTCCATCTAAACATTTGGATCTCGAAGAAACCATTGAGCGTCTTCCCACTCTTGAACGTGACGGCTTGCGAGGTGGCGTCATCTACTACGATGGTCAATTTGACGATTCCCGTCTTGCCATAAACCTGGTGCAAACTGCCGCTGATCATGATGCGACTCTCATTAATTATGCAAAAGTCACCGGCCTTCTAAAATCCAACAGCATGGTAGATGGAGTTAAAGTTGAGGATCAACTCACCGGAGAAAACTTCGAAATTAACGGCCGGGTTGTGGTGAATGCAACAGGCGTATTTACAGACGGAATTCTCAAAATGGATAATCCGGATGCCGGCAATATTATTGCACCCAGCCAGGGTGTGCACCTGGTAATCGACAAGGAGTTTTCTCCGGGCGAATCTGCTATTATGGTTCCTCATACGGATGATGGACGAGTTCTTTTCGCCGTTCCATGGAATGGAAAAATCGTAATTGGTACTACCGATACGCTTGTTGATGAACCATCACTGGAACCCAAAGCCCAGGAAGATGAAATCGAGTTTATTCTGAAACATGCCTCTCAATATCTCACTGGAAATCCCACCCGAAAAGACGTTCGCAGTGTTTTCGCAGGATTGCGTCCGCTTGTAAAAGCAGGTGACGGTAAAGACACAGCCTCCATTTCCCGGGACCATTCTTTGATGATTTCTGATTCCGGATTGGTAACGATTGCCGGAGGTAAATGGACCACCTATCGTAAAATGGCCCAAGACACCGTTGACCAAGCTGCAACTGTGGCCGGATTAAACGTACAGGAATGTGTTACGGAGCATCTTCGAATTCACGGCTGGCTCAAAAATATTGATCCGGATGATCCGCTTCATCACTATGGATCGGATCGCGTGGAAATCAACAAGCTCATCAAAGAAAATGTAGAACTTGGCAAAAAACTTCATGAGCGATTGCCCTATTTAAAAGCAGAAGTTGTGTGGGGCGTTAGAAATGAAATGGCAATGACGGTTGAGGATATTCTTGCCCGAAGAACACGCGCGCTCCTTCTCGATGCAAAAGCCAGTGTAGCAATGGTTCCTGAAGTTGCCAGACTAATGGCAGAAGAAATGGGACATGATCAAGCCTGGATTGATGAACAGATAGAAATGTACCAGGAAATTGCCGCATCTTACATCTTATCAGAATGACGCGAGACAAGAATGTTGTAGAAGCCCTCAAAAAAATAGCCGATTCCAAAATAGCGGAACATAGTGCACGCTTCTTCAAATCCGGTCCGGGGGAATATGGAGAAGGTGACCAATTCCTTGGAATTCGGGTTCCGAAACAACGGGAAATCGCAAAAAAATATAAAGATCTTCCACTCATTGAAGTGGCGAAACTTCTTCAATCGCCATTTCATGAAGTTCGTCTCACAGCTGTTTTGATTCTCGTTTACAAATATCAAAAAAACAAAAACTTTGAAGACCGAGAGGACATCTACCACTTTTATCTGGACAACCTCAAAGGTGTGAATAACTGGGATTTGGTCGATTCATCCGCAAAATATATTGCCGGACATTTTCTGTTTGAATACAATGAAGATCGATCGATTTTATATCAACTCTCTGATTCGGATGATCTCTGGGAACGAAGAATAGCCATTATGACCACTTTCTACTTTGTGGATCAGGGCGATTTTGATCTGACTCTTGAACTCGCTGAAAAGTATCTTGATGCTCCGGAAGATCTGATTCACAAAGCAACCGGCTGGATGTTGAGGGAAATCGGCAAACAGGATGAAGTCCTGCTAAGAAATTTCCTTGACAATCACTACCAAAACATGCCACGAACGATGTTGCGATATGCTATGGAAAAGCTGGATGAACCAGTTAGACAATTGTATTTACAAGGAAAGGTTTGATGCATTTCCGGTTTAGAGCGCAATCTCAAAGATGGAATAAAAATCTTTACTTGCCACAAAATTTCTGTCTGAAAGAGTGAAAGCTTGCACTTTACCGGATTTAAACCAGAAATGCTTTTTAAGCTGTCTAAAACTCGACCAATTCTTCTATCTTTTCAGCGATTTTCCCGGCATCTGGCAAGACCGAATTCATCAAATCAACATTATATGGAACAGGAATATCCGGAAAGGCAAGGCGCTGAACGGGAGCGTCCAGATATTTGAAAAGTTCATCTGAAATGGTGGCGCTAATTTCGGCCCCAAATCCTGCCGTGCGGTTGTCTTCATGAACTATCAGACAGCGATTTGTTTTCTTCACAGACTCAAAGATCATCTTTTTATCCCACGGAATAATGGAACGTAAATCAATGATTTCAACTGACGTATCCAATTCTTCAGCAGCTTCCTCGCAACGTTCGCACATTGCACCCCAAGTGATAATTGTAATCTCCGAGCCATCTTTCAGCTTTTTGGCTTGGCCAATCGGTACAACAAAATCATCCCCCGGATAAGGTTTTCGGGAATATTTGGAATCCAACAAGTTTCGGTGTTCAAAGAAAATTGTGGAATTGTTACTTCTCATAGCTGACCGAAGTAATCCAGCCGCATCTTCTGCATTGGCAGGTACAACAACCTGCCACCCAATCATTTTTGCAAAAAATGCCTCGTTCGATTCACTGTGCCAGGGATCTCCACACTTTGCAAAACCGCCCGGCATTCGTACCACCATCGGCGCGGCAAACTTGTTGGCCGTTCGCCAGCGTATAGTCCCCGTATTTTTAAGTTGCTCTGTGGCCGGATCGGCATACTTGCGAAATTGAATTTCTGCAACAGGCATAAAACCGGCATATGCCAATCCAACAGCACGTCCAATGATTCCCTCTTCGGATAAACTCGTATCAAAAACCCGTTGATTTCCGAATTTTGTTTGAAGTCCGGATGTAACGGCGTGAACTCCGCCTTTTGCTCCAACATCCTCTCCAAAAACCAAGATCTTCTCATTGATTTCGAGTTCATGTTCTAACGTTCTCCGTATAGATTCCACAACGTTAATTCGTTGTTTTTCGGATTTTGGTTCCATTGAACTTTCCGGAAATTCATACCCGGAACTGTATAATCCACCTATTTTCTGAACTTCCATTCCGTCATTATAAAGAGCTTCAGTCAGATTTTTAGATTCCGGTTCTGAACGATTCCATGCTTCTTCAGCCGCTTTGTCAACCTCATTCTTTATCTCACTCTCCAGATTATTCCACTCTTTTTCAGATATCATCCCCTTCAATACGAACTCCTTCAATTTTTTGAGAGGATCATTATTAATCTCTTGCTGCAGGAGTGCATCATCCTTATAAGCTTGATTGTCCTGAAAAGAATGTCCATTCAACCTGGGAACAGTTAATCTCAAGAGTGCGGGGCCGTTATGTGCACGGACATATTCCGTCGCTTGCTTAATTAATCCGGAAGTTTCTTCGGGTTCTGTTCCGCTACCTTTTAAAATTTTCAGATTTTTGAATGAATACAGATTATTGGCAATGTTTCCGCCCGGTGTTTGAAAATTACTTTTCACCGAAATTCCATATCCGTTATCCTCAACAAAAAAGAGAACCGGTAAATTGAGTGTCGTTGCCATCGTCAAAGCTGACCAAAATCCATTTGTGGCGACCGATCCATCTCCTCCCAAAATCACAGAAATTGCCCCGTTATATTCTTCCTTTTGATAAGCTTGAGACAACAGCTGAATGGCTTGCGCATAACCGGCTCCCGGCGTGTATTGTGATCCCACATCTCCGGCCATCGGCAATACGGTTGGCCCTTTTTCATTGGGGAGATTACAAACTGTACCGATGTCACGTCCTTCGCTATATCCGCCTGATTTAGCCATATTGGACGCGATGGCATCCTCCGCGGTTAAACCCAATGTTAATAGTAAGGGACGAGAACGATAATATGCACTTACCATATCTTTGGGATTGGTCAGATTCATCCCAAGCAGAATTTGAGCCAGCTCATGGCCTTTTGAAGAAAATTGATAGAGAATTTTTTTCTCCGGTGTCAGCTCGTTCTCTTCTTTTTCATCAATGTTTCTGGAAAGCAACATGAGACGGGCTACCTGCTTCCAATCGATATCAATATGTAGTTCTTGCTTACGATTCATTCAGGCAAAGCTTTATTTTTATAACGAAACGTGAACAATATTCATGACAATTTCCATCATTATTTCTCTATTGAATGATTTGTGCACTATTTTGTTCTTTTAACTTGTAAAAAGCATTCACTCGATTAAACTTTTCAATATGTCTAAACACATACTTATTACAGGAGCAAGCAGAGGCATCGGCTTGGAAACAACGAAGTTTTTAGTGAATAAAGATTGTACAGTTACGGCAATTGCCCGATCTGAAGACAAGCTGGATCAACTGCGAGCCTATGCACCGGAACAAATCTTTACTTTAGTGCTTGATATTACTGATGCTGATTCAGCAGATGCTATTCAAAATCATCTGGAAGATCATCAACTATCTATCGACGGATTTATTCACAACGCAGGTTTGCTCATCAACAAACCTTTTTTGGAACAGACAAATAATGATTGGGAAAAACAGCTCGCTGTAAATCTGATGGCACCGATTATGCTTACAAAAAAACTGATACATAATTTTAATAAAGACTCTCACATTGTCAATATAGGCAGTATGGGGGGATTTCAGGGCAGCGAGAAATTTCCCGGTTTGAGTGCATACAGTACATCCAAGGGTGCTTTAGCAATTTTGACCGAATGCCTTGCTCTTGAACTCTCTGAATACGGAATCAAAGCGAATTGTTTGTGTTTGGGAGCCGTTCAAACCGAAATGCTGGAGACTGCATTTCCCGGCATAGATGCTCCTGTAAACCCTGTGGAGATGGGGCGATTTGTTGGAGATTTTACGTTAAATGGCGGTACATTTATGAACGGGAAAATATTACCTGTTTCCTTACACAATCCTGAGTAATCAAAAATCTATTTTTTAACAGAACGATTAAATATTCTATAATATGAAACGGTTTATTCTTTCAATTGCACTATTGGGTATCGTCTTTTTTAACTCGTATTCATCCAGCAAGGCACAGTCAATTGAACTGATTGGCGGCAATTTATTAAACGGAGCCGTTACAGGATCTATTCTTGGTGTAGCTACAATGGGACTTCAGAATAGCAATGATTTTGCACCACTTCGAATTGGATTGGGAGCCGGAATTGTGGGTGGAACCGCCATAGCCATTTATGATGTTTCAACGTTGCCTAAAGGACAACAATTTTTTATTTCAGGGCTTTTTAATGACGGCACCAATTCGTCAATCATCATTCTTTTGGACACACTTTATGGAGCGACAGTTGGCGCCGCTTTGGGATCGGCCATTATGTTAATCGGTAACCAATCACTTCTTGACGGCCTGCAATATGGCTCGAGCATAGGCGCCTTTGCGGGATTTGGCTTGGGATTGGTCGACAGCTTTGTACTGGCTCAGAAAAACAATGATTTTGTAGCCAACCAATTATCTGATAAGTCCTCCCTTTTTGAGCTTGAAGATGGAGACCGATCACTGTCATTCATTCAGCCTGATCTTTTCGGATTCACAGAAATATCAGAAAACTCATTGAGCTACAAAATGACCCCGGCCGTTACCCTGTTTTCATTTCAGAAAATGTTCTAAAATCATTCTCTGACTTTTGCAGTCGCCAGGCTTTTCAGAAGCTCTTTTACAGTATTCACATGACCCGATAGAGAAGGGTTGATTCCATCGCTGAGGAAGTACCAGGCTTCAGGAGGATTACCCATTCGGTGGCCCAAAGGATCCACGATATAGCCCTTTTTGCCTGTAATCACTTCCCGAACACTTGCCAGATCTCTGTCATCGATATCAAAATCGAAATATTCCATTTCATCCAGAAGGCCCGGAATAATGGCAGTTGGCGTAATCCAGACTGGCGGGTTTTCTGTAACGGTACCGATGGCATCCTCAATCATTGAAAGATTTTCCCATGATTCTGATAAGGGGATAAGCGTTCGGTTTTTCATAAATGAAGGTCTTATTGCATCAAATGTGCCAAGGTTCACAATAACCCAATCAGGCTCATGTGAAAGTACATCCCGGTTCATTCGTCGAAGAGCTTCAGACGTTGTGTTGTAGGATAAACCAGCATTTATAAACGTAAAATTGGCGCCCTCAACCGTAATGTCCAGAACGTTTTTAAAGATCTCGAACCAGCCCTGCAGATCGTCTGTAGAGGAGTCGCCAAAAGCCACAATTGTATCATTTTTTTCAAATGGAATCTGATCAACCCATTCGATAACATCCTCTTCTTTTAAAAGTTCGAGGGCGGATTCTTTGGCATTTTCAGCAAAAAGTTTTCTCAATTTCTGGAGTTCTTCCACACTTAATCCCATCAATCCCGCAACTGATTCTTTATTCTCAATGCCGGGAAGAAGTGGAAAATGCTTCTCTAAATTTAAAAACTGGAGTAAATATTTTTCCAGGGCTTCTTTTTCTTTCTCAGTTGCTTTGTGCTCTGTCATCTATATTTTTTTGATAGTTTTCTTGTCAATTTTGGCAGACCGACAGCCGCTGTTTGTTTTATGTGCTTCCAATCATCGGTCAAGTGTATTTCAGTTTTGGAGGGATCCACTAAAAATTTTGGGATATCATCCTCCACATAATGGACCAAACTTGCTGCGGGATAAACTGCCAATGATGTTCCAACAACGATAAACATGTCAGCATTCATAACCGCCTCCGCAGCTATTTCGATCATAGGAACCGGTTCGCCAAACCAAACAACATTCGGTCTTAACTGGGTTCCGTCAGAAGCTTTATCTCCAAGCCTGATTGGTGCTGTTCCAATCTCAGTAATCAAATCCGGATCATTGTCACTTCTTGCTTCACTTAACAATCCATGCAAATGAAGAACATTGGTGGAGCCGGCTCGTTCATGAAGATTGTCAATATTCTGCGTGATAACTGTTACGGTAAATTCATCTTCAAGACTGGCTATTGCAAAATGACCGGAATTTGGTTCGGCTTTAGCAAGTTGCTCTCTCCTCTTGTTATAGAACTCGAGTACTTTTTCTTTATCGCGATGCCACCCTTCTATGGAAGCTACCTCGGTAATATCATAGCCTTCCCATAATCCACCCGCACCTCTGAATGTCGCCAAACCACTGTCTGCACTAATTCCTGCACCCGAAAGTACAACAATATGAGGCACGGTGTTTATTATTTTGATTTCACAAATTCCAGCCAGGAACTATCATCGCCATAATGGTCGATAATTGCAGCGGATTCAGCGAAAGAATATGTGGAGAAAAGTGAATGAATTTCGGACTTAACAACCTTTAAGCTGTTGGATATCATATCACTGTTAAATCCGCTTTCGCCCAATTTGATCGTCATTTCCATCGAAACCATTCTTCCTAACGCCCGGCCAAGCTGAACCAGTTTTCGCTGAGCCATTTTGAAATCCACTTCAAAATTCAACATGTCTTTAAAATGCTCAGCGGCGTTTTCGGTCAAAGAGTAATCCTTCAAAAATTTGTATAAATTGGTCTCTTTCGATTTCCTCATCATCTTGAGAATTGATTCAGAAATCTGCTGATAAAGAATATCATTTGAGCCTTCAAAAATCTGGAACGGTCGGCTGTCTACAACAGCCCGGCCAGCTATGTGATCCAATCTATATCCTTTAGCTCCAACCAATTGTAACAGAGACTGGGATGCTTCCTGCATATAATCAGTGACTACACTTTTAATTGAATTCGCTGCTACGTCCATGCGAGAGGTATTTTTATCCAACGGCACATTGGTACTTGTAAAATAGCTCATAGCCGAACTGATGGTAAAGTAAGACTGTAATTTGGCAAGTCTTTCTTTTACCTGATCATATTTAAATAAACTCATCCCCCCTACAATCCGGGTTCTGCAATGCTCCAGAGCTTCATCCAACATACGTTTCAGATGTCCCGTACTCATACCGGGAAATTGTAACCGGCTTCTATGCAGGATGTCCAGCATCATGGTCACACCAGTGGTTTGTGGCTCCAGCCGGTGGGATTGAGGCACCTCAATATTGATTTTATTTTTCCCATAGGGAAGCATATATAAACCAAGATTCTTGTAATACTCCTGGACGTCAATTCCGCCATTGGAACTATCATGAATAAAAAATCCAATGTCACGGCTCAATTCACCGTTTTTATCAACTTCTCTTGCAGTAATCAACCAATAATCAGCCCAGCCGGTTAATCCTGCCCAATGCTTGAGGCCGTCAATTTTATAGGATTTACTATTCTCCTGATATTGAAAACCCGTTTGCATACGCAAAGCATCTGAGCCAAAATCGGGTTCGGTTATCATCAACCCGCCCATATTCTTTCTATGAAGAAACTCTTTAAAAATAGTTGATTTGGCCTTTTCTGAACCATAATTAGCCAATGGCTGTAAAAAGAGGGCCCCGTTGATACCCATCATCAAAGACAGTGGTAGTGATTGATATGAGGAAGCTTCCAGCATTGAGAGAGCCTCGCTGGTAATTGCTCCACGGCCATTATATTCTTCCGGGATAAATGTGGAAAGAGGGTTACACTCCATCACTTCACGTAACAAATAGGGAGGAATTCCACGATTTGTTAACAATTCATTTTCGTTATTTCTCTCGCAAAAAAGCTCATTCAGCTTATTTCGATAGTGTTCGATGAAAGAGTGTATGTCTTTTCTGATATTCAAGGATTTAGCTATGTCAAAACTCAATGGACTCGGCATTTATTGATGGTAATATAGTAAGCTAATAATATAAAGAATATCCATCATTTTATCATTCCATCCTATATATGAATAATGAATATGTATAAAGAGGTGTAATTGTGCACTTTATAAAAAAAGCCTCTGAGCGCAGGGCGATCAGAGGCTTAGGGGAAAAAAGGGATGAGGCAACGACCTACTCTACCCCGCAAGGGAGTACCATCGGCGCTGCGGAGCTTAACGGCCG
>NZ_JAKEDS010000006.1 GCF_021462415.1 Rhodohalobacter sp. 614A
TAAAATAACTCACATTCATTTCACTTTTAAAATCATTAATGATCAGATCGATTTTGATTTTGAAAGCGACTCAGGTGAAAAACCTTCCGATTGGCAGCCACGATTTAAACTATTGGAGAGATTAAAAAAAGCACAACTGAACCAATCGCAGACTCAAGCCATCATTGATTTTCTGATTAGTAATCCTGACCTGGAAAAGGCATTCTCAAGCTTTTTTAATCAAGAAATTGAGAATGTGATTGATACAGGCGCAACAGATCACCGGGGGAAGAAAATAGAGAATATCCAGGCGTGGGCATGGGTGAAAATTAAAAATGCAATTGAAAGCGAATCCTTAACTTCAAACGAAGAGCAGGCAAAAAAAGTTTTTACCCCCGTGATTGAAGAAAAGTAACCCTCTTAAATTTTGCTTCTAACGGCTTAAAAAATTTAGATGGCCCATACCATTAGTTTTTTCCGATCCTCTGCATTACCCTTAATTCTGACCGCACAATTAAACTTCAAGACCCTCAATCCATCCGCGACCAAAGACCCAACTACAAATATACTAAATACATTTTGTACAAATGATACAGGTTGTACAACGTGTATAACTTATAACAATACCATCAATGATATTGCTTATATCTATTATAAAAGTTATAATAGCATTATAAGATGTATTGATTGTATCAGATAAATAAATTATATAACAAAAATGATAGTGCTCATTGGCGGTGAAAAAGGCGGGACTGGCAAGACGACCATTGTGACAAACCTTGCTGCGTATCGATACTCCGTAAATTCAAAATCTCCCATTCTTATTGTTGATTCGGATCCGCAAGGATCCGCTTCAGATTGGGTTTATTATAGAAAAGAAACCGGTGTGAAAGGAATTGACTGTATTCAACTATTTGATAAGCGGATAGCATCAGAAGTGCCGGACCAGCATGAACGGTATGGGGATATTATCATCGATGCTGGTGGCAGAGATTCAAAAGAACTGCGATATGCGATGGGGATTGCAGACATTATGGTGGTACCAGTCGGTGCATCTCAATATGATCTGAATACGATGGAACAGATCGAACAGTTATTGATACAGATCCAAACCATGAATCCAAACCTGAAATGCTATGTTGTAATCAACAAGCTTCGAAATATTCCAAATCTTAAGGAAAAAGACGAGGCCATCGAATTCTTACAAGATTTTGAAGGAATAGAAATTTGCGATTTTCAAATCCATGAACGCATTGCATTTACTCGCAGCTCAAGTTCAGGGCTGGGCGTATCAGAAATGAAAGGAGATAAGGGTCAGGTTATTGACCCGAAAGCAATGCAGGAAATAGAAAAACTGCACGAGGTAATTTGGTCATGAGAAAAAGAAGTGAAAATCCCAGGAAAAATATCGATATCGATAAACTGGACGAGTTTGCATCCGGAGCCAGGGGGGGAGGGGCAAATGTAGAAAAATCGGCCGGGAAGAAACCCAAAAAGAAAAAGAAGAAAAAAGAACTCGACCGGTTTCATATGGCCATTGATCCGGCGATCAAAGAAGCGATACAGGCACTTGCCTGGTATGATCGCGTCTCACAACGTGAAATCGTAGAAGAAGCATTTCTAAAAGTATTTCCGCTAAAAAGCGACCAGGTAACCGAGGCTCTGGAAAAATACCGAAATCAAAATTCATAAATGATAACGCCATGGAACGTTCATACAAATCATTGGGCCATGAAAAAGAACTCGAGCCGCTAAAAAATTTAACAGCCGAAGAAGCTGCGCTAAAAGCAATAATCGATGCAGGAATTCCAGTGGAAGGGGAGACCCCGCAAGCGGTGTATAAACTGGTACTTGATCGGCTGAAAAAAAGTGAATCAATTATGGATTAAGCGTGGTTTAAGTTGATGCAACGTAAGGATAGTTGTAAATAAAATTTCACCACCAATTTAAAAGCTTGAATAATTATAACCGTGAATAAAATATTTGCTGATTAAATATCAATCAGCCATCAGCATCAAGGAGAAGTTTTAACGTTTGTTCATCCCGGGGAGTAATGGATCGTTTGCCATTTTCTTTTTCGCTAATCCGTGTTTTTGCAGAATATCCCATCTTTTCTGCCAGTTCGGTTTGAGTAAGATCCAGTTGTATTCTAATGGATCGAAATTCTTCTTTTGACATGGTCATAAATTTTCTCCAAAATTTAGATTAAGGGTTTTAAGTATCCCCGGCCAAAAGCCGGGGTCGACGTATTAATTTTATGGCTGCCCGGGTCGTTCGGGCGGCCATAAAATTTAGTGAATTCTGGTTCAGCTTTGATATAGGGTTTAAACTCAACATTCCGGAAGCTGTCCGGCCCGGAATATTCATTTACATCATCGAAAGTAAAGCTCATAAAAAGTACCGAATTTTGATTGCGGAAAATATTTCCAGCTCTTGACTGCATGAAAAAGTTCCCCGGAAGGGGAGGAGCTTCCTTTTTAAAGAAGCTCCTTGTTCCGAAAACTGATATACTGATCACCAGCAATAATGATGTGATCATCCACAGCAATTTGTACCAAATCAAGCGCATCTTTAATTTGACGGGTTATATTGATATCTGCTGCGGATTCTTTCATATATCCGGAGGGGTGATTATGGGAAAGAATCACGGATCTGGCTTCTCTTACGATTGCTTCTTTCACAACCTGTTTGATCTCAACCACGGTAGCGCTTGATGAGCCGGTTGATACGGTTAACTGGCTTTCAAGTATCTTGGCATTGTTTAAGAAAAGCACGATAAATTTTTCTTGTTTTAAGTCTCTAAAACGCGGAGACAAATAAGCTGCTGCTGATTCAGGAGATGTAATTTTAATCTCCTCCGATAAATTTTCAGTGTTGTATCTTCGGCCAACTTCAAAACAAAGATTCAGCCGTTCGGCCTCTTTCTTTTCAATTCCTGATTGAAAGGCAATGCTTTGAAAATGTTCTTTTCCGATTGCTCGTAAACTTCCAAAGTGATCTAAGACCTTTTTAGCAGATTCTTTATTGCTTGTAATCAGGCTTAAAAGCTCATGATTGGACAAGGATTCTGCTCCATAGGTTTTAAACTTTTCATAAATGGTTTCCATAACATCCGAATTTTTAATGATGGCTGTTGTCGCCAGCCGTTTTAAATGAAAGTGAAACCCAGGGAACGGGGGAACCCGTGCCCCGGGGTTATTGTTAATTAGCCGCTTTTTCAAGCAAGCGAATATTCAGGGCTTTGATCTCAGCAGAAACCTGCTCGTTGCCTTCTTTATCTTCCCATTTCCGATACTCAATCGGTCCCTCAAACATGGCCAAAGAACCTTTTTTCAGGTACTCCCCGGCGATTTCTGCGGTGCGTCCCCAGGCAACTACCCGGTGCCATTGGGTTTTTTGTTGGATTTCTCCGTTTTCGTCTTTCCATCGCTCCGATGTAGCAACAGAAAGAGTCGTAACAGGGGTGTCGTTTTGGGTATGTCGAACTTCGGGATCGGCCCCCAAATGGCCGATAATTTGCGCTTTATTATACATAACTTTGTAGGTTTCGTTAATGTTTGGCGGCCTGTCATCATCAGTGCCGGCAGGCCAGTTCCGGCAGACTCCGAAACCTCGGAGTTTCGACTTGTGCCCGGAGCCTTGCGGTCTGTCTTTCAGGCAAATACACGCTGGGGGTGAGGTGTTGTTACCTCCGGGACTTTCAATAAATCAAAGAACCCAATCAAGAATAACCCTCATCCTTAATCCACTAATAAGTTACGCAATGCGTAACATTTAAGCAAGGTTAATTTCCTGTAAATCCAAAAAACATAATGATTTAGGAATATTATAGTATTTCCTAAAAATTTTAAGAGAAGCTCATTATTTGAAAGAATACCCTCCTCTAAGAAAATGAGGGGGGATAAAAGGGGGGAGTTTGCCATCAAGAGAGACGCTATTGAGTTGCAATTGCCAAAACATTCAGGATTCCACCAAGGGCATACATTCCAATTATCGATTTGATAGCGTTCCACCACCTCCACAATCAACCCGTAAAAGCCAAAGTGTCCATCGGGGCGGGACAATGCAGTCCAAAGGCAACGGACAGGGAAAGTTTAACCAAAGCTACTGAACGTTATGCCCCGATAAGAGGGCCGGTCTAAGTGTGTACAAAGGACCCGGAACCCAACCCGGCCCGTGCAGAATACAACTGACCCAACCAAAGGAGAGTTCGAAACAAAAAATCAGGAGCAGATTAAGAAAGCGAACAAGCTTATTGATACTGTCGATGCCGCAATGGTATGTCAGGACTTACTTGACGAGTTGAATGATTTGTTTGAACATGAACATTACAAATTGCCAGAGTAACGGATTGGTAATCAAATGTTTGGTAAAAATAAAAACCTATCAGATTGTATGAATTGCTTCCCGATTTGACAGATTACAACCCCCAAACCTGATAGGTTTACGAAACAGATAGAAGAATAACTATTTTAAATACCCGCCAATAGCTCTTCCCCCTCTTCGAGACTTGTAGGAATAGTATCTCCTGAATCGTATTTAAAATATTTTGCTTGGGCCCAAGAACCCGCACCACATTCATTTACAGCCCGAATCCGATACGCGACCCAGTAGCTTGAGGGTTGCCAGGTTGTAGCTTGCAAATTCTGTGACATGGTCATGATATCCGTATACGAGGTGGATGAAGGCGCGGCCCACAAAGTCCAGCTCCCCTGCCAGTGTCTGCGCTGGATTTCATATCCCGTTGCCCCGCTGACAGAGTTCCAATTAAGCCTGGGGCTTTCTTTACTGGGATCAATTGGGCTTTGTACGACGCTGTGGTTGACGTTTGAGGGAATGCCTACTATTTCTGCTTTTGCAATAGGATCAGCAGGAGACTCAGGATCGCCTGAAGCTGTTCCATTCGAACCCAAACCAGATGGTCCACACCCCAGTAGGATACCAGCAACATGAGGAGTTGCTTGGGAAGTACCATCTGCCGTATATGTTCCACCATTTCTCCATAGTGACAAAACACTGACCCCTGGAGCTGCAAAATCGATTGGTGGACTTCCATAGTTAGAAAAAGATGCAAATTGATTGCTGGAATTAATGGCCGACATTGTCCAAACATTGTTGTGATTCATCCGACTGGGGGACCATAAATCTACATCTTCATCATAGTTATGGGCTAAAATAGTGAACATCAACCCGTCATCTGCAGCATCCTCTATTGCGTTCTCCAAAACAGAAAGAGCAATATCTATGTATGGATAGTTTGGATCACTTGCAAGATAAGTAGGCCAGCCTATACTCATGTTTACAACATCTCCTGAATTATAGTTATTACTGGCGTAGTTAACCCCGGCCGTAGCATCGCTTACAAAACAATATCCATCATCATCACACACTTTTAAGGCGATTACCTGAAGACCAGGTGCAACCCCTACAACATCTGAATTGTTATCTCTCGCAGCAATAATGCCTGCTACATGGGTACCGTGACCGTGATCGTCATCTGGACTTGATGTATATTGTACGAACGAGTCACTGTGGCTTGAATTCACATTGAGGTCGGAATGGTTGAGATCGATACCGGTGTCAAGCACCCAAGCACGATGATTTTGCGCTAATCCTTCAAATGACCCCCGTAAAGGCCCGCCAACTCTTGAGATCCCCCATGGTGTTACCTGACCTCCTTGTAGAGAAATGGTTGAATCCGGTTCAAAACCAGACCCAATGGCCTGATATTAGAAATCCGGTACTACGGTTTTTACCCTCGGGTCGCTTTCCAGCGCTTTCACCTGTTCGTCCGAAAGATATGCAGCAAAACCTTTGGATACATACAGGTATTCATGGATGAGTGAGTCACTATTTATCTTCAGGTCAGAAAAAACAGACTGTATCCTTTGCCGGGCTTCATTAGCTGCCTGCTGTGAAATACTTCTCTCTGCCTGATCTTTAAAAAGGACCATATAGCGACCTTCAGCTTTCTGAATTGATTGATTTGCCGCTTTAACTTGTTTCCCTGTAACTGATGGTCGACTGTTCAGGGTTTCGGTGTCATTTTGTATTAAACTTTCGTCCTCACATGCGAGAAGCGATGTGAGTGCAATTATTATTATGAAAAAAATTCGCAACGTTGAAATAAAGTATGAATTCATCGTTATCTTATTGTATTGTTGATTAGAGTAGATCTGACTCACATCTTTATTATTTGATGTAAGCACACACTACAGAATAGTTTGTTTGTAGCGTTGGTTACATACTCTTATTACACATAACCGACAAGGTAAACCTACTCAAGATGGTATATTTTTGAATTTTAAAGTAGGTATACCACTTATCTGATGTGTATATCGAACACACAACCAAAGGAATTTGTATGCATCGATTCATACTGACAATTAGCATAATCTGCTCCATTTTTCTACTTTCTTGTTCCACATCGCCAGAATTGGGTGATTTATCACCCGGATGGGATGCTCATGGGTTGGAAGAAGTGGCCGTTCACTCTATTCACGAACGTAACGGTAAACTTTATGCAGGTACGGATAGTGGAGTGTTTATTTCCAACGATGACGAGTACACCTCCTGGAGAGGGCCTGAACTGGATCTGCAGAATGTTAAGTATGCGTCGCTTGCGTTAGATGGTGATCAAAATATAATCGCTGCATTACGGTATCGGGACTATGACAAATTTGGTGCAGAGGATAACATGCTCTTCAGAAGTAGAGATGATGGAAGTACCTGGCGGCCTATTAATACACAAGCAGAGAATTGGACTGATGGTTTTTATATTTTTGATATTGTCCCACAAACTAGTGATAGTGAAGTATTATTTGGATATGTTGGTGCAATTTATTGCTCAAAAGATAGTGGGAAGAACTGGAGAGCGGTGTACACCGAAGGTGGATTCCCTTACTTTATTACGGTAAGTGAGAATTATCCAAACCACATTTGGACAGGAGGGACGTTACCGATCTTTTGGCCATATTTATCAAAATCAGATGATGGAGGTAAAACCTGGACTAAGCTTAATGATCAGGTTAGTTTTAAAGCTGAGGCTACGGCTCGGGCTGCTTCTGTCTCTCCTAGTGATCCTGATGTTGTTTTGGTGGGTTTCACCTCTAATGGTCCGGCCATTAGAAAAACGACAACCGGAGGCCAAACCTGGAAAACAGTATTGGAGGATTATCATGTGTATGCCCTGCAAAACGGACAAATGGGGGCTGGCCGGGTGTATGCTTCGGGTAAACATCCTTCTATGCAGCTTTCCGTGGTTGTATCCGACAATTACGGGGATGACTGGACTACATTTGTGAATGAGGATGGCCCAAACGAGATTAGGGTAAACGATATGGCCGTAGCAAACATTGATGGAGAAGAAATGGTTTTTTTAGGTACCAATCAGGGATTGTATAGCTTTCATTTGAATAAGTAAAATCCATCAAATTTTTTTGAAGCCTTAAGAAGACTTATCGCCTAATTTTATTTGTTAGTATCAATCAGTTTGCCTCTGAGAAGCGTTATAAAGTGCCTAATACTGTCAATAATGGCGATTCTTCTAGGGGAAATTAGGGAACGATCACAAAATCCTCATTAAGTCCATCGACAATGGCAAGATCTTTTATATCGAGCAGGGCTGTTAATTGTGCATCGGAACATTTCAACTCATCTTTTAGAATATCCGCATAGGAGTAATTCATGAAAATTCGGCTGTAGGACCCGGATTCGATAAAGTATTCCCGGATCGCAGATTGAAAACGGCTGAATTCTTTTTTGCTCATATTGTAAACCATTGGTTGCTTACCTGTATGAACCAAAAAATCGATATCCCTTACACTTTTTTTGAATTTTCTGACAAAGGAAAAAAGGCCGAAGCGATCAAGCAACGGCCGTTCTTTTTTTAGGGGTACAATGCACTTAAAATAAAAGCCAGGCACTAAGCAGGCAAGCGGGACAGTGACGATGCCACTGCGTTAGTAACTATCAGCAAGTGGTACAAACATTTGTATATTGCATTCTCTCTTGATGAATAGTAGGCTCTGCATGGTGAAAAGTGCAGGGCCTTTACTCTAAAGACCAGCGGTTTTATTGATGAGACACCCAGGATGACATCGATCCAGGTAAACAGTGCAAAATTAAAAAACTGTTCTTCTTAAAACGGTGCTTTGTCATCATCACCGCCAGGATCGTGAGTAGGAGGGGGGAGGGCAGATCCATCCTCAGACTCTTCGAGATAGCCGTCTACTCGGGGGGTTTTGTTAGTATCGATTCGTGAAAGGCGTTCGAACCGGGCATACTCTTTCACAAAATACATTCGCGTAGTACCCACTGGTCCGTTTCGCTGCTTGCCGATAATCAATTCCGCTAGCCCGTTTGTGGATTCGCCCTCTGCGGTGGTGGTGATTCCATAATACTCCGGCCGGTAGAGGAAACAGACAACGTCGGCATCCTGCTCAATGGAACCGGATTCCCGAAGGTCACTCAACTGGGGACGTTTATCACCGCCCCGCTGTTCCACTGCACGGCTCAACTGAGCAAGAGCAATAACCGGTACACTCAATTCTTTTGCAAGTGATTTTAAACCACGGGAGATCGTTGCAATTTCCTGCTCTCGGTTTCCGTAATCCTTGGAGCTGGCAGTCATAAGCTGGAGGTAATCAACCACAATCAAACCGATATCGTGCTCGCTTTTCAGTCGCCGGCATTTGGTTCGGAGTTCCATCAGGCTCAGGCTGGGAGTGTCGTCCACAAAAATATTGGCGGTAAACAACCGGCTGGCCGCGTCAATCAACCGTTTAAAATCTTCATCTTTCACACGGCCCGTCCGGGCATCCTGGGCGTTAATGCGTGCTTCCATTGTCAGGAATCGTTGAACCAACTGCTGGGATGACATCTCCAAACTAAAAATAGCTACGTTGGTTTGCATCTCCTCGTTTGAATGAAGAGCCGCATTCCGAGCGGCCGTCAATACAAACGCCGTTTTACCCATCGAGGGACGGGCTGCTATTATAATCAAATCGCCGTTTTGCCAACCAGAGGTGTATTTATCCACATCCAGTCCAGATGGAACACCAGTTACACCTTCCGGTTTCCCGCGAAGATCTTCAAGGTATCCAAGTGTGTCTTTTAAAATATCACCAATGGCCGTAGCATTGGCTCTGGTTTTATTATTGGAGAGATCAAAAATTCGTTGCTCGGCTTCATCCAGAACATCAAAGGCGTCAGAAGTGGTATCGTACGCTGTTTTGATAATTTCATTACAGTGCAGAATCAAATTTCGCTTAATCGATTTTTCCGTAATGATCTGCGCATGATAATCGATATTGGCCGCTGAGCTTACCGAACGGGTGAGGTCAGCTAGGTAACCAGTTCCGCCCACAACATCCAGGAGACTTTTGTCCCGCAGTTCATTTTCAACGGTTAGAAGATCGAGGGGATTATCCCGTTCGTAGAGTTCAAAAAGCGTTTCAAAAATGTGTTTATTGGCGGGTTTGTAAAAATCCTCGGGCCTCAACAGCTGAAGTGCGATCGTGGCTGCTTCCCGCTCAATCAGCATCGCCCCTAAAACGGCTTCTTCCACTTCCACAGCCTGGGGAGGAACACGTCCGCCATCTTCACGAAAGGACCGCGGATTGTTTTGGGAGGAACTGGAACCACTCTGGTTTGCCATAAGCAGATGGTTTTAAAAGGAAATAAAGAATACTCCAACGATAAATCACTGTTTTTGAAAGTAATAAAAGTGAAAGGAAATGTTTATTGAAATTTTAAACGAACACTTCGGCCAAGGGGTGGCGAATCGTAGACCAAAGTTGTTTTATTTCTGTTCATGATCGAAACGAGATGCATTAATGGCAATAGATTCTAAAAAATACTTCTCAATTTTAGCAGCAAAATAATTGTTGCACTTATCGCACACTATACCGGGAGGGAAAATGTATTCAATCTTGCTCAACCGGTAAAGGTTTATAACTACTCACGCACCGCTATTGAGACAGTTATAGCAAATGCGTGTATCATAAAATTTATGAGCAAAGCAGCCCGATTGAGGTGAACTCCTTGCGGGCCAGATTGAAGTACTCAGATTTTCTGTTCCCATCGATAGAAAATAAAATGCATCAGAAAAAAGGATTGTTTCAAGAGTTTACCGGACCCGCCGAATTGGAGGTTTTTGAAAGAGCTATTTTAGAACCTATAGAAAAAGAGCCATGCATGGTTGAAGAACTGGCCAATGAATTTCACAAGAGACAGGATATTAAATCATATACGGAATATCAGAAGTGTGGGAAGGGTAGGCATAGATCATTTTTTTAAGTACTGCTGCTTTCAGGTTCTGGTTCATGGCCATGGTAAACAGGTTGATGATTTCCTCAGACTTGTTACCTAACACGTGTGCACCTAAAATCTGTCCGTTTTCTTTGTTGATAATGGTTTTAAAAGCGACGTGCGACTCATTGGTTCGCTTGTAGGAATACCAACCATCGATCTCTTTAAAATTGACCTCAATATCATAATCTTGTTTCTGGGCCTGCTCCTCGGTGAACCCCACTGAAGCCAGTGGTGGCAGGGTAAATACTGTGGTTGGCTGGGCCGGATAATCCGCTTTTCGGTGGTTGCCTTCCAACAGGTTAGAGGAAACAATATGTGATTCAAATCCGGCAACCGGGGTTAAGGGCAGGCCATTGGTGTCTGCGGCATCTCCGGCCGCATACACTCTTGGATTACTGGAGCTCTGCAGATATTCATTCACGCTAACTCCGTTATTAGTTCGTTCTATATTTCCTTCTTTCAATTGCATATCGTCAATGTCTGGAACGCGACCCGCTCCGTGAACGACCAGATCCCCGGTAAATATTTTGGTAGTACCCTTTTGTGAAGCTTCTACTCTAAAAGAACCCCCATCCTTAATTATGGACTGCACGTCGGTATTCAGGTGGACCTTGATATTTAATGTACGGGCTTTTTTCAGAAGTATGTTAACCATGTCTTTATCAAAACCTTCCAATGGGCGCTTCCCACGGTGTACGATTTCCACTTCGGACCCGGCCATCGAAGCGATGAAGGCAAATTCAAATGAGATGTATCCACCACCCACAAAAACCAGCTTTTGGGGTAGATCATCGAGGTTAAGAAACTCAGTGCTCGTAGTAAGGTGTTCGAAGCCGTCAATAGGGAGGGGAGCAGGTTTGGCTCCGGCAGCTATTAAAAAGTTTTTGGCTGTCAGCCTTTCACCGTTTACTTCGATGGTTTCTTCATCAACAAAGGACGCTCGGCCGTGAAAAGGAGTAACACCTATCTTCTCCATGCCTTTTTCCCGACTTTCCGGGACTGGCTCGGTAAAGGTGCGCTTGAAGTCCATCAATTCCTGCCAATCGATAAGCGTGTTGCCCGAAATGCCATGATCCTTCATCCGGCGGTTCCAGTCGATCAGTTCGGCTGCCCCGACGATCACTTTTTTGGGATCGCAGCCGCGGCGCGCGCAAGTTCCGCCAAATGGACGGGAGTCAATCTGGGCGACACTCCATCCGGCTTTGGCGCATTTCCCGGCAGCCGTTGAGCCGCCTGATCCGGTTCCGATGACGATAAGATCAAAGTGTTTAGCCATATCAACAACAGGATTTATTCTTTTGGATGGGTGGACAGGGTGAGTCACCATATGAACAGAACACACAGCAGTCTCCTTTTTTGGGTTTCAATACTTCTCCGCATTTTGGACATTCCCAGAAAAACTGACAAGAATCTGTTAGCATAATTTCGGTCGTTTTATATCCACAATTTGAACAGGTGATGGTTGATTCTAAGGTTACGGTACTCATGGAGTGGTTAATTATTTCATTTTTCATTAACAGTAAACCCGGTTTTGTTGATAGCGGCTGTAATCGTTTCCCGGTTGGTTTTGCTCTTATCATATTTAACTGTGGCTTTGCGGGTGTCATATGAAGCATCCGCTTCGAGAACACCATCTACACTGCTTGCGGCATTTTTTACGGTAGCTTCACATCCCGTACAAGTCATCCCTTCAATATCCAGGGTAATGGTTTGCACTTGACTTTTCTGTACATAAACTACCTGTTGGTTTTGCTTCGGGAAGAACGCCTCCGAATAATATGGGAAAGCCAGTAGCAGGGCGGTCAGAACGGTTATGATGCTCAGAAAACCTTTGGTCTGCCAGAAAGAGGGGTTTTCCTCACAGGCACATTCCGGATCCCATCTCGGCTTGAGTTTTTGATACCAGGCGAAGCCTACCAAAAGCACTGTAATCCCAATCAGGAAGGGACGGAAGGGTTCAATCCACGAAAATGTAGAGGCTACACCACTTATTCCGGCAAGAAATGCAGCTACCGGTGTTACACAGCACAAAGATGCTAAAAAAGCCGCAAACAGGCCTGCGCCCATCCACTTCGTGTCAGAGTTGTTCTTTTGTTGATCGTTCACGCAGCTAACACCTCCAAGAGATTATTGTCTTTAATTTGATTGAAGTTTGGAGAAAGAATCTCGCTAAATTGAGGGTTCAACGAATAAAAAATGGTTTGCCCGTCCCTTTCAGTTTCTACCAGTCCGCCATCCTTGAGCTTGCGAAGGTGCTGGGAGACAGCAGGGACGCTCATGTCCAGGATATCACTTAGATCGCAGGGACAAAGCTTTTTTTCCTGGCTAAGCAGGTAAAGGATCTTCAGGCGTACGTCATTGGCAGTCAGCTTTAAAATATTGACCAGCCGATCAATCGATCCTTCCACTTTGTTTAAAGAATTTATACACCGATTTATTTGAGTAAGGTCGGCTACCTCTCGAATACATTCTTGTTTGCTCATCGTCGTACTTTAATTCCTTGTTAGGTCATTAAATTGCTATAACACTAATATAATTTATTTATTATTTAATTAAATGCTTAAATATAAGCTAAAATGAATTGTTAGATTCTATCATCTGATGTTTTTACCGGTGTTACTTTCTCCCTCAAGAGCTTCAAGAATCGGGCAGTCACCTTTCGGTCCGCTTCCTGCACAGGAATCAATCAGATCGGTCAGCGTTGATTTAATCCGCCGAAGATCGCTTATTTTTTCAACTACATCTCTGTATTTTTTTTGCGCTTCACTTCGGATTTCAGAACAGGTGGTTCCTTCATCCATTCTTAGCTCAAGCAGTTCTTTTATCTCTTTTAGTGTAAAACCTAACTCCTGGGCTCGCTTAATAAATTTGATTTGATCGATATGCCGTTGGGTAAAAATTCGATAACCAGATCGGCGTCGGTCTGGTTTGAGAATGAGGCTTCTTTTTTCATAATAACGTACCGTTTCCTTGTTAACATTAGCTCTTCGTGCAACTTCGCCAATCTTATAAGTGGCTCTGTCTTTACTTTTTTCTTCAGTCATAATCACACCTTCATTTCAGTAAAATGAAATTTCAATAAGAATATCCGGGAAACAAACCCGGATATGATTTCAATTCTTCTTTATCATTGTTTTGCCACAGCAGCACGTCGGGTTTTGAGTTCCCGAGCAATCGCTGGGCGCTCCTTGAGATACGGTGATTTCGCAACCGCAATTTTCATCTGGACATTGATAAATTTCTCCTTTTTTTAATGGCATAAAACTACCTCAATTTTATTATGATTATTAATTCACTATAAATATAAGCCCTGTACCATGGTCGAGAGTCAAGTATTTTAATAATTTTATTAGGATGTTTGAAAGTAACCGGGCTTGATCATTGCCTTGTTTCAGAAAATTAAATTACTTGAAAAAACTATTAGGCTAACATGCTGATATGCTACTGGGAGGCATTCATCTGTACCCAACGTTGATATGTTTGCTCATCCCAGAAGCTTTGAAAATAAGCGACTGCCGCAATAGCCTCCTCATCCGTTAACGTATCTTTAAATGCAGGCATGGTGCCACCCAATTTGATACCACCCTCTTCGATCTGTTGAATGAGAACGGAAAGAGGGTGATGCCATGCATGGGCCAATCCGTCTAACGGTGGGGCAGGGAAAGACCCGTCGGGATTTCGCTGTCTCCAATCCTCAACAATTCCTTGTGCCCTGGTACCATGACAACTTGCACAATGAGTCGAAAATATTTGTTTGCCTACCTCGAACTGTTTTTCTGAAAACCAACGTCCTTCTGTAACAGGTTCTTTTTGAGATCAGACATGCGACCGAGTCCCATTACTTCAAGAACTGTCATACAACAGTAGCCCTCAGCTTCAAGCCCGTCTACAACCTCTTCTGCTTTTCGTTTTCGGATAAATGCTTTTACTTCATTCATAATGGTTTTTGGTTAATAGACTGTCGGGTTTTTAAAACCTGACAGGTCTGGTTCAGATTTCTATTGAGTTTCAATTTGTTTCTCTTCTTCAGATGCTGAAGCGAGTTTTTTAACTTCTCGGCTTTTCCACAGGTAGTAGATCACCGGCAGTACAACCAAACTGAGGATGGTGGTCGATACCATTCCTCCGACCATAGGAGCAGCGATCCGTTTCATGACGGTGGCTCCTGTTCCAGCACCCCACATGATGGGAAGCAGGCCGCCGGTAATGGCACAGACGGTCATGAATATCGGACGAATACGCTGGGCCGATCCCTCAAAAATGGCTTGTTTCAGATCATCGAGGTTTTTCATCTTGTCATTATATTTTCGATGGTTATACGCATTATCAAGGTATGTGAGCATAATCACCCCGATTTCGGCGGCCACACCTGCAAGGGCGATGGCACCAACACCTACAGCCACACTCAAATTATAACCCAGGATATACAACAGCCAGAATGAACCCACCAGTGAGAAAGGCAGAGTTAACAGAACGATCATACTCTCCTGCAGATTTTTAAAGTTGAAGTAGAGCAGCAGAAAGATGATCAGCAGGGTGATTGGTACAACCACCTGCAGCCGTTTTTTGGCACGCTCCATATACTCATACTGTCCGCTCCAAGCCAAGCTGTAGCCGGATGGAAGGTCGAGGCGTTCCTCAACCGTTTGCCGGGCGTCATTCACATAGCTTCCGATATCGGAGGTTGTCAGGTCCACATAGATCCAGCTCGAATATCGAGCATTTTCCGTTTTAATAACCGGAGCTCCTTTTTGAACTTGCAAATCAGCAACATACTCAATCGGAATTTGAGCACCGGAAGGAGTGGGAATCAACACTCGGTCCAGATCCATCATGTTTTCACGAAGTTCCCGAGCGTATCGTACGTTTACAGGGTACCGCTCAAGCCCTTCCACCGTTTGCGTTACATTCATACCGCCAATGGCTGACTGGATGACATCCTGCACATCACCGGTTGTCAATCCATAACGTGCTGCTTCTTTCCTGTTGATGGTAAAGTCCAGGTAATTGCCGCCTGTCGTCTTATCAGCAAAGACGCTCAGGGTACCGGGAACGTCCCGCACCACCGAGGCAATGTCTTGGCTGAGATCGGAAAGTACCTGCAAATCCGGACCGGTTACTTTAATTCCAATAGGTGTCTTGATACCTGTCGAGAGCATATCAATCCGGGTTTTAATCGGCATCGTCCATGCATTTGTGAGCCCCGGTATCTTAATGGCAGCATCCATCTCCTGTTTCAACTTGTCCATGGTCATCCCTTCTCGCCACTCCTCTTCGGGTTTCAACTGGATGATGGTTTCGAACATCGAAAGTGGAGCGGGATCGGTAGAGGTTTGAGCCCGTCCGGATTTTCCAAATACGGTTTCAACTTCTGGGAAACTGGCTATAATTTTATCCGTCTGTTGCAAGAGTTCCTTGGCCTTGGTGATACTGATACCGGGATCGGTCGTTGGCATATAGAGCAGGTCTCCCTCTTCGATGGGAGGCATAAACTCGGATCCGAGCCTGTTCAGTGGAATAAAACTTAAGCCGAGGATGACGACAGCGGTAACAACCGTCGTCCATTTAAACCGGAGCACAAAATTAATCACCGGACGATAAATCCAAATTAAGAACCGGTTGACCGGATTTTTGTGCTCAGGTTGAATTTTGCCGCGAATGAGATAACCCATCAGAACCGGCACCAGTGTTACAGACAGTAAGGCTGCCGCTGCCATCGCATACGTCTTGGTAAATGCCAGCGGTTTAAACAACCGGCCTTCCTGTCCCTGCAGGGCAAAGATTGGCAGGAATGACACTGTAATGATAAGCAGTGAGAAAAACAGAGCCGGCCCGACTTCTTTTGAGGCGTCTACAATAATTCGCCAGTGATCTTTCTTCCCCCGATCTTTTTCCAGATGTTTATGGGCGTTCTCCACCATAACGATTGCAGCGTCCACCATGGCTCCAATGGCAATGGCAATCCCGCTCAGCGACATAATATTGGCATTGATACCCTGGAAGTACATCACCAGGAAGGCAGCCAGAATACCGATTGGCAAACTGATAATAGCGACCAGGGAACTACGGAAATGCAAAAGGAATATCATCACAATGATTGCAACGACAATACTTTCCTCCAGGAGTTTATGCTCCAGGAATTCAATGGCTCGCTTGATCAGACTGGAACGGTCGTAGGCTGTTTTGATGGTGACTCCCTCCGGGAGACCACTTTCAAGCTCTTTCAGTTTAGCCTTTACATTGTCGATGGTCTGCAGCGCATTTTCACCAAAACGCATAATGACCACGCCGCCAACCGTTTCTCCCTCTCCATTCCACTCGGCTACACCGCGTCGCAGATCCGGACCGAGATGTACATTGGCAACGTTTCTAACGAGAATAGGTGTGCCATTACCGTCGGTTCCAATGGGCACATTTTCAACATCGGCAACGTTTTGAATATAGCCCTTGCCGCGTACCATAAATTCGGTTTCGCTCATCTCGACAAGCCTGCCGCCAACATCGTTATTGCTGCGCTTTATGGCCATCTTCACTTTAGAAAGAGGAACATTGTACGCCAACAGTTTATCAGGATCCACTTCTACCTGGTATTGTTTTACGTGTCCGCCGACACTGGCAACTTCAGCTACTCCTTCCACGCTCAGCAGTTCATATTTCAGGAACCAGTCCTGGATGGAGCGCAATTCCTGGAGATTGTGTTGATCGCCTCCGTCCAGAACATATTCATAAACCCAGCCGACACCCGTTGCATCCGGCCCAAGTGTAGGGGTGACTCCCTCGGGCAGGTTGCTTGTGGCCGTGTTGAGATATTCCAGCACGCGGCTTCGTGCCCAATACATATCAGTATTATCCTCAAAAATGATATAGATAAACGAAAGCCCGAAGAAGGAGTACCCTCTTACAACTTTCGATTTGGGCACTGACATCATCGTTGTTGTCAGGGGATAGGTGACTTGGTCTTCTACGACCTGTGGTGCCTGACCGGGATATTTTGTAAATACAATCACTTGAACATCACTCAAATCTGGGATAGCGTCCACCGGGGTTTGATACATCACATACGTTCCGCCTGCCAGTACCAGGATACTGGCAATAATCACCATAAAGCGGTTGTTAACGGACAGTTCAATTATTTTTTGCAGCATTTTCTAATTCTCCAAAATCGGTTTATGGTTTTTTTCTCTTTGATTATTCTGTCTGATATTTATTACATGTCCATTTCTGAGTGATCCATCGTTTCCGGTTCAGCTTCAGTTTCATGATTCATTTCCTCTGTGGGCATATCCATCTCTTCCATTTCCGGATCTGTTTCGCTGCCATCTTTCTGTTGCAGCATCTTTTGAATGGCTTCCTGGAGCCTGCTCTCGCTGTCGAACAGGAATTGCGCAGAGGTAACGATCTGTTCACCAGGCATTAATCCGGATAGAACTTCAACTTCATTATTGCGCTCTCCTCCTTCCATACCTAAGTTGACTTCCCGCGGCTCAAAGGACCCTTCTCCCTTTGCTACAAAAACGATATCCCGTTCACCGGTTCGAATGATCGCTTCATTAGGAATCACAATAACATTCTGCTTTGGCCTTGTTTGAATTTGAACATTGGCAAACATACCCGGTTTCAGTTCCAGATTCGGATTTTCAAATTCCAGCCGTACCTGAACGGTTCTCGTTTTTTGGTCTAGGTCGGGATAGATATAAGCAACGGTTCCTTCGTAGGTTTTTCCAGGCTGGTACGAAAGCTCCATTATTGAGGGTTGTCCTTCGCGAATCCACGGCACTTCGTAGTCGTACACACTGGTCTGTACCCAGACTGTAGAGAGATCTGCGATCTTATAGGCTGGTGTACCGGCCTTGATAAATTCTCCATCCACCGCATTCTTATGAATCACAACACCTGTTGCCGGGGCTTTCAATGTAATTGCTTTTTTCACTTCCCCGGTCTGTTCCAGCCGCTCTATTTCCGATTCGGGGATATCCCAGTATTCCAGTCGTTTGCGAGTAGCATCAAGCAGGCTGTTTCCACCATCGCGAATGGTTTGAAAGTTGCTTGCCCCGACCTTGTCTCGTGTCTTTAATGCCAATAAATATTCACGCTGAGTTGTGACCAATTCCGGCGAATAGATGCTAAAAAGCGGCTGACCCCGCTCCACCATTTTACCTGTATAATCAACGAACAACTCTTCAATCCATCCGGAAATTTTAGTGTTTACGGTATATAGTTTCTGTTCGTCATACTCCACCTTACCCACAGCGCTTACTGTTGTTGAAAGTGATTTTTGAACAACCGGTTGGGTACGCACATTCATATTTTGCATCACAACTGGATTGATTTTTACCATGCCTTCGGAGCTGGCTGCCTCATCGGCATAAACCGGCACCAGGTCCATGCCCATCCTGGATTGACCAGGTTGATCATAAATCTCACTGGGATTCATAGGCGCCTGCCAGTACAATACTTCTCTTTCCCCCTGCTTTTGAACCCCGTCAGCAGAACCTGTGGTTTGGTTCATCTCCATCGAATCGGAGCTTTGATCCATCTCGGTTGAAGAAGAGCCGGATTGTGTACCAAGCCAATACCCACCCAGGGTAAAAATGGTGATACCGGCCAGGATTAGAATTATATTTTTCGCGTTCATTTTTATTGTCCTCATTTATCTTTTTTGATTTAAAAATGGTTAGAGTTCACTACCGGTTAGTGCTTCGAGATCAGCTACAGATTTGTGGTAGTCGGCCACGATGCGGTAATAATCCAGCCGCAGGTTAAAGAGAGTCAGTTCGCTGTCGAGCAGGGAAAGAAAATCTACTTTGTCAGTTTGATATCCGGCTAATGATGATTCAAGAGACTCCTCGGCCTGTGGAAGTATGCCTGTTTCATACAGGTCGATCAGTCTCCTGTTTTTTTCAAGGTCCGTCAGCGACTGTTGGAGCATCTGTTCAATTGAGTTTTCCACATCCTGATACCGGTATTCCATGGAGGTCCGGGTAATTTGCATCTCCTGTACTTTTTTATCCTGTTTTTTATTGAAGTAGAGAGGAATGCGGACATTGAACATCCCCGAAACAAAATCATAGCCTTTCATTCCGTTTTGGAGTTCATCCCGTTGGGTATAAGCCAAACCAATGGAAAAGTCAGGATACCGGCCCTTCAAAGCCAGGTCCACTTTTTGGTCACTTCTTTGGACGACCGTTCTCCATGCTTCCAATAACGGACTGCTGGTATCTGCTAACTCAACCAGGGAATTCAGGTCCGTTGTCAAATTATTTATTCCCGGGTCAACAGGCCGTCCAAGCGGTGCATCTGCCGGTTCATTGATGAGTGCGTTAATACGTGCCTGGAGGGATTCTCTCTGCTGGCGGAGTTTCAGTTCCTTGTCAATCATTTTGGAGAGAGCTACCTGGGCTCGCATCACATCCTGCTGCAATCCGTTGCCCACGCTGTAGCGAGTTTCGGCAATCTCCACAAATTCACTTAACAGGTCCTGGTTATTTTCAACCGTAGCAATTGCCTGATATACATAAAAGAGGTCGAAATAACTTTGCTTGGTTTTTTTGACCAGTTGATTTTGAAGTTCCTGGTATTGCTGTAAGCTGATATCTGAATCACTTTGGGCGATCTTGCCTTTAAGACCAAGCTTGCCCGGAAACGGAAACATCTGCATCAATGTGATCTGTTTTCCCGTCATCGGTTCCTGGTCGAGGGCAAAACTGTTCACAGGCAGGTTCATCATATTGAGTCCCAAAGTTGGATCGGGCAGTGCCTCTTGTTGGGATATTCGGGTTTTGCTGGCTTCCCAGCTTTCATAGGAAGAATGGAGTTCCGGGTTTTGCGTCAACACTTTTTGGATGAGTTGATCAAGTATCAAAACCGATTCCTGATTTTGAGCCTGAATAGTAATGGGGAGAAGCAAAAGCAGGTACAGGCCTGCTAACATTCGTCGGGTAATCATCTTTTTCATCTTTCGATCCGAACCTGTTATTAAGTTAAAAGGAAGTTATTATCTTATTTATAGGCAAGCTAACACCTGAACCCTTAAATGAACCTTAAAACGTCAGATTACTTTCAAAAAAGTGCCATGCTATTCAGCAGGGCTTGAAAAGATGGATGAAAGAGACTTTGTAAATTAACCCCCTGGGCTTGAAGACCAGTGCAGTGCGGTGATTTTCCAATTCTCATCAACCTTTTGGAGAACAACCAATTCCAGACCGTTCAAATCGATATCGCGGTCATTGAAATTTCCCCAAAAGTGTGATTGGGTTGATATCCAGGCAACATTCCCCTCCATTGAGATGGTTTGAGAATCAATTTTACGATCGATAGCGCTTAAGAACCTGCCATCAGAATGGAAATGGTGGGAGAGGTATTCATGTTTTGTTTCGATGTTTCCTCCTTCCAGGATTTGTACTGAATCCGACAAAAGCTTTTTTGCTGCTTCGCTGTCATTTGCAATAATCGCCAAATGAAAGGCCTCAAGGGTTTCGATCACTGCTTCTTCCGGAGATGATTGTTGCCCATAAGAAATGTAAACACCAGTTAGCAACATGAGGGTTGTAAGAATGAAAATTTTACCATTCATAGATATTTGTATTTAGTGATCGGTAAGTTGAGTTAACGAAATCTGATCGATAAGTACAGATCCGTTTCCATTTAACTGGAGTCCGATGCTCCCGGCTTCTGGTGCATCACCGTGCCCGTGGACGGCCATTTCCCTGTTGATATAGGCCCGAAAGTGAGTACCGTTACCCACGGTACGAATAAACAGCATGCCCGTGGCTGAGTAGGATTCTTCGGCAAATACTTCGCGATTGCCACCACTGACTCGGCCCTGGGAAATGGTTCCATCGGAAGAAAGCGTAACAAAATCGTAGTTATTAACATCCTGAACATGATTTACAAGGGAAATCTCGCCATTGAAATCGGACAGGTCGAGGTAATAATCCACCTGTATGTTTTGATACGAGTTTTTTTGCACAAAGAAATTGGAAGAGGAGGCTGCAGAGATGCGAAGTAAGTGGTTTTCACCGTTGGTTGCAATGGTTGGTTGAAGGTCAGAAGCAGTTCCTTCTAACCATTGAAATCGGGTAAGAAGTGTACTTAGACCATTAGGACCTATTTCCCATGACCAGCCATTTTCATTGACCATGAATGTTGATCCGGCTTCATCCAGACTATCCGTGGGGATTGAAGTCGTCTCCTGTTGATTCATCAATTGTCCGGTACCGGCTCCGTATCCAAAGACCATTTTAGCGCCATGGTCGCCGGTTTCATAAAGAAAAAATACACCTGGCAATACAAGCACAAATAGGCCAATCCTAATAAGTTTTTGATCCATCTTTTTGTACCAATGGACAAAAATGCGAAGCAAGGAATAAATTCCAAAGAACCAAACTGTCCACCACGCCCAATCGGCGTGTTCATTCAAGACGGATTGTGCTCCGGATGGCAAGAAAACGCTATCGGCTGCCAGTGTCCCCGTGTAGTAAGCAATGATGGCTGAAATAGCACCGACTCCATAAAGAATGGTTGTTTTTAAGTCATCCCACCATTTATCCGGCAGAAAGAAGTTCAAAAAGTCCATCAATACGGCCAGTAAAATGATGGCTATTGGAAAGTGAACAAGCATCGGATGTATGTTGGGTGCCCATTGGGGGATGAGTTCCATAATCAAAGCTTTGATTTTTTAATTTAAGAGAAAAATTTGCGCCGAAAATAACTTAGGCAACCACCTAATCGAAAGAATTTAATGATATAACCTTAAATTAAGCTTAAACCAAGTGGCTGATAACATATCACGCTATAGTTTATAGTATGGGCTTTGACATAAGCGGGTGGTGCGATGAAATAGGAAGGAGTTACATATCAAGTTCAAGCACTGAAGCTTTTATTAAATAGCTGCCTCCATTTCCGGTTTGTGGATTCCCGCCAGAGGTGTCCTTTCCTATGTCTGTTGGACTGTCATCTGTTTAGCGATCTACCATTAGTTGTTCCGCTCAGGGCCTACAAACAGGAGATCAAGTCTTTTCTTGAGCCTCAACCAGTCCTCTTTGCGGTAGTCAATATGGCACTCCTGCAATTTTTCTCGGAAAAGTTCTTCAAGGGCATTATCGGCTTCATTATCATGTTCAAACATGTCAACCACCTTCATGGTCTATGTTTAGTAACTATTCCGTTTTAAAAAAGTATATCCCAGATCTATTCAGAATTATACACGCTTAATATAAAAATGGTATCTTAAATTAAGCTTAAACCGCAAGACATTCGATTGCACATATCTGGTACAAACGATGATGGCCGATTCGGATTCGACCCCACGTAAAAAGGCAGTGGCCTCTTCAGTCCACCATTTTTTTCTTTTGGCAGGAAGAACGAGATAAAGTCAAAAAAGATAGCCGTAGCTAAAAGTGCAATGGGAAAATGCACAACCATTGGGTGTATATTCGGGGATGAGTTCCATAATGTTGTGATTTAGTTTTTATTGGTTTGTTTTTTATTCTGGCCTTGTTTGTAAATATCTTTCCAACTCCAGCCACTGCTTTGTAGTAATCCAGACAGGAGTATTCGTCTTTTGTTGGTTCTGTTTTCCTTAAACAGCTCGTTATCTATAGATATCCCCGATTGTTTTAAATGCTGAAAATCAGGTTTACATTCTATCTCAAGGTCTGGTGTTTTGATGAAATGATTTTGAATGGTATGTAGAAATTTGTCAATGGCATTGCGAAGAGGACGCAAATCCTCATCTATTAATGTTTCGTTTTTAACTCGTGTTTCGAGAAGGGTTATAGCTTCATCAAGATTTGTGAGATTAACTGAAAGTGATTCATCACGCGGGATACTATAAAAGTAATGAACACCGGGGTGGGCATAATGATTTTGACTGTGTTTATTGATCATCTGCTGAAGATCAGGGGCTAATCTGGTTAACCGTTTAAAGTTTGTTCCGTTATAGCTGTTGGAAAGAATCTCTTCTGGTGTTTCACCTAAATTGGAAATAAACAGACTCAGTTCCCGCTTATGAATAACCGCTGAAGTGAGGTTCATCAGGTAAGTCATTGCTGTAGTAATAAAGATGAACCCGGCAAACGAGAAGGCAGCGACTATAACCTGCCAACTTTTGCCATTTGGTATATATTGCCCATTGCCCAACGTAGATAAAACATATCCGCTGAAGTAGAATTTATTGGCAGCACTGGCTGCTGTTTGAGATGGAGCGTGAAGAACTGAGCTTGGGTCGCTCATTAATAATAGAAACAGGCCCAACCAAAGAAGTCCAATCCATGCAATTACCAATGCCAGAATATGGGTCATGCCGGAAAATTTAAATAAGACACGACTATCAGTTTTTCTATTCACCCATAGAAATATAGCTGCGATTGACGTGGATATAGTCCTAGATAATATCCCCGCACCATTAAATGAAACGGTCGTGTAAAAGAAATCACCGGCGATTGCTATAATTAAAAGAACGCCAAGCGCGAGATACATTTCAGATGCCATATATACTATTCCAGAGTTCCCATAAAGTCGGGTACCGGCCGGTCCTCTGCCACCGCTTGAGTGGTGGCGAATCCGTTTTCGCGGATATCATCGATCAGCCACTCCATCTCTTTAATTTCCCTTCTTTGTGCCTTAATAATTTCGTCGGCGAGTTCGCGAACTCTTGGATCAACAATTTTAGCGCGTTCACTGGTGAGAATCGCAATAGAGTGGTGTGGGATCATCCCCTCCATGTAGTCAACGCCGTCAACGGTTGCCTGACTTCGCACCAGCCAAAGTGAACCGAGAAGCATAAGAGCGCCCAGTGAGAAAAGGGCGATATTTGCCTTACTGCTTTTGTACATCTGCAGCATGAAGGCCAGCATGATGATGATCATACTGCCGCCCATAATCAACGTCATATACATCCGGGTTTCACTGAACCACGCATGATCCAGAAGCTGGTACGAATTCAGATACATCAAAAAGAACATGGCAACGATTGCCGTTGCGATCATTGCAATAAATCGTGAATAACTGCCAGATTTTGAGTTGTTATTTTCCATTATGTTTGTTGGTTTTGGTTTAGGATAAGAGTTGTGTGTAAGCGAATGCCGCCAGGCCGAGCACATTGATGATGATGAAGATCGTAACAGCTACTTTTTTGATTTTACCGCCACCCTCCATCTCCATCATCTTCATGCTGTGATTTTTGAGATAGGCTTTGTTCTGCCAGATCAGCCAGCCGGCAATCCAGACGAAGACCAGGTTCATCCAGAAGGTGTAATCGATCTTGAACTGGGTAATATTTGATACGGTGCGGCGGCTTTCAGGTACAATATCAAGCAGAGTGAAAAGGCCGTTAAGAATCAGTGCTGTAAAAACAATGCTCACGAACATTACGCCGGCGATATAGAGAGCCACTCTCCAGCCGTAGTATTTAGCGTTGATGTGAACCAGCGGCGGTACCATCAGGTCGGAGTAGATAAATCCCATGATTCCGGCAAAAAGAACACCGTTGCTGTTTAGGACGGTGGCAAGAGGAATGTTTCCCATCGACCCGATAAACGTCAGCGCGGCCACGAATGGAGCAATCATGGCATTTTCGATGGCGACAAGCCAGCCCGGAACACCTTCTGCGCCAACGAGAAACAGGGTGGTCCAGAACGATTCTGGCACAAGAACAGCCACGAACCCGGCGATGGTGAATCCGATCAAAATATCTTCCCAGGCCATCTTCCAGTCGTTTACGAACTTATGGCCAACCAGCCGCCATCCCTCTTTGCTCTTGATCCGCTTTTTCCAGTCGAAATCTTCTTCCAGATCATCTCCCTCGCTCTCTACCTTATCCCGGGCTGCTTCAAGCCAGCTTTTTGGATAGGTTAATTTGATGAGAACCGAACTGATGGCTATCAGGATCAGGCCGCCTACGATTTCGGCCGCCAGAAACTGCCATCCCAAAAAGATGAGAATCAGGATTCCCAGTTCAATGACCAGGTTCGTGGATGCAAACATGAAAGCCACCCCGGCAATGAAATGAGCTCCTTTTTTGATAAGTGCGCGGGCTGCTGCCAAAGCTGCAAAAGAACAAGAAGAAGAGGCTGCGCCAAAAAAAGTAGACAGTGAAATGCTTTTGATATCAGCCTCGCCCATGTGTTGTGTGAGTTTGCCTTTTGGTACAAAAGCCTGGATCATACCGGAAACAAAGTAACCCAACACAAATGCCCACCCCGATTTCCAGAAAAACCCCAAGGCTGTTTTGGCTGATTCGCCGTAAAGATTAATGAATTCCATATTGAGTGTTATTTTGACTGATGAGTTGACATTTTTTTGCTCTTTTCAGCAAGATAAATGCTGAGTGCCGGTAAAAAGGTGATCTGAAAAATCGGAGACAGGCCCACTTGATAATTCAACAATTCAATGACCGCCATGTTCGAAGAATATTCCCACAGATCCAGTGCTTTTGCCATCCACTCCAGGAAAATGCTAATTGGAAAACTAACGCCTATCAAGAGTGCATAATCTTTGAAGTTTACGGGTTTAAATTGCCTGGAAGGGATCAGCGCTAAAGCCAGCTTCCAGAGCCCCAGAACAATAAGAATGTCACCGAAAATTGCTGCCCACATCCAGATTGTTGCTTTCCAAAAGGGCCAATCCCACATATCATACAAAAACAGGCATTGCGTAAACTCCCAAAGCGTATGCAGAAGGAAAGCCCAGAAAATGATATGCAGGGGTCGGTTTTGTTTCATTAAACAATCTCGAGATTCGCCATCATTCCTGCATCTTCGTGTTCGAGATTATGGCAGTGAAATACATAGAGGCCCTCTTCAGCACTGAAGGTCATAATAACCCGGACTCGTTCCCCCGGCATGACCAGAACGGTATCTTTCCACCCGGTTTCGGTGGGCAGAAGGCCACGGCTTCCGCTACGGCTTAGTACTTTGAATTGCACCGCATGGATATGCATGGGATGAGGAACCGCGGAATTGTTGATGAACTCCCAAATCTCGGTATCTCCCTGGTTTATCTGCTCGTCTACACGGAGCATTTCAAACAGTCGACCATTGATGGTGTGGCCGGTCATCATCTCCATGTCGAGCTCAATTCTTCGGGTGCGTACTGCGCTTTCCTCAGCCGGGAAGTTGGACTCAGAGAGCTGTGGAGGCAAATCGACGGTTGATGATGAGCTACTGTCACAATTTATGCGAAATTCCATGAGTGGAAATTCAGAGCCCTGTTCCGGGCCTGCTCCGCCCATCATTTGAGACATATTCCCCATCATTCCACCGTTGGAAGGAACTGAGAATTCTTTGCTGACTAATTCAGCAGAGTTGCCGGAAAATCCATCAGAGAAATCCACCAGTATATCAGCACGTTCTCCGGGAGCTAGCAAAAGTTCCGTAGTTTGAACAGGCTGAGGCAGGAGTCCGCCATCGGTGCCGATGACGGTAAACGGAGTTCGGCTGCGGAAAGCGATGTTATAAATACGCGCATTTGAGCCGTTGATCAACCTCAGCCGGTAGGTGCGAGGATGAACTTCATGATATGGATTGGGCACGCCGTTGATCAACATATGATCCCCCAGGTAGCCGGTCATCATGCGTTCCGGCATAGAAGGGTCGTAATAGATATTGCCCGAGTCGTCGATTTTTCGATCCTGAATGACCAGCGGCAGTTCGTATTCTCCGGACGGCAAATTCAGGACTTCTTCCTCTTCATCCGTCACAATAAAAAATCCGGCTAATCCCCGGTATACCTGCGGACCGGTAATTCTGTGTGGATGGGGATGGTACCAATAGGTGCCGGCCCGCTGATTGATCTGGAAGTCGTAAGAATAACTGCCATCGGAAATGACATCCTTTGGATGGCCGTCCATCTCAGGCGGCACGATCATTCCGTGCCAGTGGATAATACTTTCCTGGCCAATATCATTTTGGAATTGGATCTGGAAATGCTCTCCGCGTCTCTTGCGGATCGTTGGGCCGGGCAGACTTTCGTTAAACCGCAGGCCGTCTAAGGAATATTTGCCTGCAATCATAAGGTTACTAGGAGCTGCCTGAAGTATGTCACTATCCAATCCTCCGGGCAGCTGAAGCGGATTTTGGTACAAATCAGAACTGCTTATTCCGTCATTCACGCAAGAGGTTATCACAGATGGAGTTAACATATAACCTGCACCGGCTCCGGCAGTTTTTAAAAATGTTTTTCGGTCCATACCCTTTTATTTAAGCAACTCTTTTTTTCGCCTCTTGAATTCTTCCTCATCAATTTCACCATCGGCATACCTACGTTTCAGAATGTCCATGGGTGTCTCTTTACTTTGCCGGTTTTGATTGGTGTTCATCAGAGACCGAACAACAATGATTACCAGTGCGATAATTAAAAACCACCAGAAAAACATCATCCAGCCCCCTCCAAAGAATTGAAAGTCATGCATTGGATTCTCTTGTTTTGTGTTTCTGTTAAATAGTTACTCATGATAATATTTTCTAAAACCACATACGAACCCCGCCTATAAGTCCGAATACACTTGCTTCTCCTCCTTCAAGTCGTGTAAAATCGGCGGTTTGACCCAGTTTGCGGTTCCAGGAGATACCGATATAGGGCGCAAATTCACGCTCGATTTCATATCGTAACCGAAAGCCTAGCTGCACATTGTTAAAGCCGGAACCGATGCCCCACTTTTCTACCTCCTGCACGGCCAAACTGGTTTCAAGCCGTGGTTGTCCCCAAAGACGCTGGGTGATGGGAAAATCGTATTCCGCTTCCAGGCTGGCCGATATATCACCGGCATCGCTGACAAAAAGGGCACCGTCCACTTCAAACAGGTAGGGGGCTAGTCCCTGCAGGCCAATTACGGCAAATCCTCTCGACTGGCTGTCATCGGCGTTGTAGGCCACATCATACCGGATACCTGCTTGCGCGTCGAAGTAAGGGCCGACTGCCCGGCTGTACAAGCCTTGGAACTCCATTTCACCCTCGGTTTCAGCCGTCAGCGCTTCGCCTTCGGCTTTAAACCAGAACTTGTTCAAGTCCTTGCCGATATAGCCCTGGGCGTCGAGCACCAGTGGGTTTAATCCGCTATTCATATTGTACTCAAACCGGTCGGCCATAAAAAAGACATAGGTGTGGTTGTCCATCATGATGTCATTGCTGAATGGCGGGGCTTTTTGTGCCAGGACGGAACTTTGGGTGAATACAATGATTGCAAACATAGTAAGAATAAAGATTGCTGTGCGGTTTATCATGGTCATTGTTATGGAAATTTGTATATCAGATAAAATTTGTTCGTAAAGGTTTGGTTAGACTTATTTATGCATAATCTTGTCCATAAATATTGCCGTCTTCATCGGCTACCTGTACCACGCGGAACATGCCCCGCTCCATGTGGTAGAGAATGTGACAGTGAAAGGCCCACCGGCCTTTATCTCTCGGTGTAACAAGGGCAGATATGCGCTGTGCAGGCTGCAACAGCAATGTATGCTTGCGCGGGTTATAAATACCATTGCCGTTCTCCATCTCCATCCACATGCCGTGCAGGTGAATGGGGTGCTCCATCATGGTGTCGTTGACCAGCGTCAGCCGCAGGCGTTCGTTGTGTTCGAATTCGATGGGTCCCTTCACCTCGTGAAACTGCTTCCCGTCGAACGACCACATGTAGCGCTCCATATTGCCGGTCAGGTGCAGTTCAACTTCACGTTCGGCCGGCCTTTCGTCGATATTTGGCTCCAGGCTTTTAAGATCGTTATAAACCAGCACATTGCGCCCATCGTTGCCCAAGCCAATGCCAGGTTCGCCCATCCGGTTGAACTGATTTTGTGCGATGGCTGCCGCGCCCGGTCCGTGTTTGTCAGGACCGTGCTTGACGGGCGTTTCTTTCATGGCGGACATGTTCATGTCGCTATGATCCATGTTCCCGTGATCCATATCCCCATGATCCATCTCCATCATGCTGTCACCTTCCATGTCCATTCCGTCCATGTCCATCATCATACCCATATCTCTATGGCTGCGTTTGGGCCGGGGACGAAGTTCAGGTACTGCCGCCATCATGTCTTTGCGGGGCGCTATAGTACCGCGGGCATAACCGCTGCGGTCCAGCGATTCGGCAAAGATGGTATATGGCTTTTCATCTTTTGGTTCGACGATCACATCATACGTTTCTGCAATACCAATGCGAAATTCCTCGATAGAGACGGGTTTCACGTTTTGGCCATCGGCCTGTACCACGGTCATATCAAGGCCGGGAATGCGCACATCAAACGCGGTGGTTCCTGCAGAGGCGTTAATAAAGCGCAGGCGCACCTTTTCTCCTTTCTTAAACAGGGGGTTCCAGTTCGATTCCGGGCCGTGACCGTTCATCAAGAAAGTATATGTGGCCCCGGTAATGTCGAGTAGGTCAGTGGCACTCATGCGCATTTGACCCCATGAGAGGTAATCTTTTATGGTACTTCCAAAACCTTTCTTCTTTACATCATTAAGGAATTCGCCTACATCTCGGCGCTGGTAATTATAGTACCCCTCCATCTTGACATTTTTTTCGAGCACGTTGTATGGATTTTCAAAGGTCCAGTCGGAGAGTACCACCGGATACTCGCGGTCATACTCTACCGGATCTTCGCTGGCCGGATCAATAATCATGGGTCCGTAGTGGCCGAGCTGCTCTTGCAGGCCAGAGTGACTGTGATACCAATAAGTCCCGCTTTGCCGGACTGGGTACCGGTATTCAAAGGTTGTTCCCGGTTTAATACCGTCAAAGCTGACCCCCGGGACACCATCCATCTGGAACGGCAGCAGGATGCCATGCCAGTGAATGGATGTTGGCTCATCTAATTCGTTGGTAACACGAAGCAACACGTCCTGTCCTTCTTTCAGGCGAATAAGAGGGGCAGGGACGCTGCCGTTAATGCCAATGGCTTCTCCTCGCTTTCCATCGACCATATGTGGCATTTTGCCAATGGTCAGATCGATGACATTATCGGGTCCTTGGGGGGTTAAAACATCTCGTTTCTCACTGCCGAAGCCCGCCAAGGCGTAGCCCGGCAAAATAGAACTTACGCCTGCAATGGCAGCCATCGAGGCGGAATAGCGCAGAAAGGTGCGGCGGGTGATACCGTTAGTTTTATTTTCACTCATTTGACCGTTTAAATTCTTGTTTTTAATACTTAAGAGTTTGTTTGAAAAATTCAGATAAAACTTACAAAACAAACCTTAAATCAAGCTTAAATGCAGCAAGACAAGAATTTTTAGACGGTATATATTTTAGTCAGCCATCATCCAGATCATAAATCCGGTCATAATGACTCCGCCGGCAATCCATGGGAGGGGGGTAAAACCATTGTATGCAGCAGTGGGTTCAGAAACCTGCCGGAAATCTGAAATAATCAAAGGTGAAGAAGGCTGTTTATGGCCGCCAAACTGTATTTTGAAGGCGATTTCATATCGTCCCGATTCATGGAAGCTGTAAGGGAATATCCAAGCTCCCGGGCCGCTCAAGGTTGGGCCGGGTACAATTGTGGCAGTGGAGAGAGTAGAGCCGTTGGTCCCCGTTTTTTTTATTTCCAGGATTGTTGATTCTATGGGAGAACCGGCCGTGTCCTGAGAGATCGTTTCCAGTTCAAAACGAACCTGCTGGCCTGCTGTAATAGAAGGGAATGTTGCCCGAATCGTCTGATTTTCTGTTTGGTGTTCTTTAATCAGAGTTGACTGATTTTCAGCAGGCTGGCTGCGGTTATTATTGTAATGTCCGCCCCATCCCATAGTCATACATCCGCTAACTGACAGAAGTATGATTAGAGAAAGTAAAAGAGGAAGTCGGGTTTTCATGGTAGTCGGCCGCTATAAATTCTCAACGTTATCTTACTTATTTATTTGATTTAATTATGTCCTCCACCCATCATTCCTCCGTGACCTCGACCACCTTCTTCCCAATGATCGTTCATGCCATTGCCGTTCATATCCACGAAACCGGGCCCATGCCATGTTGGGCTGCCGTTCTGGGCCAGGTCACAAATTCCATCCTGGTTTTCATCAACAAAGTCATGTTCTCCCCAATGGGTTTCTTCCTCCATATAGTCATTCACATGATTATCATTTTCATCATGGAACCGCATTCCTTCATGTCGCTGGTGCATCGGAAGGGATTCATCCCAATAGTCACAGATACCATTGTTGTTTTCGTCAATGAAACCGGGCCCATGCCACGTTGGGCTTCCATCCTGGGCATAGTCACAAATACCATCATTGTTTTCATCAACAAAGGAGTGTCCGGGATCAGAAGAATTAGTAGTGGTAGTGCTGGAAGCTTTCCCAAATCCGTCATCGTGAGTTGTTTGCTCTACAAAATCGTTAATATCATTTGAGTTTTCGTCTATATACATTGGAAATATCGATTCAATCTCTTCAACTTCAGGTTCAGTAGAGGATTTGCATCCAGAAAGTATTAACATCGTGAAGAGGGTTAAGGAAAGCAGTGTAGAGATTTTCATATTGTAGATTTTTAATCATTAAGCTCTCATTATAAGATATCATATCAACCTTAAATCAAGCTTAAAACATTATTGAGATGTGAACCTTATCTTAGGCTAAAGTAGATTTGATTAATCGATAATGAATTGTCAGCTATTATGTGGATCTTATTGGTTGAAGACGAAAAACAACTTGCAAACTCCTTAAAACGCGGACTCGAAGAGGAGGGACATGTGGTAGAGATGACCCACGATGGGGAGGAAGGAGAACTGCACGGTTTTGCCAATGATTACGATATGGTGATACTGGACTGGCGGTTACCACATCGCGACGGTAAACAAATTTTGGAAAGCTGGCGAAAAGAGGGCCGATCTTTCCCGGTATTAATGCTCACGGCACTGGGAGATCTGGATCACAAAGTGTCTGGTTTGGATGCGGGAGCCGATGATTATATGGGCAAACCCTTCTCTTTTGATGAACTTTTGGCCAGAATTCGTGCGCTTGGACGTCGTTCTTCAGAAATGACACAAACTGAAATCCTTTCAGTAGGCCCAATTGAACTGGATGCCCGTAAACACAAAGTACAAATTTGCGGGTATGAACTTATGTTAAGGCCAAAGGAATTTATTCTTTTAGAGCTCTTCCTCAACAATCCAGAAAATGTTTTTTCAAAAACACAAATTGCCGAAAGGGTCTGGGGGTCCGCTTATTATGTAAGTGATAACACTATCGAAGCCACTCTCTCCACACTTCGTCAAAAACTGGCTGAATCATTCAAAGAATGTGATGAGATTTTATTAAAAGATACATCAAAAATTGTCGAAACAATTCGTGGAGCGGGGTATCGCTTAAATAGCCGTTTAATTAAGATTGAAGAGTAAAATAGTGGCAGGCATTACAACCTATTTCGACAGATTCTCGATTTCCAAAAGGCTTGCTTTTTGGTATGGATTAAGCCTCTTCATCATGCTTAGTTTGTTTGGTTATTTTTTGTACGAGAGCTTCCACCAGTCCATCCATCATAACTATGATCGTCACCTTCGGTTTGAGGCCGAGCAGCTTCTCTCCTATATCCATACCAGCAACGATTCACTCTCGATTGACCTGACCGGCTACAGCAGGAACGCCGCACTTGAAAGCGGAATCGAATATGGAACCTATGTTCGGCTCTATAACGAGGAAGACAGCCTGATCTATGAAAGCCCCAACTTATTAGGGGTAAAACAGCCGTTAGACACAGAAATACCGGATACGCACGTGGAATATTCCTTCAGCAGCCAATGGCAGGACCTTCCCGCCCGCACTCTTTTTTATCCGATCATGAATGAGAATAATGAGTTCTGCGGCTGGCTGGAGGTCACCGGTTTTGAGTGGACGCTGCACGAAGAACTGAGTCGCTTCAGACAGTACTTATTGGTTCTCATTGCTATAAGCGTGGTTTTTTCAATTATGGGAGGGTATTGGCTCTCCAGAAGAGCGTTGTCACCAGTGGCTTCCATTAATGAAGCGGCGAAGTCTATTACAGCTACTGATCTGGATAAACGAATACCGGTTAACTACCAGGTTAAAGATGAGTTAACCGACCTGGCTGAGACCTTCAATATCATGCTGAACCGCCTTCAAAAAGGTTTTGAGCGTGAAAAAAGATTCACTTCAGATGCGGCACACGAACTTATGACGCCGCTTTCATCCATGCGCAGTGATGCAGAGATCATGCTCCGTAAACCGCGATCCAAACAGGATTACCAGGAAACCATTGAGCGCATGTTGACGGAAGTAAGAAAGATGAGCGAAATGGTTCACCTTCTGCTGCAACTTTCAAGAGTTGAGTCGGTACATCGCCCGAAGCCGGATATTGTGAACATCAGCCGCATCACTGAAGCGGTCGTTATTAAACATCAAGAAAAAATGGAAGCCAGGAATCTTGACATTAAAACGCAGATTGATTCAGATTTGCAGGTACGTGCACATGAAGCTTATCTCGAAGAGGTACTCAATAATCTGCTTCAAAATGCGATAAAATACACACCGCAGGGCGGAGAGATAAAATTAGAACTGCAGCAAAGCAGCGGTAAAGCGGTTATCCACTTGAGTGACACTGGAATTGGTTTTGACGAAGAGACCAGAAAACACTTGTTTGAGAGGTTTTTCCGTTCGAACGAATCGAACGTTCAGGAACAATCAGGAAGTGGTTTGGGATTACCACTTGTCAAAGCAATCGTTGAATTATATAACGGCCGGATTCGCGCGTACAGTGAAGGAGTTGGAAAAGGAAGTACGTTTGTTATTGAATTACCTCTGGTCGAAACAAACACATAATCAGTATGGTTTTTCTGCTTCTATCATTCTAAAAATACCACTCGGTTCTAAATCCTTTACATCCACTACATTCCATCCGGCATTTTCAACATTCGCGACCGTTTCCCTGGCTATATGGACTCCGATAAGCCAGTGAATGAGATTATCCAGTTTATCCATCACAGAAGCTAAACCAGAATTTCGGCTACGCATGTGCTCCAGAAGATGAAGCTTTCCACTGGGCTTTGTAACCCGAAGGGCTTCTTTCAGACCTAAAACCGGATCGGGAACGGAACAGAATGCAAATGTTGCCATCACTTCATCGAAGGAATCATTATCGAATTCCAGGTTTTGAGTATCCATCTCTTTAAAAACAACATGTTGCCCCTCTTGCTTTGTAAGTTTTTTCCTGGCACGCTTTAACATTCCGGGCGACAGATCAATGGCAGTAATTTGCAGATGCTCTGAATAGTATGGCAGGTTCTTGCCGGTTCCGACTCCGATTTCAAGCACCTTTTGCCCTTTTACTTGGTCCCAAATCATTTTGCGCCATCTGTTGTACCATATTCGCTCAATCGGCCATTCCATGAAGTCATACACAACCGATGTGGCGTTATAGCGTTTTCGGGTATGTTCGGTTTGTTGGGCATTATTTTTCATACTATAGTTATGAAGTTTTATGTTCTCCCGCTATTTAAAAAAAGAAAATGGCAAACTTGCTATCGGCTTGATAAGTGTAAAAGGGAATGTTCTCGAGAGTATCTTGTCCGCTGAGGTATTAAGGAAATTACAAAGACAGAGAGTGCTTCCAGATTAAAGTTTAGCAGTAGGTTGGATTCAGACAGTTTCATAATTTTTGTGAAGATATGGCGCAGTTTATCACTGCGCCATAAATGATTGGGATTACAAGCTATTTTTTAAAAACTGATGACAGCTTCCATCATTACGCCGTTAAATTCAGCACCGTCATAAGGCGAACCGGCATAACCTTCTCCGTCATAGTTCTGAGTTACATACTCCAGCTTGGCCAGCACGTTTTTGGTGAGGAACCAGCCGCCGCCAATGTTGAAGCGATCGATTTCAATGTCACCACTGGTCATTTCGCCATCCACCAGGTTATAACGTCCACCAATATAGAGGTCTTCACCGGCACCAAATCGATACAACAGTTCGGCTCCATACTGGTTAAAGTTGCGTCGGTCATCGGCAGATTTGATTTTGCCGGACGCATTTTCATAGACCCCGTAGAATTCCAGACCCTGGTATTTGATGAAGGGGTTGATCATGAAGGCCGTCATTTCGCCTGGGGCTGCGGGCTGGCCGAAGCCCGGAGTAAAGCTTGGGGCAAAGCGGCCCGCGCGGAAGTTGCCCGGGGTTATAACATCGTAATATCGTGAACCGGCCCGGTCACCTGAATAGATGTAAATAGAAGCCGACTGTGAAATATTAAGGATGGAACCGGTCAGCCGCACGCGCAGATCGTCATTTACTTGTTTGTCGTAGCCGAGTTTTCCATAAACGGTGGCTTTGGTTTTAAAGTCATCCTCGGCGGCGTCTGTCACACTTTGGTTCAGTTTGCCGTTGCTTACTCCGAACATAGCCAGCAGGCCTTCATTGTAGTAATACACCTCGCCGGCCACTTCAGTGGTAAACGAATCCATAATGTAGTTGCCTACAAAGGGGTTGAAAATGGCTTGGGCATTGTCGGATCTTCGGAAGTGATTGTCGCCATAGTTTAATTCCATGTGGCCCACTTTAAAGCGTACTTTGTCCATCAGTCCGGAGAGGAAGTCTTCACTGATAAAATCCAGCCGGTCCACTTGCAGGTAGCCTCCTTTAACATACGCTTCATTATGGTTTTGCGATGATAGATAAGTACGCAGGTGCATACGCACGCCGCTGGCCAGAGCCACATCCAGATCCAGGTTGGAAGTGGCCAAGTTAAAATTCGATTCTAAATCGGATAGATTGCCTGCTGTATTATCGTGTCGCAGCCCCTGGAACTGTAGCGTATTTGCCCCTCCGACCCGAATGTTTATACCATTAAATTCTATATCCGTTTCAAAAGGAGCCTCGAACTGATTAAGTCCCCGCTGATCGGGATATGTGAAATATTGCAGGTCTCGCGTAAATTGCCCAAAAACATTTCCCACACTCAAAAAGAATGCGATGATCCCAAAAGTGATATGTTTGATGCTTAGTTTCATAATGATGTCAGTTAATGATGTTATTATTTTTTTTCCTGATGTATCCTGTATTCAAGTTCGTAGTGTTGGTTAGAATGACAGTTTATATACAAGTTCTTCCTTAATGATAGTGCCTCTATCCTTAAAACAAGCTTAAATCAGACAAAAAAGACTGTAAAATTTGATCTGAAAATGCGAAGATAGAAATTCAGGATAGCTGGATTTTGGCTGTTAATTCTGGGTAGTAAGAGGTGGAAAAACTTGATGTTTTTTTTCGCTAAAAGAAGTTTTCAAACCAGCTGTATCACAAAATAGCTGCCATCATCTCTGCTGATAAATTTTTGCCAGATAATGCCCTGGCTCTTGTCAAGAATCTCAATAACACGGTAACCGAATCCTTTCATCTTAATGCCCATTACATACACTCCAAGATCAACTTCTGAATTAATTTGATACTGCCAGGACTGTAGGGTATCGCTAGATACCACCTGTCGGTCTTTGATAGATATTTTGCTTTTTCCTCCCAGGAAACCCACTAATCCTTTATCAATATTCAAGGTAAATTCAATAGGTTCCATCTCCCAGCCGGGCTTGGGAGCTGTTGGGTAAAAAGCGTTCGTATCCAACAGGTTGACTTTGATTTCGCTGCCTTGTCCGTAATCTGTAAAGGGGAAAATATTTAACAGTACTTGCTGTTCATCCGGGCGGCAGGTATAGATTGTTTTTGTACTGTCCTGAGGCTCTCCTTTGGCATTATACGAATACAGTTCTACAGGAAGTTGGTAGATATTCTCTTTTTCCTCGATGGAGCCAATAATAAGTTTTTGAACAGATTGCAACTCACCTTGTTTGTTAAAATTACGCTTTTCATACCGGTTGCCGTCGATTTCAAAGAGCAGCATCTTTTGCGCTTGCTGTGCTGCAATAGTGCCGGGATATGTCGACAAAAATAAAAATCCCGTCATCATAAGAATAGCTACAAACCGTCTGTACTTTACATGTTGTTTACTTCTGGCTATTCTAAGATTCATTGATTCATTTTGATATTTAGAAACATCCGCAACATATAACCCGGTACCATCAACACCAAGATTGAAAACAAAAAATATGGCAAATGAATATTCAGCGAATACAGCCCAGCTCCCAGGAACGAACCAGCGGCAAGCCCCAAGCTGCTGATGGATGCCAGCAGTCCCATCCGCTCAACGACCCGGCTGTCACTTATTTTACTCGTCAGCGAAGCCAGGCCCGGTGTAACCAACGCCATGCCCAACGCCAGAATGCTGACCACCATAATAATGAGGGCAAAAGCATTGGCAAACATCAAAAGGAAAAGAGCCAGCCCTACCAGCAGATATCCAACGGGCAATAGCCGCTCCTCTCCCCAGCGGTCGATCAGAGAGCCGGTTAGCCCGATCTGACTGATACTCATCCCGAGTGCACAGGCCATAAAAATAAATCCCATTTCCAAAACGCTGTACCCCAGGATCTGCTGTGCGTGCAGGGCGTAGGTGGTTTCGAACATGGAGAGTGCTCCCTGTGCAATCAGGGCGTAAATGAGTATTGGGAGCATCTTTCCCTTCATAATGCTTAAAAAACCAATATTACTCTGTTGACAGCCACTGCTTCCACTCTGAGATGATACATCGGATAACCAGAATACCACAGCCACCAGAGCCAAGAGTGAAAACCCACCGGCAATCAAAAAGGGCACCGTATAGGCGTTTGCGGCCAGCAGCTTCCAGGACCATCCGTTAAACCAATCAACATCCATAAAGAAAGAACTCAGGACCGGACCGAAGATAACCCCAAGGCTGGCCCCTCCACCCGTCCACGCCAACACTTTGCCCCTGTCTTTAACCGGACTGAGATCCGTAACCCAGGAGTTGACCGTGGGCAATACCGAGGCCGAAAAAAGTCCTCCTGCCACCCGGAGTACATATAATAGAACTAAGTCATCTGTCCAGCCAAACAGGATCAGGGAGAAGGCATAGCCACCCATGCCCGCGGCCAGCACGGGGGACCGCCCGATGCGGTCGGACCACCGGCCCCAAAGAGGAGCAGCAATAAACTGCATCAGCGGGAAAATCCCGGTCATCAATCCTACATGGATAGCCGGGGAAAGATTGAACAGTTCATTCGAACGCGCTGATTGTTCCACCAAAAACGGAAGAATGGGCAGTGTCAGTCCGTAGCCGATCATTACCAGAAATAGACAGAAAAGCAGGATTCCAATTTCTTTTTTATTCATTTCAAACTTAAAGCTTCATTAAGCAATTAAAGAGTGATATTAACAAGTATAGAGTTGCTCCCCTTAAAGCCGACTTAAAAGAATCACATTATTACAATTTTCCCCGGTGATTCTGTCTGATTATTGCTTACTTTTTTAACTGATCTGGCAAAATAGTCTATATATCTATATACCAGCATGTTCAATTCAAAAGGGTTTGGTTTATGGTGTATTTAGTTACTTCATCTGCCTTTTCTGATTTGTCACCTATTAAGAGGCGTACATCTGAAATTAGTACAGGACCATTTTAACAATGGGCGTTTTTTTCTGTTTATACTTCAGATTGGAAATCTCCGGGGAGATGTGAAGACCAAGTCTGTCTTAAAGTAAAGTACTGCATAAACAGACTATCTTTCTTTGATGTGTGAAGGATAGGCCAGATTCAGTTGATCCAGTCTTTCAACTATCTTCTTGATCACCATAAAATTCCGGTACCATTTTTGGTCGGCAGGCACCACGTGCCAGTCGGCCGCCTCGCAGCATTGTTCAAAAACTTCCCGGTAGGCCTGCATGTAGTTGTCCCAATGGCTGTGGGCAACAAAATCGCCGGGATCGTATTTCCATCGTTTTCGCGGATCTTCCAGTCGTTGATTGAGCCGCTTTATCTGCTCTTCTTTGGAAATATGGAGATAAAATTTAAGGACAACCGTGTTGTTCTCCTCTTTCAGCAGGTGCTCGAATGCGTTGATAGAGTCATAACGCTTTCGAAGCTGTTCTACAGGCACCAGGTTTTTAACATGCGACACAATAATATCCTCGTAGTGCGAACGGTTAAAAATATGGATCATTCCTTTGGGCGGCACGTGTTTGTGAATGCGCCAAAGAAAATCATACTGCTGTTCTTCCTTCGAAGGAACCTTCCATGATTTAACATGGCACCCGGCAGGGTTAACTCCCGAAAATACATTTCTGACCGTTCCGTCTTTGCCGGAAGCATCCACTCCCTGGAAAATTGCCAGCAGGGCATGTTGACCATCGGCATAAAACACATTTTGCAACTCGGTCAATCTTTTTTTGAGGGCCTTGGTTTCCTTTTTTATTTTAGATTTGTTGACAGAATCAGGTGGTTGTGAAGAAAGAGTATAAAACGGCTCAGGTTTCATGATTAATGATCTCCGGGTGATTTTGTACCATAGTATATTTGATCAACCTGTTGTCTCCAGCGGATCAGATCAAGAGTTTCATCAACTTTTGACAAAGACGGTTTTTCGTAATAGGTGCCGTTGATATCGAGAATAGGCAAGATCAGGGGATTGCCAAGTCCAGCCACCAGTTCTTTTTCTTTTTTGGAATCGAATCGTAGATCGAAAAATGTAAACGACCATTTCTCTTCCCTAAGCAGATTGACCAGTTTGCGGAGGTAGTCGCACCACTCCTTGCAATATATAATTATTGTGGTTTCGTTTTTTTTATCAGGGCTACTATCTGTTTGGTTATTCATGGATTAGATATGTTTTGTATTAAAAAATTTCGTTTTGAATAAAATCCAGGATAAAGCCGGTCAAGCGCTATCCCGTTGGAGGGATGGGGATCATATTGAAGGTTATAATCTGTTAAGTACCACATCCTATTCGCTTTACACCTGTCAGTCAAAACTATGTTATTTGTTGTATTTTGAATCCATTCTCTCGAATTGAATCGATTAGTCTGGGTTGTCTGAAGAACCGCTGGGTGACCGTTGCAGAAACTGTTTCCATTTGCCTTTCACCGGAAGGAAGGCCGGGACGTTCTGCTTGTACTGGAGATACTCTTCTCCAAACTCCTCGATCACTTTCTTCTCTTCCCTTTTGGCAAGCAGGACATAAGCGATAACGATGACCGGGAACAGGCCAACGGAAAATATAGTCGGCCAGTGAATGACCCCCTCTCCAAAAAGCCCGATAAACAACCCGGTGTATTGGGGATGCCTGACCAGGCTGTACAGTCCGTCGGTGGCCAGCCTGTTTTCCTGTTTGGCGTGATACAGCTGCCGCCAGCCCTGGATAAAAATGCCAAATCCACCAAAAAGAAGGATATAACCCACGATCATCGAGATCATCATACCCGCTTCACCAACGCCCACTAAAGTAGACCAAAGGTTGGCGTTTAGATCACCACTACCACTATCCAATCCCAGGAACCGGACCATCAGATAAATGGTAAGCGGGAAGCCGTACATCTCTGCATACAGTGCGATGATGAAGCCCTGAATCAATCCGGCTCCCATCCATTCCCGCCATGTTTTGGGTGCCAGATATTTGTATAAAAGCCAGGACGCAATAACGATCACAAAAAGCGCTATAATCCAGGCACCTGAATGTTCAAATCCTCTTTCCATGTAACAATTCCGTATTGTTTGAAATTTTTACTAAGCCCTCTTAATAATGAAACCAAACCTTACTAAATGAACCGTTGCGTAACGCCCAGCGAACGGTTTGTTTTATCAATCGATTTTTTGGGGTCCGATTCGATGCCGGTCAGCGCTCGGATGGCGTCGATGGTTTCAGGAATCACAATCGCCTGGTTATCGACCAGGTAGGCGTAGTATAGCTCGTCACCTTCCACTTTGAGCATATCCTCCCAGATGGCCACTTCGTACATATCCCCATGGGGACGACCCAGATCCAGCATAAGTTCCTTGACGGCATTATTGGCCGAAAGATCATCGCTCATATTGATAAATGCGGTTCGCATTGAGGTACTAAAAGCCTTCAGCACGTCCTCCTTAGATACTTCTTTGGTCAATTGCACGGTCCAGTAATGCATATGGGAAAGTGTTTGGGGTACTTTTACGGCGGCAGTTACCACATCCAGTTCGGGATCTACGCTCTGGGCATCCGGGCCCTGGTGACTGGGAATTTCCGGTTCAGGAACCATTGTATTCATGATACCGTTTTTGTGGCTTTCCCATGGGTCGGTGGCTCGGCGCAACAGCGTGCCACGTGCTTTATTCAGTAATCCCGCTCGTTTTAATGCGCTGAGGGTCCGTACGATAGAGGTGGTGTTGCAGGAGACCACGCGGGTACTTTCCCGATTTAAAGCAGAGGCATAATTATTTTCCGCGCTGAAGGAATGCCCGGTCGTCTCATGCTTTTCCCCGCCCTGCACGATAAACTTCACACCTGCCGTTTTATACCGTTCGGCATTTTGCGCGCCGAATTTTTTCGGAGCACAATCCACCACCACATCAGCGGCCTCCAGCAAATCATCCAGGCCTCCGGTCACCGAGATATTCTGATTGACCATCGCTTTGCGGCCTTCGTCCGTATTGGCAAATATCGGATACCCTTTGGCGGCTGCGGCTTTAATTCTCCAGTCGGCAGCTACATCACCGATGCCCACCAGTTCCATATCTTCTTGCAAGGTTACTGCTTCCGCCACCCGTTTTCCGATGACGCCATATCCGTTTACGGCTATTTTGATCTTTTCCATTGTTGTATTTTTTAATTTTACTTGTTTAGTTTTAAAACTTTCTTACGCTCCTCAAACTCTTCGCGTTCTATCTCTCCACGGGCAAACCTCTTAGTCAATATATCCATTGCGTCTTCCCGGTTATCACTATCGCGCCAATATGGAATCAAATCCAAAAAAACCAAAAGGAGTCCTATAGAGATCACAATCCACCAGATCCAATGCATGCCGAAAAAATGATGATTGTAAAACATGGTTTTGTAATTTTTATTTAACTGAAAATATCGTGTTCGGTTATTTAAGCTATTATTTATAAGATAGATGTAAGCGCCTTAAATAAAGCTTAAACCAAATAAAGAAGTTTATGTCTCTTGATACATTCAGATGTGAGATAACCATTGCGTATGTAGAATATACACTACACTAAAAGCACAAATCCATAATCAAGAAAGGGTATAAAATGACAGAATTAAAGCTCACTCAGTTTATTATTCCGGTGATAGTATTGCTCATTATTACAGCCTGTTATATCTATTATTCAAGAAAAGTCTCAGAGAAAAATGTCTTCAACAAACTCATATTAAAAATCAGCGGCCTGGCTTTTTTGCTTAACCTTGTGTGGGAGATTGCCCAGGGACCGCTTTATTCGGGCTACGTCTATGATTTAAATCATATTTCCTTTTGTGCATTGGCATCCGTAGCCGATATGTTGATGGTACTGCTTCTTTATTTTGCCTTTAGCCTGTTCTATAAAGATCCGTATTGGCCGGGCAGAGTGACCATCCATAACGTGATCTCTTTGGTTCTTATAGGTGGGATAGGGGCCATTTTGGGCGAACTCAGACATCTTGCCGCCGGGAGCTGGAGCTACTCTGATGCAATGCCGCTGCTACCTTACGTAGAAGTCGGCCTATCTCCCGTATTGCAATTTATGATTCTGCCGGCTTTGATTTTTTATCTTACCAGCTTATCCATAAGAAAAGTCCAATGAGGTTGATTACCCTTAAAAAAATCGGGATTCATTCATCTATCTGTCGATCCGTTTTAATAAGTATTGTCCCCGGATGGTTCTTTACCATAGTAAGTTTGGTCGACTTTTTGTCTCCAGTGGGTTAACTCAAGCTGATTTGTGACCTCTGCAAACGATGGTTTTTCATAATAGACACCATTGATCTCTAGTATGGGTAAAATCAGCGGATTACCCAGCTTTGATATCAACTCGTTAGCTTTTAATGTATCAAACCGAAGATCAATAAATGTGAAATTTTGTTGTTGCTCCCACAGAAGATTAACTACGTTTTTTAAATATTCACACCATTCCTTACAGTAAATAATGATGGTTGTACTTTTTTCTATGTGGTTATTATTGGAATCATTCATCTTTTCACTGAATTATTTTTAACATTACATATATCCATGGCTTCCTCAAAGACCTTGTTCATGGTATGATTATCAAGCCCAATACTCTTAAGAACTTGCTTGTCCTCACATATCTGCTTGCAGAAGACAACATTTTGTTCCAAAAGGAGCTTTTTCTTTTGATTGCTTAGGGTTGACAGGCTGGTAATCGGATGAAGATGTACATGGCTGATTAGGTCTTTTAGTCCGTTATTTTCCGGATAATCCCAGCTTAACAGTTTAAGGCCTGCACACTTGCCATACCGCAGGGCGTCTGTGGTGAAACGGGTGTTGGTAACTACCCAGCCCTGGTGTTGCTTATCTTCGTGACCGGGTTGGCTCCTCCAGTTTCTTTCCACATCCTTGAATCGTGATTGAATGTAAAGTGGGATTTTTACATTACATTTATGGCCTTTCCGGTTGTGAAATTTACACTCGATCATAAAATGTTCGTCGTCTTTTTCTGCGATAACATCAATTTCATGGGAGACGCAGTTCCCGTCAACAATAACTCTGGTATCAGTTTGATAACCGAGCCTGTTTAGAAGTTCTCCGATAAATTTTTCAAAAGGATAGCCGGAAGGCCCTAATTCCAGCAGGGCTTCTTTTAATTTATATCTGCCAGCCGAAGAATTTGAGTATTGGCTGAGTTGCTTAAAAGCTTCTTTATATATTTTTTCAGTCGTAATCCCTTCAAATAGAATCCGCTGGATAGAGTGAATAATCTTGTTTGTAATCTGTTGATTGGCACCTGCTTTTCTGAGAGAATGGCGAAGCTTATTCTCATCAAAAGGTTCACTTTCTCCGGACGCTTTCATTACGTTGAATGTTGCCATTTTTTTTAGGCCGTTTGTTGACTACTTACTTTGCTTTAGAATTTTTTTTCGCTCTTCAAACTCCTCGCGCTCAATTTCTCCTTTGGCGAATCTTATCTTTAAAATATCCATGGCATCTTCTTTCAGATCATTTTTAGGTCGAAAAGGTATAATATTGAAAGCAATCAGCAGAATAATTATGATTGAAATGACCCACCAGAGCCAGTGCATGCCTATAAGATGATGATCGTAGAACATCGTTCTGATGTTTAAATTGCTGTTGTTTAAAGTGTGTTAAAGCTGCTTACAAAATAGGAATGGGTATCTTAAAACAAGCTTAAAACGGAAACTTTAAGAAATTAATCTTACTGATTTAACAGAGCTTGCCGTTCCAAAAGGAGATTATTTAAATCTTTCTCAGTAACAACTCCTAATAGTTTGTCCTCTCGAATAACCGGATACAGTGATTGATGTTTTGGAGAACTATTTTCAATTAATTCTACCAGTAATGTTTCCGGATGCAAGGTAATTACATCTTCCTGGATCAGTTCTGCTGCGGGGTATTCTGTTTCACCGGCTTGCAAAGCATTGATGACAGACTTGAAAGATATCAACCCAATAAAAATATCCCCGTTGATTACAACCAATTCTGAAGATTGATTTTTTAGCATAACGGAAGCCGCGTGAGAAACAGTAGCACTCAAGGATACGCTTTGAAAGTTTCCGGTCATGATATCCTTTACCTTAATCTCTTTTAGGGATTCAGTCATGGAAACCTGTCGTGATTCTGCACCGGCTCCAAGAAATACAAAAATTCCAATAAATAATAGAAATGGATTGTAGAAGAGTCCAAACATGGTAAAGGCGATTGCCAGTAATTGACCGACTGAAGCTGCGATTTGAGTGGCTTTGGCTCGCTTCATCTTAAAAGCCAAAAGTGCCCGAAGCATCCGGCCTCCATCCATAGGAAAAGCGGGTATCAAATTGAACACTACAAGAATAATATTAATGATCAGAAGATCGGACAGGAAATTACTCCCAGTAACATGATGGCTGATATCTATTTGACCCTGGCCTGTAATCAATAACAGAGAAAATAACACAACTGCAATCACTACATTGACCGCCGGTCCGGCAGCGGCAACAACCAATTCTTGTTTAGGATCTTCGGGCATTCGTTCAAGCCTTGCCACCCCGCCAATGGGCAATAAATTGATGTCTTTTGTGTCAATTCCATACTTACGGGCTGCCAAAGCATGTCCAAATTCATGTAGTGTTACACAGGCAAACAGGAAGATCAGAAAAAAGAGGCCCATTAAAATTTCATTCAAACCGTGGCCTTGTCGCAAATGCATCCAGGACAGCCAGATGACCAGCAGGATAAAGGTCCAGTGAATAAAGACTTTAATTCCTGCCGGTTTACCGATGTATAAGGACCATTTCATGGTAGTATTCTTTTTATTGGTGGTTATTTATTGTATAAAAGCAGATGGTTATTTCAAGGTATTACCCGTTTGTGTATTGGTGCCTGGTAGTCCTATAGGTCGTTGGGTGATTTTTTTCACGTACTCTTAGCGGAATTTCCTGTAGTCCGGACTTCCCCAGCAGTTGATCGATCTTATCGATAAGATTGCGAAGTAGGTTTTTCAAAGTTTCCATATCAATAATTGAAGGTTGTAATTAGCGGATCTTATATTCTTTACATAACATGCGAAGGCATTGCTGAAATGAAGCTTAAACCGGAAAGAAATCTCACATTATTTTGCTTCCTGAGATCAAGTAATAAGTGCAACACAGGCTTCTATTTATCTGTCAAATCGTAACTTATGCCAGATGACGTGTTCGCACAAACTTGAGCAATACATCCCAAAAGCATAACCAAAAATGCTTACTAATTCGTTATGTATGTCCCTTAACCCCATCGCAGCCGCATACCGTTTAGAATTACGGCCATCACCGACAGCTCATGAATCAACATACCGCCCGCCATATGCACCGACCCTGCCATTACACCCGCCAACAGTGCGGTCACTGTAATCAGAGCAATTACTACATTTTGATGTATATTGCGTAACGTCTTTTTTGAAAGACGAAGTGCCTCGGGTATTTTCATCAGGTCATTGGCCATCAGTGCAATATCAGCCGTTTCGATAGCCACATCGGTGCCGGCTGCTCCCATGGCAATGCCGATATCTGCGGTAGCCAACGCCGGGGCATCATTGATGCCGTCACCGATCATAGTCACTTGGTACCCTTGCTGTTGCATTTCAATGATGATATCGTTTTTGTCTTCCGGCAGAATGCCCGCATGCACCTCCGTGATCCCTGTCTCTTCGGCAATCGCTTCGGCCGTTGGCCGGGCATCACCAGTAAGCATCGCAATACGTTCAATGCCATTTTCACGCAGTTTTGATATCATTTTTGGAGCATCCGGGCGCATTTGATCAGCTATCCCAATAGCTCCAAGTAGTTTATTATTTCGTGCTACCAGAACCACGGTTCTTCCTTTATTCGTCAGACTCCGTATCTCTTTATTAATGTTTTCACTAATAGAGATCCTCTTTTGTTTCAGAAACTCAGCTTTCCCTACATAGATATGATCGTCGCCCAATACCGCCTCAATTCCTTGTCCGGTATAAGATTCAAACTCATCGGGTTCCGGAATTTGGCCCGATTTTTCCGCTTCCGTTATAATGGCCTCCGCCAGCGGATGCTCGGAGGCTGATTCGGCTATGGAAGCCCAATAGAGAAGTTCTTCACCTTCCAATGGCAGCGACTCATTATTTCGATCAGACAAAGAAACCGTATGAACTGCCGGAAACTCTTCCTGGCCACCACCGGCTACAGCAATGGCCCTTGAAAAATAAATAATCTCGATAACGCCCGGTTTTCCTTCTGTCAGGGTACCGGTTTTATCCAGTGCAATGGCGGTAACTTTACCTGCATTTTCCAAATATTCACCACCCTTGATAAGAATTCCTTTTTTCGCAGCATTGCCTATACCCGTTATGACGGAGATTGGGGTAGAAATCACCAGAGCCCCGGGGCAGCCGATCACCAGCAGCGTCAGCGCCAGCTCCAGGTCCCAGGTAAACAAGTAGGATACGATACTCAAGCCCACAATTCCGGGGGTATACCACCGGGCAAATCGTTCGATGAAACGTTGTGTAGGAGCTTTTTCTTCCTGGGCTTCCTCCACACGCCGGATAATTTTTGCCAACGTAGTGTCTGCACCCGCCTTGGTTGCCTTCACAAAAATACGACCGTTTTTATTGATGGTACCCGCATACACTTCCGATCCGGTCTGCTTTTCGGTCGGGATCGGCTCTCCGGTAATCGCACTTTCGTCTATCGACGTAGTACCGGATTCCACCAGGCCGTCAACCGGAATTTTTGATCCGGGTTTTACCAACACCCGCATACCTTCCTGAACCTGCCGGGCCGGAATTTCCTTCCGTTCTCCACCATCTATAACTATTGCAGTTTCCGGGGCCATATTAATCAGTTCTTTCAGGGTATTGCGGGTCTTGCTCATCGTTCGGGCTTCCAGCCAGCCGCCCAGCAGAAACAGAAAAGTAACGGCCGCAGCCTCCCAGAATACGCCGATGAAGATCCCGCCCGTGGCAGCGATGGCCACCAGCAGTTCTATATTAGTATGCCGGTTCCGCAGCCCCTGCCAGGCCCGGCGGGCGATCTCAAACCCGGCCGTCAGCGTGGCCAGCAACATCAGGACGTCAAACAGCCGGGGCAAAGCCCCAAAGAAATTTGCGGCCCATCCGGCTGCGATGAGCAGGCCGCTGACGATCAGTAGTGCTTTCTTCCGTGTTGTTGCATTACGCACTAGTTTTTGAAGTAATTTCATAGTCTTGTGGATTTAAAATGGAGAGATTTGAGCTTCGTAGCCTGAATGTCGGACGACTTCTATCAGTTTCTCTTCGGAGGCCCTATCGGGATCGTGTTCTACTTCGATGCGGCCGGTATTAAAATGGACCTTGGCATTGGATACGCCTTCTGTCTGATTCAGGTTCGATTCGATGTTGTTTACGCATGACGGGCAGCTTAGCTCATCGCTTCGCAATATTGTTTTTGTCGTTGTCATAATGAGTACCTCTATTCGATCTTAAGATTTATTTGCCTGTTGTTGAGTACCTGTCAGGTTTTAAAACTGACAGGTCTCTGGCAATATGTGTTACTCTCCTACGCCGTGGGCTGGTCCGGCTTGGATTTTTTGATACAGTTTGTGGACATATACGATATATTTTACATAAGCGTCTACCCACTCGCGGCCGGCTTCAACACTGTTATCCTTTTTGCTTTTGGCTTCCATAGCTTTGCTGTAAAGTTCCGAGGTTTTCTTCTGGATTTCGTTCGCCAGCATGTCGGTAACCGGGGCCAGTTCGCCTGAGACAAGTGCTTGTTCGGCTATCTGGATATCTTTGGAGCTTGGTTGGGCGGGTTTTAGACCGGTAAAGGGCATGCCTTCTGCCTCGCGGTGCAGTCGTACTGTCTCACTAATAAAATAGCGTACGGCAAGCTCTTGGGATTCATTACCCTTGGTATAAACTTCCAGGCTTTGCTCAAATGTGGATTTGAGTTCCTCGGCTTGCTGATCTGTTACCCAAATAAGCGCATGAGAGAGATCGCCGGTTTCAAGGGCCTTTCGGGCATCTGTTGCGACCGGACCGTTAACCCGATCGCAGTGGGCCTGACTGGTTGACGCAAAGCCAAGCATAAATACTAGCGTGAAAATTGATGCTAATGTGGTTTTTATATGTGATTCTAAGTATTTCATAATGAGTACCTTTTGTGTGGTTTGTCATTTAGATTCAATCAAAAGGTAACAGGCGGGTAACAGCACTAAAATGAGCTGGATCAAGCTAGTGCAAATAAATTTTGTAGAAAGGGGAGGGGACTAAATGAAAGGCAGCTTACGGAAGCAATAAATACACAGGGAGAGATCAATCTTCAGCCGAAATACGCAGCAGTTCCGGCTTGTCATTGATCGCAACCCACTGGCGACCGGAAGTAATGAGATCATCCTCTTGGAATTGACTCATAATCCGGCTGGTGGTTTCCGCAGATGTACCGACCATGTCAGCCAGGTCTTTGCGTGAAAGCGGGAGCTGTATAAGCAATCCTCGACTGTGCTTTTCACCAAACTTATTGACCAGTGTTACAAGGATATGAGCCAACCTCTTTTTTACCGGCAAAGTGGTCAGATGCTGTATCCTTTGCCTCGATTCATTAAGGCGGTCAGCCGTGATATCTAAAACCGACATAGCAACCGAGGGATACCGGTTCATGACTTCTTTAAAATCACTAATCCTGATCGAAAGGATACAAGCCGATGTTTGAGTTTCTGCTGTTTCATTATAGACATCCTTGCTGCCGGCCGTGGGATTTCCGAAAAAATCGCCCGGCTGCAGCATATCCAGCAGCACACCTTCTCCCTCCAGGGTGTGAGCCACCAATTTTACGTTTCCCGCGACGACCACCCGAAGCATGGTTGCAGAGTCACCCTGCCGGTAAATCGTTTCTCCTTTGGAATAGTGATTAGCCGTAAATTTTTTATTTACTTCGCGGAGCTGTTCTTCAGATAAATCTTGAAAAAACGGAACCATCCCCAGCTTCTCCAGGCGCAGGTCAACGCTACAGTGATGCCCTTCCAAGGACGGACTGTGAAGCGGAGTTTCCCTTTTTTTTGACATACGTTAAAAGTGGTTTAATCCAAAATATTAACTTGTTTCCTGCTTTTGGGGCAGCAGTAAATCCTCAAGGAAAAAGGCGGACAGCTCGGAACGTCCCGACAGCCCCGACTTGGAATAGATCGCATTGGTCTGTGCCCGAACAGTTGGGACACTGGTTCCTCTAACCTCAGCAATTACCTTGTTACTAAATCCTTTTAACAGTAAAAAAGAGACCTCTTTTTCTGCCTCAGTCAAGTCCCACCGATCCAGCTGGTTTTCTATTTCAATGCTCAGACCCTTCACATATTTTTTGGACACCTTCCTCCATTTCTGGGCCTCAGTCTGAAGATCTTTCGAAAACTGTTGCTCTCTAGCCAACGAGTGCTGCAATTTGAAGCGACCCCGGACCAAATAAAAAACGCCTGCCATCGCAACAAATCCTACGACAGCTTCAATTGAAATATGCCACAAGGCCACTCCTTCAAAATAGTCATTATAGATGTCTATGGATGCCAGAACCGCTATTACAAAAAGGATTGCGGCAATGACCCACCGTTCATTTCTATTCATTTATTATCGCTTAATCATTATTTTCATCTTCGTGGACTTCTCCTTCGTAAGTAGACTCATGTTCCTCCTCACCGAGTACCAGCTCTTGTCCGAATAAATCTATCGTTTGATTCGTACTGTCGTACTTGGAATACAAGTAGCCCGACCACATTAATGTAAGAATTAAAAATAGCATTCCGGCAAATCGCTTGCTATTGGTAATGCCTGTTTTTTCTGGTAGCGGTTGCTTTTTGCCATCGATCATGCTCGACCACAGCGAATCGCGATGTTTAAGATGATGGAATATAATACCGCCGACGTGGACGATAACCGTAATCAGAAATATATTAGCCAGGAGTTCATGCGTCTCTTCATAGAAATCGCTCTCTCCACCACTCGTCATCATCACACCAGTGATGGCTAATCCGGCAGCGCATATAAACATCACGAGAGCCGCATAGCTGGAGGCCGGATTGTGTCCCAGGTATCTTTTGGTCTTGGCGACAACAGCATCTTTTAGATATTGTATAAATTCAATTGGATTTAATTTAAAGGATGAAAAGCGGGCATAGGTGGTCCCGATAAATCCCCAAATAATTCTCAGAATTAATATAAAACCGATTGTCAGTCCTGCCAACATGTGGAGCGTAAAGACCGGATTTTCATCGTCTACTATTTCGGCAATTAGATAAGCTCCCAAAAAGAGGAAGGCGAAAAGCCAGTGGAAAATTCGCGTAGGCCAATCATAAACGGTAGTCTTTTTCATGGTTATACTCCATAAGGTGAAGGTTGGTTTCTGTCTTAATATTCCATATTCACCTTACTTACGCATCAAACAAATGATGTAGAAAACCACTCTTGATCATCATATTAAATTTTAATTCGAATATTCCTGAGCACCGAAGACGAAATTTATCAGCAACTTTAATTCATTGATCTGGTTTCAGCCTATTTCAGCTGCTCTTCTTCATCACCTATGCCAATATTATAGATTGCCGCTATCAAAGCACCAATCAACCAACTCAAAATGAATGTTTGAATAATGCCAAAAAATACGTCCATGGCAGGCACACTCATCCGAATGATTGGTTCTACGTCCAGTCCATGTAACAGGTTGTTAAAAAAGAAGATGGTGCCTTCTCTGCCAACTGTAACCATCAGTAAAATGCAGCCTATGTAAAGAATGGTGCCTGTTGCGCCAAATGCAAACCCCATTCTTTTAATGTTAAGTGTTTTCATGATCCCTCCTATATTTAATGTTGATGATCTTTATGTTTGGATCCTTTTTGGTGATGTCCGATCATCATAATGTGACAAGCAAACATCGCTATTATAAAAAGGAATAAAGTTATACTGCTGTTAAGCCCCAGCATCGGAGCTATAAACAGAAGCAGAAGCGGAATACCGCATCCGATAATCATCCATAGATTATGCTTGCTCATTTTTGAAATATTTAATTATTCGTTTTTTAATGAATGTTGAAGGTTCTTAAACTCCTCTTCGGTTATTTCTCCTGCATAAAATCGCCTGCGGTGAACTTCGATGGCTGCATTTCTGATTTCAAGCCGGTGCTTGCCGCGCAAGGCCAGGTACCAGACCAGAAGAAAAACCCCGGCCATTAAAATCCATAATACCGGGGCCCAATGGGTATTTAGTGTGTTTAACCAGTCCATGGTTAGTTGTGATGTTGCTGATGATTATTGCCGTTCATTCCATTTTTGTTCATCATTCCCTGGCCGTTCATCATATCACCCTGCATCATTTGCATGCACATCATGTGCATCTTCATCATAGACGAATCTTCCATCATGTTCATCATTTTCGAGTGATCCATATCTCCATCCATCATGGACTGCATCATCTTCATGTGGGCTTGCATGCGTTCTTTCATTTCAGGGTTATCCATCATTTTCTGCATGTTACCCATCATCATGGTGTTATCCATGTTCATGTTTTGCATCATAGACTGCATCATCTGCTTGCGCATTTCGGGATTCTGTGTCATATGCTCCATCATCATGGTTCGCATGGTGGAGTCTTGAATCATTTCCATCATCTGCTGCTTTTTCATTTGCATATCTTCGTTTTGTTGCTGTGCAAATGCTAATCCGGTGAAAAGAAAAAATGTGGTTAGAATAAGTGTTAAGCGTTTCATAATAATATCCTTTTGTTTGATTTAACTGTTTGTTGAATAATGTTCTTAGAGGTTGTCGATTACCTTGTCTAATTTATCTCTTACCTGGCCTGCAATAGGATGCAGATCATCATTGGTAACTGCTTGCATGGATGCAACAGGATTGACAGCCGAAACTTCTACGGTGCCGTCTTCATGCTCTTCGACAATAACATTACACGGCAGCATGACACCAATTTTATCTTCTGCCTGAAGTGCCTTATGGGCAAAGTTCGGATTACAGGCTCCGAGGATTTTATATTTTTTAAAATCCACATCCAATTTCTCTTTAAGCGTATTTTTTACATCTATTTCTGTAAGCACACCAAATCCTTCTTCCTTAAGAAGCCCGGTGACTTTTTCAATAGCCTGATCGTAGGAAAGGTCGACAGTTTTTGAAGTAAAGTATTTCATGATTGTTTTACGGATTAATTCGTTTGATTAATATTTATGTTCTGCTTAAACATACGTCCAAGATGCTTAAAGCAAGCTTAAATCCTGAAAATTAACCGCTCAACACTTCTCTTCCCACTTTACCATCCCTGATTCGTTCTGCATGTTCAATATCCATCACAAAAATATTGCCGTCCCCACGAGTACCTGTCGATGCTGTTTCTCTTATGACTTTTACAATGGAATCCACGTTTTCATCCAGTGCCACAATTTCCATTTTTACCACACGAGAATGCATGGCTGGAAAGAAAAAGGAGCCGTGTTCCTTGTTGGAATCGCTATATTGGCCTGTACCTTCACCCTTGAATACAGTTACGCAACAGTGACCAGATGAACGGAGTTTTTTATACACATCTTCAAGCAGTATGGGCCTGATGTAAGCTTTTACAAGTTTCATAAGTACCTCACTTTTTAGCGTTCGATTTTAAGGAATCGGGCATTAATAGCCACAATTACCGTACTTAGCGACATCAACACAGCACCCAGTGCCGGACTCAGAATAATTCCGTACGTGTATAAGACACCTGCTGCCAGAGGAATTGCAAATGCATTGTAGCCCGTTGCCCACCAGAGGTTCTGAACCATCTTTCGGTAGGTGGCTTTAGCCAATCCGATGAGTGAAGCCACGTCTTTCGGATTACTTTGGGTAAGAATGATATCTCCCGTTTCGACTGCCACATCCGAACCGGCTCCAATGGCAATACCAACATCAGCCTGTGCAAGGGCGGGAGCATCGTTAACGCCGTCGCCGGTCATGGCTACTTTAAGTCCACGGTTCTGAACTTCTTTGACTTTGGCGGCTTTTTCTTCTGGAAGTACTTCGGCAAAGAAATCGTCCAAACCCAGCTCTTTGGCAACATAAGCGGCAGTTTGTTTATTGTCACCAGTGAGCATGATACATTGAATTCCCATCGATTGCAGACTTTGGATAGCTGCTTTCGAATCTTCGCGAATGGTATCCCCCAGTGCAATAGCACCTTTCAGTTGATTGTCAATCAATACAAATACAACTGTTTTTCCCTGCCCCGAAAGTTGTTCGTATTCAGTGGTTGGCAGAGCAATGTTCTGTTCTCGAAGATAACCGGGACTAACCACTTTGATCTGTTTGCCATCTACCCGGCCTTCAATACCTTTTCCTGTGATGGAGTTGAACTCTTCTACTTTCATCAACCCGTCCGTGGCCTTGACGATACCCCTTGCAATAGGATGTTCAGAGTTTTGTTCAAGGGAACCGGCCAATTTCAGGATTTCATCCTTCTCATAGCCATTGAACGTAAGTACGTCGGTTACACCAAACTCTCCGTGTGTCAGTGTCCCTGTTTTGTCAAAAATGATGGCTCCAAGATTTCTGGCTTCTTCAAAAGCCGTGCGATTGCGAATTAAGAAACCATTTTGAGCCGCTAAACTTGTAGAGACTGCTACCACCAGAGGTACAGCCAGTCCTAAAGCATGGGGGCAAGCAATGACCATAACGGTAACCGTTCGCTCCAAAGCAAAAACAAAATCCTGTGTTGTAAAGGCAGTCCACGCAAAGAAGGTTACCGCCCCGGCCCCAAGTGCTACAATGGTCAACCAAAAAGCGGCTCGATTAGCTAAATCCTGTGTACGGGATTTACTCTCCTGAGCTTGCCGTACAAGATTGATAACCTGAGAGAGGAAGGAATCTTCCCCGGTTCGATTGACCTCGATGGTCAGCGACCCTTCACCATTGATAGAACCACCAATTACCTCATCCCCCTGTTTTTTGGAGACCGGCTTTGATTCCCCGGTCATCAGAGATTCATTAACTGAACTCTTTCCCTCAACAACCAAGCCATCAGCGGGGATCTTTTCACCTGGCTTAACAAGGACTTTTAATCCTTTTTCCAGCTCTTCAAGAGGAACATCCCGTGTGGATCCATCGTCCTGTACAACATGTGCTTCCGATGGCATCAGTTTGGCAAGTTCCTCCAGGGCACGAGAGGCACTCATCACAGATTTCATTTCTATGTAATGCCCGATAAGCATGATATCTACGAGTGTAGCCAGCTCCCAGAAAAAGACTTGTCCCTCAACGGCAAAAACGACCAACGTACTATATACATAAGCAGCCGTAATTGCGATGCCAATCAGGGTCATCATCCCTGGTTGTCGCTTTTTTAGCTCATTATAGAGTCCACTCAGAAAAGGCCAGCCACCATAAAAGAACACGATGCTTGAAAGCAAGAATGATATATAGCTGTCACCAGCAAATCGAAGCGAATCTCCAAGTCCAAGGAATTCCTGAATCATTGGTGACAAGATCAGAATAGGAATCGTAAGCGCAATTGAAATCCAAAACCGCTTCAGGAAGTCTTCGGCCATGTGGGCATGATGTTCGGCATGTCCCCCGGAGTGCTTATGCTCTTTCTGGTTGTGGTGTTGATGATCGTGCCCTTTTTTGTGTGAATGAGCATGACCGTTTTGATCGTGAGAATGTTCCATAATACCATTATTAATTTTTTTGAAACCAATTGGATAAATACCTTTCCAATTTGGTATTGATAGTATTATAGGAAAGAGGAGCTTAAATTAAGCTTAAATTTATGTTTCAATATAGTTTTCAGGGCAACTGCCAATGCGTAACAATGCATTGCTATAAAAATTTGCCAACTACAGAACAGTTTTTTACATGTTAGAAGTTGAGATGAGTAATGGGTTTGGATTCACTTGCGTGTCGGAGTCATGGTTTTGTTGTCAAGCTTCTTAAATATTATACAGAAATTGATTTTGGCCTGATTATGATCAAAATCCTCCTGTTTTCCATGTTTTTAGCAAACGGAGTAAAATCTGGCCTCTAAATTTCGCTTCTAAGCTCCGATCTTTTCACCTTTGGAGGGAAAACACTGTTAATTTTTGGGATTTAAGTTCTTAACAATCACTCAACCGGCCGAATCATTGTTGCTAAGCACGGCTAAAACCGAGAGTTTAAAATTGAATAGAAAACCGATCACACCTACAATCCCCAGAGGACTTCTTCTATATTAATTCCACCAAATAAACTATTTATAGCATCCTCTTTTGAACGAGTCGGTGGGACAAGTAGTCATTTATTTCGAAAAACATTTAAACTAAAAAAACCAAAAGCGGTACAATTAGCATCGCATCTTCAAAAGTGGAGACCAGAACAGCTTAACTTCACCGAAAGAATTCTTGAAAAAAATATGAATAATCAAATAATGTATTTAAGATAGGGTATACCCTAAATCAGTACATTAAACACTTCTTCGAATCAGCCTTTAACGTTCATATTTGCTTGCCTGAATACACAACCCTAAATTACACACAGCGATTTATAAATTTTGAGGTATTACCATGAAGGCAACTTATGTACGGGTATCCACTTTTGAACAAAATATATCCAGGCAGCTAAAAGATAAAGAAGGGGAGGTGTACTGGGACAAAGTCTCCGGAATGGTTGCATTCGAGGACCGGGAAAGTGCAAGCAGACTTTTAGCCGATGCCAGGAAAGGGAAGATTGATGAGGTAGAAGTCCATTCCATTGATCGGCTTGGCCGTGATGCCATCAATGTTCTTCAAACAATCAAAACATTTACTGAACTGGGTGTAAATGTTAAATCGAAGAAAGAAGGCTTAAATACTTTACTTGATAACGGTGATCAAAACCCGGTGGCGAAATTGTTGGTTTCTGTTTTAAGTACACTGGCTGAAATCGATTATAATAATAGGAGGGAGGCTCAACGAGAAGGGATAGAAAGGGCTAAAGCTGAAGGGAAATATAAGGGACGGGCAAACGGTACTGGTTTATCAGACCTTGACTTAGTTGAAAAACATTCAGATATAGTAAGAGAGTTAAATAGGGGAGAGTCCATTCGCAGAACGGCCAAGCTTACCGAGAAAAGTAAAAGTACGGTTCAGCGGGTCAAGAAAGTTATGGATAAGATGGAGATAGATTGACGGACAAATGGGTTACAGAGCGATCGACGCAACCTGTCGATCGCTCTGTAACCCCAAAAAAACTTCCCCAACTTCGACAGCACCTTAAATCATGAATATTACCAATACAAATTTAGAGTAGAAGTTTTAATTGATATGGCACATTATATAACTCGCAATATGCAATTCGAAAACTATTCCAATCATCATATTTTCTCATCAGGTTTGTAGCTTGGAAAATGAATTTTGACAACTCTTTTCTTGCGCCAGTAGTTAAAAATTGATGATGTTTATATTTACGAATACCTGGAATTATGAATGGATTGACAAGTCTAAGGAATGGTAAAACTTCTTTAGAAAACCGGTAGTAAATAATTTCATTCGTGTGGCGTCCAGCTTGCCAAGGCTTTTCAGAAATTATTCCATCATACTCCCAATTATTTAATCTGAACATCTCTTGGTAATATTCTTGGGTAAAAATTGTTTCATACCCGGCGGGGTTGTTTAATATCGTAGCATCAATACTTTCAGAATCCCATAAATTCCTTATCGTATCAAGAATTTTGCGCCTTTCATTTTCTGCGTCTAATTCTTTGTCAGAATACTTGTTTTTAACTTTTAAATCAGTTTTATCAATTATAAACCGTTCAAGTAACTCTCGATTCTTTTTTTCCTGTAATGCTTTAACTTTTTTTAAATCTTCTGAATTCAATTTGGAACTTTTCATATAAATTAATTATAGATTGCTTGTCTTATTTTTTTTATGTGGTTCCCGAATGAGGAATTTGTTCCAAAATCGTGCTGTAGCTTTGATTTTAATTTTTTTGTATCTGGATTTAATTTTTTTGCTCTACCCCAAGCATATTTATCGGTATCAGGAGCATCAAAAGCATAAAAAACATATACAAAGCTTGGGTCCACATTATTCGAGATTGCGAACTGTTTAATAAATTCTTGATTATTGATGTAAGGGCTTGCTTCTTGTGTTTTTTCTTTGGAAAAAAAGTATTCTCTTGCAAAATTATCCGCTTCTATTTCACTTTGAGAATGACTAAATAGACTTTTTTGGTCTTCCTGCGAAATATGATAACTTGAAATCATTATCTCTTCCCAGTCAAATAATACATGAGATAACTCGTGAACTAAGGCAAACCAAAGTGTTGGATAAAATCCCATATAATCAGTTAAAGCAATACAAGGTTTATTATTCACTTCAAATGTTGCTCCCCTAATATGCAAAGAAGGAAAGGAGGGTATAAATACAACCGTTACACCTAATTGAAATAAATGCTGAATAACGTTCACAAGCCCATTTTCTACATCCATTGACTGCCACCTGATTTCAGGAAAATAATCAATTAATTCTTCTCGGCTATAGTCATTGGGATTTCTAAGCTCAATGCAAGTCTGTTCAGCTAAGTACATCCAGTTTTTCACACTACAATTTCGCTTTGCTCTTTTTCCCGAACTAAAAGCAACATTCAAATCAGGTTCTGAATAATCAAAAATATTATCTAAGCCAAAGTAGCTACAAATTGACTGCACGATTTCATCATAGTCAGTGAGAGAGTTAATTAGCCCCACTTTTTTTAGCTCGGCCAAATTGAATTTTTCGTTGACGAATCCAACCATTTCATTTCTCTCCTTAATATCATTGCCAACATTGTGAACCTCTCTGATTTTTTCTAGATAAAGTGTTGCGACCTGCTCAATATCAATCCCTAAAAAATTTGACAATTTTATCAATTGAGTAGAATCCAATTTTTTTTGTTCACCTGAAAGAATACCATCCAATGTGCGGACGCTCATTCCCATAATGTTTAGTGCAGTTGTCTTAGGAATGTCCAAGCTTTCAAGCCTCTGTTCAAATAGTTCACTCAAAGTTTCTTTTACTTTAATGGACTTTGGCTCAAACAAACGCTTTAGAATATCATCACTGTCTGACTTATTCTTACCCATAGAATTATGCTGCTTTTAAGAATAATTGTTAAATTAATTTTTAACCAAGATATAAAAAAAATGCATCAATACATTTTTTATTTGGTTAACTTTAGAAATATAATTTAAAATCAATGACCGAATAAAAGCGCCTTGCTCAACTAATGAAGAAGAACGGTGAGGAATTTTTCTTTGTAAAGTAGGGTGAGAGAATTTGTAAAATAATCAAAAGTAGGATTCCTTCAACTATGATTCCTTGCGAATCTCAAAGGCATTTGAAACAACGATCACTGATTGCAAGGTGTTGTTGTCATATTTCTCCGTGTCCCACTCCGCATAGACCCGTTCCCAAACCCGATACGTTCCCTCAATCTCGCCTCCATTCCAAGATGCATTGTTTCTGGTGGAATCCCACGTTGAAGAGTGCAACTGAATGGTTGCTTTAAAGATTTTACCGGGTTCTACTTTGATCGGAGCACGAAGTATATCTTGACAAAAAGGGGAGTAGGCTGGGATCCATTCCTCATCGACAAGCTTTTGTAGATTCTCTGATGCAACTCCCAAGCAGGATCCGGGATTGAGTACCTGGTCTCCTTTATTAATATAGACAAAGGTAATTTCCAAAAAACCATCTTCATTAACCAGATAGACATCCTGTTCTGTTTCTATTGAAAAGTTTTTAATAGCTTCGGAAAACCTTTCCATTTCATTTGAATCGAAAAGAGAACAACCACCAATTAAATTACTGAGTAGTAGAAAAGTACTCAGCCAGATGATTTTGTAGAATAGTAAATTTGATGTTTTAAATTTATTCATACAGAGAATGATTTAACTATTCCCCCAAATAATAAATATTATCACTCTATAGGAGTGGAATCATAGCCGTAAAACAACTTTCCAGTTGTAGAGTTGCAGGAAATTATACTGGGCCTGCTTGATATGTAAGTTATTGAGAAAATTATCATTTATTTCAAGGGCCCCGGCATAACGATGTTGCCTAAAAACCGCTTTGATTGCATTAGACTCCTCTTGGTTTAAAAGATAGACGTTGATATCACCCTTCTTGTCCTCATAGTGGCCACCATACCCAGGTATTTCAAAGGCAATATCAGCCAGTATTTTATCATACGTTATTCGAGCTGTATCGCTTTTTTATATTCAATATAGGCATCCCTTGCGGCATCTTTATCCACAACAGCACGCATGCTCTTGTCTTGATTTGAAGTGTCGCTTTGTTGAGTTACAAGGTCTCTTTCGCAACTAACAATATAACTTAACATTAGTAGTAAAAAGTGACCATAAAATATTTTTAGTCATAATTTGCCTCTCTATTTATCAAACAATGATTAGGTTATGAAATGGTAACCCATTGGAGGGGTTACTATAGTACTACACATAAAACAACCAAATACCTATGATGGTTTATAAAAAATTCATGTACATTAATTATACATATTTTAAAATTGATGCTTTTATGAATAAACTGCACCCGGGTAAAAGAATGGAACTTGAAAGATTTGAAAAGTAAATAGAGCGATTATTTTCAATTGCCATCAAATAGCAGGGCGGCCGTTATCAATGAAAGAAATTATTTATTGGAGGCCGGAATGGTATGATATTATACTACTTGAAGATGGTTAACCAAATTCAACCATTATGAAAAAAACCATATTTTAACTTGGTTATAGCTGCTTATCTGCCTAGTCGGCCTGTTTTTTAGGGAATCTGAGCGAAACTCGGCTTTTAAATTTCGTTTCTAAGCCTCGAGCTTGATTGCCTGAACGATAGACCATTACTAATTTTGGGACTTTTGCAAGGTTTTCAAATTTCCGGTTCATACCTATAGAAGAAGATTCGAAATAGATTATACAAAACCATATGAATCATCCATAAGCAGAGTACCGCAGGTGATGACAACACATCACGAAGCTAAGTAGGTATAGCTTTTGAGTTGTGTGTATCATTTATATGAACTCCCCGAAACCAATCGAATGCTCCATTGCTATTTTAAAGGCGAATTTATCGTCCGTTGGCCTGGTATGCGATTGGGCAAAAATCATGGAGTAAACATCTGTCAAGGGTAATTTCTAATATATCTTCATCAGATAAAAAAGCGTTAAATAAACAGTTATTGTAAATACATATATGTAATAATTAGCGTTAGCACTATCAAAACAATATTTATTCATATGCTGAGTTCATACAGACCAAAAATTATCACACTAATCATGGTAATTATCGCTCTTTTCATGGTTACATCGTGTAACGTCTTTGGGCCAGATACATCCTCTACTTTAGCAGAGACAAAATGGCGTCTGCAGGCCTTTGAAAAAGAAACCCCGCCCGGTGATCAAGAATACAGCCTCTCCTTCTCCGAAAACAAATTTGGTGGGTGGAATAACTGTAACCAATACTGGGGAGACTATGAAGCATTTACAGATGGTAGCCTCCGATTTGGCGATATCATTAGTACATATATGCAATGTGTTGACGGTTCAAAAGCCGAAAAATTTCATCGCTGGCTACAAACCGTTGACGCCTTTGAAATTGATGGAGATCGGCTGACTCTCTCCGCGAGAAAAGGTGATCTCATTTTTAAGCGTGTCGCAGAAGAGTAAAGAGAAGGTTGGTGTGTTGGAGTTAAAGGTTTGTTTTTGGGTCTTCTAAACTTTCGGGTGTAATAAATATTTATGGCTATCCACGCTGCATTATCCAGCAACCAAATACCGGCCAGAAAAACGATTAGACAAAACAGATACATACCAATTGTAGTAAGATGACTTGGCCGGTCGGTCCATAAAATATCTTCATCCGGAATGTTTACCATGGCATGTCCATTTATCGTTGAAGAACTGAACAGGGGAGAGTCCATACGCAGAACGGCCCGGCTTACCGAGAAAAGTAAAAGTACTGTACAGCGATTGAAAAAACGGTAAAAAAATGAAATAACCTTACTTAAGGTATACCTCCTGTCTTCGCTAAATATTCGTTACCAGTTGGCATCGTTTTTCTTTTCATGGTGGGGTTGTGTATATTTAAAAGGGTTATATTTTGTAAACCTAAAAAGCATTTTAAATGAATGGGTAGATAAAATGAGTGTTGCAGAAAAAATAAATAAACGCATTCGCAGCTTGCCAGAAGCCTCACAAACTGAAGTGTTGCACTTCGTCGAGTTCCTGCTTGACAGATCAACTCGCACTTCTGCGAGCCATGAGAATCAGGAATGGGCAATAGGATCGCTTTCATCGGCCATGCACGGGATCGAGACCGATAACGAACCTATCTATAGCGAATCCGATATAAAAGAGCATTTCTCGTGAGCAGGCCGGGCGATATCGTTTTATTCCGGTTCCCCCAAACTGATTTAACGAAAGGAAAACTGCGCCCCGCGCTGCTCATTCAAGCACTCCCCGGTCCATATGATGCCTGGCTCATTTCCATGATTTCTTCTCAAACCCACCAGTATATTGAAGGATTTGATGAGATTGTGGGAAAAGAGGATATGGATTTCCCGGTTTCGGGATTGAAACAGACCAGCGTGATTCGAATTGGTCGGTTGGCGGTGGTTCAGCACGATATGCTGGCCGGAGGCATCGGCCATATCGCTCCGGAGCGATTGCAACGCCTCAGAAAAAACCTTGCGCGCTGGCTTACCAATAACAATTGAACCCAAATGTCTCAAGCGCTTAAAAAGTCAACGAAATTCACTATTGCTTTGATATCTCCACTTAGAAACAAAATTTAACATCCACCCAGAAGACAATAGAAGAATAAACAGGGAGGGGGGAAGTACTCATATCTGTAAACATAGAATATTAGTTTCTAACTATTCTACTTTACATAATTTTAATTATATGACAACCTATATCTTCGTATCATAATTTACTATTATACTCATTAATCGAATTAAACTTTAATAAAATTAACCCTACAATCTAAATTTATCCAAAATACCTCTATGCGTTTCAAGTCTGTAAAACGCAACTTATGTTGAACTTAAATATTCAATATTTAGTCAATGCTAATTTCCCGGTTCGAAAACCACAAATTCACCGGTAAAATTCACCGGATAAAATACGCACTGAAGCGCTCCACAAACTTTGAATAAACTTTTTCCATCCGGCAGGTGTCGGCCGTACTCAATACGTTGGATCGTTGGCAACCCTAAGTGCGCCTGATCTGCGACTTCCTTTTGAGTCAACCCAAGCTGTTGTCTCCGTCCGGAAAAGAAATTACCAATCTTTGAACCAGCATCAGCCGCGTCAAAATCTGAGTCCTGAACGGAACCGCGATCGGCATTCCTGTTTTCAGCAATAGCCCAGGTTTTTTCTAACAGTTCTACAAAAGACTCATTTTCCGGTCTGTTGCGAAAAACCAGGGACAACCCCAACTCCGATACCAAGCTTAACAGTGTTTCACCTCCAGGTACAAACTTTCCGTACTCAATCCGCTGAACCGTACTTTTCCGGACGCCTGTTTTCTCGGCCAACTTCTGCTGGGTAAATCCAAGCTGTTGTCTCCGTCCGGAAAAAAACGATCCCGTTAATTGCTTCACAATTTTAAGCTCTTGTGGTGTGATGCTCATGCAAATCGATTAAAAATCTATAGAAATTAGGTGTGTCACCAAGATCGGGTTTCAAATTTCGCTTCTAAGGCTCTATCTCTTTCAATTCTGTCCGATGACATCCTTGAAATTTTGTGTTTCTTGGGTTGATCTAAAATACATCTTTTATGCTGTTAGAACAACTTGTTCATGTAGCAATTCTTGACCGACTCCTTTTCGATATCTCCAGTACCATTTATTTCCATTAAAGAGTTCTCGCTCCCCATATACCCTTTTCAGAGATTTTGCCATTTTATAGATAGGTCTTCCTTTCTTAATTGCTGTTACTTCTTTACGCCAGCGAATGATTCAGGAGATACAGATCCGTAACCATTCCTCCTAATATTACGGTGAATTCCAGATCAAATTGACCATTTACATAGTAATTTCACTTTGATGAGTAATTCCGTATTTTAATTCATTAAACTTTGAGCTTAACTTATCCAACAAGCAGGTCCTTGTTTAAGAAAACAGAACTCTTTAAAACCATGTATAAACTATCAGCACGATTGTTGCTGCTTGTTTTTGCTATACATGCACTTAGTGTGCACAGTCTGGCAGAATCGTTGGTATATTGCTTTGAGGAGAACGGTGACGTCAATATTGAATCAATTTCGGATTCTGGCATTTTCTTTAACAGTGAATCTGAGGTACATGAAGAAGAGAGTCACGGCCACGAACAAGAATCAGTCTTTCATGAGAATAGGGATGACCACAGAGATGTCCCCATTTCTTTACTCTGTGCCAAAGAAGACAAACTAAACCGATTTGACCAACAAAAAACGGTCACTGATCTTAAAAGAGCTGTTTTTGAAAAAAGTGAGATCAAAACGGCATCTCGCTCAATACAACAAATAGCTTTCTTACCTCCGATCATAGAAAACCCTATCATTTCAAACATACAGACAGTAGTACTTCTGAATTAGGCCGTTCCAGCCCTCCTTTACCTAATTCAAATTGAGAATGCATCCTACAGAGTTCACAGGATTATAATATCCCGTGCGCATTTCTCATCAATCTACAACAGCTAAAAGGCTGAATACTACATGTCAAAATTTATCAAAACGGTGCTGCTCATCGGCATGCTTGTGCTTGCTGCCGGTTGTGCCAGTGAAGAATCATTGATTGAACCACCCTCAGAAAGCACGCTCGGAGAACAAATTTACGAACAATCTTCTGCTTTAAATAAAAACTTAAATCGCTCAACCCAGACGGAATCGATAGCTATCTCAGATACGCTGATCTTTTCGGATGCCCTGGCGAAAGCGTTGGTCGAAAGCCCTGCCCTTCAAAGTTCGGCATGGCAAGTTCGTGTAAAAGAGGCCGAGCGAATACAGGCATCTCTGTTACCCAATCCGGAACTGGAAGCTGAGATGGAAAACTTTGGCGGAACGGGACCTTTTGAAGGATACGATTCCCGTGAGACCACTATCCGTCTCAGTCAAAAAATACTGCTGGGCGCTGACCGTATGAAACGCAAGCGAGTTGCAGGTTTAGATAGAAATCTTGCCGGCTGGGATTATGAAACCAAGCGGCTGGATATACTAACCGGCGTATCCAAGGCCTACATTTCTGCACTGGAAGCTCAAAAGCATTTGGAACAACAGCGGGAGCTTCTGGAGGTAGCCGAACAGTTCTATAATTCGGTTGTTGCCCAGGTGAAGGCCGGGAAAGTATCCCAATTGGAAGCAACCAAAGCCAACGTTGAACTCTCCAAAGTAAGGATTGAACTGCGACGTATACAACAGAAGCAGTCCTCTGCTTTTGCCGCCCTGGCTGCATTTTGGGGGAGCCGAAGTCCTGAATTTACTTGGCTTGAGGGGGCATTGGATACCACTGAGTCGATTCCTGAACTAACCGGTCTTATTCAGTATGTAGAGCGAAATCCCGATATCGCGCGCTGGGCGACTGAAATACAGCGACTGGAAGCGAATGTTTCCTATCAGCGTGCGAAAGGAATCCCGGATATTAAACTTGGTGCCGGGTACCGAAGGATGGAAGATCTCGATGCCGAAGCTGCCCTGGTGAGTGTATCGATTCCGCTGCCATTCTTCAATCGGAACCAGGGAAACGTAAAAGCGGCGCGGTATCAGCTCAACCAAGCCGAAACTCAACGTGAAGGCGTTTTTGCTGACGTCTATAGAAATTTATCACAAAGCTACCATCGACTGAACGCCTCCTACTACGAAGTTCAACAGTTGAAAAGTGAAGTTATCCCTGGTGCTGAAGAAGCGTATGAAGCTGCACAAATTGGATACAGTCAAGGCAAGTTTGATTTCCTGGAAGTACTGGATGCTCAACGAACCCTGTTTACAAGCCGAACCCGCTACATCGAATCTTTAGCAGAGTTTAATAAGGCTATTGCTGATGTAGAGCGGCTGATCGGTACGTCCCTTGAAGACATTTCTACCAACTAATTATTTGAATCCCATGAAACAGAGATTAAAAACAATGAAGATAATCAACGTAATCATTCCGGTGTCGATATTGCTTTTGAGTGGAGTCCTCATAAGCGGCTGCAGTTCTCAAAATGAAACCACACCACAAACCGAAAACCACGCTACGGCAGATGAACATGGCAGTGAAGAAACTCAACATACAGAGGTAGAAGGTGAACACTTGGAGGAACAGAGCGAAGGAACCGGTGAAGTTCATCTTTCTCAAGAGCAAATAGCTTCTCTCAGCATAAACGTAGACACCCTGAAAGCCGGGAGTGCAAGCTCCGTGATTCAACGGCCCGCCAGTGTGATGTACGATATGGATCGCATTGCAAAAGTGGGTCCGCGTATTGAGGCTAAAGTCGTTCAGGTAATGAAAGATCTCGGTGACTACGTGGAAGAAGGCGAGCCCATTGCTCAAATGAGCAGCGTTGGGCTCGGTAAGATCAAAGCCGATTATATTCGCCTCAGAGCAGCAATGAAGAAAGAAGAAGCCCACTTTAAGCGTGAGCAGAGTTTATACGAGCAGGATATCTCCAGTCAGGCTGAGCTGTTGCAGGCCGAATTGGAATATGAACAGGCCAAAGCTGAGCTTGATGCGGTCTCTGAAGCGTTGCGTTTGTACGGCTTGTCGCAAAATGACATCCAAAATATTAAGGCCGGGAGTGAAACTCCGCTTTCCTATTTCTACCTGAGCAGTCCGTTGAACGGAACGATTCAGGAGCGGAATCTTTCTCCCGGGCAAACCGTCAGCCCAAATGAAACACCGATTCACGTTGCCGACCTGTCTAAGGTTTGGGTAATGATAGATGGGTATGAGCAGGATATCCGCTATCTGGCTACCGGCCAAACGGTGGAACTTTCGGTACGAAGTATTCCTGTAATTACGTTCGAGGGAACTACTGATTGGATTTCGTACGAGCTGGAAAAAGAAACCCGAACCATGCCCGTACGTGCGCTTTTTGATAATCCTGATAGACAGCTCCGGGCCGGCATGTTTGGTACAGCACGTATCTATACCAATTCAGAGGAAACCGCTGCTGTAATTCCGGTGGATGCCGTTCAGCAAATCGAAGGTACCGACCGGGTATTTGTGCCCGGTGATGAGCCCGGAAGTTTCCGGCCGGTTGCCGTTACGCTTGGAAATGAACGAGATGGGTTTGTTGAGGTGATCTCCGGCTTAGATCCGGGGCAAACAGCTGTTGTTTCCGGGGCATTTGACCTGAAATCGGCTCTAACCGCCGCAACCCGAAGTGCAGATCATGGCCATTAATCAAATATGATCAATAAAATTATCACTCTGAATATTTGACTTATGCTTGAACAGATTATTGATAAAGTATTAAAGAACCGGCTGACCATTTTTATTTTGGTAGCCGCAGTAGCACTCTATGGCTACTTTTCATTTCGGGATGTCCCCATCGATTCGTTTCCCGATGTATCGCCCACACTTGTGCAGGTGTTTACGTCCAGTCCGGGTCTTTCTCCGGTAGATGTGGAAACGCAGATCAGTTACCCCATTGAGATCTCCATGTATGGATTGCCGAAACTGGACCGAGTGCAAAGTACCTCCATTTTCGGGCTTTCCAGAGTGAATATTTACTTTGAGGAAGGAACTGATATCTACTTTGCCCGGCGGCTGGTAAATGAACGATTGTCGCAGGCCAAAAATGAGATACCGGACGGACTTGGTGAACCTCAGCTTGGCCCCATCACCACCGGACTTGGAACGGTATTGATGTATGAGGTCAAGAATAAAGAGGGCTACGATCACTCCCTGATGGACATTCGTACCGCTCAGGATTGGATCGTAAAGCCACAGCTTCGAACGGTGCCAGGCGTAACCGGTGTATTGTCGATTGGCGGTGATGTTCGTCAGTTTCAGGTCAAAGCCGATATGAACGCCCTGGTTTCTCGCGGTCTTACGCTTGAAGATCTTGAAGGTGCCCTCAACAAAAACAATCGTACGGTGGGCGCTTCCTTTCTGGAACGCGGAGGAGAAGAATACCTGGTGCGTGGTTACGGCTGGATTCAACCCGACGAAGAAGGTCTCAAAGATCTTGAGAATATAATCGTATCGAATGAAGAGGGCACTCCGGTGTACGTGAAAGATGTAGCTGAAGTGGCATTTGGCTCCGAGATCAAGCGAGGAACCCTGGTTGCCAACGGAGAAGAATCGGTAGGTGGTTTTGTGTTGAAACTCATCGGAACCAACACGCAGGACTTGCTGGCCGAAATGGATAACAAAGTGGATGCCATCAATAGCGCCCTCCCCGAAGGTATGATGATGGAAACCTTTTATTCCCAGGGCGAACTGGTGGAAAAAGCCGTGGGTACGGTTACCAATGCCCTGTATATCGGGGCCATTCTGGTGCTCATCGTGCTGTACTTTTTTATGGGCGATATCCGGTCCACTTTGATCATCATTTCCACAGTCCCCATTGCGTTCTTGATCGCTTTCATTGGGATGAATTGGCTGGGTATATCGGCCAACCTGATGAGCCTTGGCGGACTGGCGATCAGTATTGGGATGATCGGTGACAGCGCCACAGTTATTGTAGAAAATACGTACAGGCTTCTTGAGGAGCGGAAAGAAGGAAATGTATCGCTGACCCGAATTGTGAGTGAGGCCGCGCGTGAAGTTATTCGACCGGTATTTTTCGCCACCAGCATTATCATCATTGTATTTCTGCCGCTCTTTTCGCTGGAAGGTGTGGAAGGAAAGATGTTCAAGCCGCTGGCCTATACCATAACATTTGCGTTGTTTGGGGCCATCTTTTTAGCACTGACTTACATTCCCATTATCTCCAGCTTCATCCTTCCCGAAAAAGGAATGGACAAGGAACCCTGGTTGGTACGTACGCTCAAAAAATGGAGTGAACCGCTGATAGAGAAGACCTCGAAATATCCCAAAATGGTATTTGGAGCCGCTCTTGTTTTGTTTGCCGGAAGCATGGCTATCTTTCCGTTTTTGGGAACCGAATTTCAGCCCACCTTGCGAGAAGGTACATACGCCGTTCGTTCGGTATTACCACCGGGGGCCAATCTTCCGACCACTACCGAATACTCCAAGCGGCTTCAGGAATCGATGCTAACCTTTCCTGAAGTGGAGAGCGTGTATTCGCGTGTTGGTCGCGCCGAAGTGGGCGGCGACCCGGAGCCGGTAAACGTCGTATTCAACGTGGTGAATTTGAAACCGTTGGACGCATGGGAATGGGGACGTGATTATGAAGAACTCCAGACCGCGATGGCCGAAAAACTATCCGAGGATCTACCCGGCGTATCTTCCAACTTCTCCCAGCCCATTCAGCTTCGTACCGATGAACTGCTAAGCGGCGTCCGGGCACAAGTAGTTGTGAGTTTGTATGGCGATGATCTGGATCTGCTGGCTGAAAAAGCAGGTGAAATTCAGACCATTGCTGAAGGTGTAGAAGGAGCTGTAGATGTCCGCGCGCAACAACAAGGCGGGAAGCCTCAAATCCTGGTTCGTCCGGATCGTGAGCAGTTGGCTCGGCTGGGAATAAGCATGGATGACTTCCTTAACACCGTAGAAACCGGGATCGGTGGATCGGTAGCCGGACAGGTATTCGAAGGCATTCGACGCTTCGATATCTTCGTTCGCCTTCAGGAATCTCAGCGAACCCACGTTGACCAGGTTCGTGATCTTCCCATCCGCACGGCAAAAGGAGCGCTGGTTCCGCTGTCGCAAATCGCCGATGTGGAAGTCTTTACCGGTCCAAAGCAGATTTCCCGAAATAAAGCCAGCCGCCGAACCTATGTGCAGCTCAATGTTCGAGGACGAGACATGGGAAGCGTAGTCAGCGAAATTCAGCAAAAGGTGGCTGAGCAGGTCGAACTACCGGCTGGATATTTCACCGAATACGGCGGACAGTTTGAAAATCAGCAGCGGGCCATGGCACGATTGTATGTAGTGGTTCCGATTACGCTGGGACTTATTTTCTTCATGCTGTTTTCCACTTTCAGCAGCTGGAAATACGCTGTACTCATCTTTCTGAATATTCCTTTTGCCACTATCGGGGGTATTGTGGCGCTCTGGGTGTCCGGCCTCTACTTGTCCGTACCGGCAGCCGTGGGCTTTATCGCCATCTTTGGTATCGCGGTACTCAATGGCGTGGTGTTGGTGTCCTACATCAACCAATTGCGGGAAGAAGGCCTTGAAACCCACAAAGCAGTTGTGAAAGCAGCCCTCTTACGCCTTCGTCCGGTACTGATGACGGCCTTAACCACCGGGCTCGGACTCATTCCACTGCTACTGGCCAACGATATCGGCTCGAATGTCCAGCGACCGTTGGCAGCCGTGGTCGTTGGTGGTCTGGTAACCTCGACCCTGCTAACACTGGTGGTATTGCCCACCATCTACAAGTGGTTCGCTGAACCGGTAGAACACGTAGAACTTTAAATTTAAAAAAACTCAAACCTCCAGGGTTTTTTGAAGCCCTGGAGGTTTAATCCCAAAGCAAATAATTATGAAAGAGATTAAAGCATTTATTCGTACGAACATGATCGATTACGTTATTGACGCCATTGGTAATTTACCTGATGCACCTGGTATTACCCTGAGCGATGTACGAGGCTGGGGCCATGTAAAAGGGGAAGAACGAGCCCAACTCATCAAGCGTACAAAGCTGGAAACCGTTGTCCCCACACATCGTGTGGAGGAAATCATTGATATTATCATAAAAAAAGGCAGAACAGGAAATCCCGGTGACGGAAAAATATTTATCTCTGGTGTGGAACGTGGAGTCCGCATACGAACCGGTGAAACGGATGATGATGTAATCAGATAAATTCTAAAATGAAACTGATATCATGAGTAACAGAATTTTTACAAAAGAAGAAATTCAGAAGATGTATGATGAATTAGCTTCATCCTATGATCTGTCAATACTCTTATTTAAAATAATTGGCTTCCGTGAGCAGACATATCGCAGAAAAGCCATCCATAATCTACACCTTGTTCCGGGCGATACGGTGATAGATTTAGGATGTGGAACCGGTTTAAATTTCAATATACTTTAAAGGAAAGTAGGGCCTGAAGGAAGAATCATTGGTGTTGATTTATCCACCAAAATGCTTGAACAGGCTAAAGATCGCATCAACAAAAAAGGTTGGAAAAATGTGGAGCTTGTTCAATCTGATATAGCTGAATTTCAAATTCCGGATGATGCAGATGGAGTTCTGTCAACGATGGCAATCACGATGTCGCCGGATTATGATATGATCATCCGGAGAATCGCTGATACTTTAAAAAAGGGTAAACGTATATCCATATTTGAACTACAAAAACCAGATGGATGGCCTGAGTGGCTGGTAAAATTAATGGTAAAATTACTAAGTCCTTATGGAACTCGGTACGAACATACACAACGCACCCCTTGTAATTCCATAAAAAAATACTTTAATGATTTATCAATTAAACACCATTATTTCGGCTCTGTTTGCATTGCATCTGGAGTAAGTCGGAAACAAATCATTTAATGGATAAACGTAATAACTATGAAAAAACTAACGCTTGATATACCTGTAATTCTACCTGATATCCCTGACCTAAAGGACAAATGTGTAAGCCGTCTTATTGGAACTCTTGAAGGACGGGATGGAGTGGATCGGGTACATATTAAAACAGATGAGAATGAAAAACCAAAGCTCTGTATTCACTTTGATCCCGAAACGATATCACTTAGAAAAATAAAAACCATTGCTCAACAGACCGGTGCGAAACTTCATGATTTATTTGGGCACATGTTAGTGAAAGTGAACGGTATTCGTCATTCCAGACACGCCCGATCAATTACTCGGCAACTCAGAGATGTGAATGGAGTTGTAGATGCTTACTCGAGCGCCACAGGCTGGATCAGGCTGGAATATAAAAAGGGTGATATTAGCAGGGAGAAGCTTACGAAAATAATTAGAGAGACTGGGTTAGATATTGAGAAGTTTTCCGAAGAACTTCAGGACGTAAAAGAAAATAATGAGGAGACAAATGGTAAAGGGAAAAAACCGGAGACAGATCATGAGCACTCACATAAAGAAGAAGATTCGCACGACCACGATCACGGTGGCATCTTTGGCGAAAAAACCGAGCTGATCTTCTCGCTGATATGCGGTAGCTTGCTCGGCATAGGATTCGGCCTCTCCTATGTGAGCACGTTGCCCGGCTGGGTCTCGCTTGCACTATATGTGAGCTCCTACTTCTTTGGTGGATTCTACCTGGTGCAGGAAGCTTACACCGAAGTAAAAGCCGGAAATTTCGAGATTGATTTCCTGATGCTGGTTGCCGCGATTGGAGCTGCAATCCTTGGGGAGTGGGCTGAGGGGGCGCTTCTGCTTTTCTTGTTCAGCCTTGGACATTCCCTGGAACACTATGCTATGGGTCGGGCACGAGATGCCATCAAAGGGCTTTCTGACCTTGCGCCAAAAACCGCTCTGCGAAAAAAAGATGGAACCACCGAAGAGGTACCTGTTGAGGAGTTGCAGGTTGGAGATGTTATTGTGATCAAACCGAACAGTAAAATTTCCGCCGACGGGGTAGTTATCAATGGCGAGAGCAGCGTCAACCAGGCACCCATCACCGGCGAAAGCGTGCCCGTAGACAAGATGGAATATGACGATCCTGAATCCATCGATGAAGATGCAGATTCTATTGACGATAAGCACCGCGTGTTTGCCGGCACCATCAATGGAAATGGAAGTCTGGAGGTAAAGGTGACAAAACTTTCCAAAGATTCCACACTTTCTCGCCTGATCAAGCTGGTTAACGAAGCCGAAGCTCAGAAGTCGCCGACCCAACAGTTCACCGACAAATTTGAAAAGTATTTTGTACCGTCCGTGTTAGTATTAGTGGTGATATTGAATTTTGCTTTTCTGGTTATAGATGAATCTTTTTCAGCAAGTTTTTATCGGGCCATGGCGGTTCTTGTGGCAGCAAGTCCCTGTGCACTGGCTATTTCTACGCCCAGCGCAGTGCTTAGCGGTGTAGGACGAGCCGCAAGAGGTGGAGTTCTGATAAAAGGCGGTCGCCCCCTTGAAAACCTTGGAATATTAAAGGCGTTAGCTTTTGATAAAACCGGAACCCTCACAGAAGGCGAGCCCAGACTTACTGATGTGATCACCTTTGGTGATACGGAGGAAAACGAGTTGTTAAAAGTAGCTGTAGCTGTAGAAAGTTTAAGTGATCACCCCCTCGCTGATGCCGTGGTGCGTGATGGAAAAGAGAAGTTAGGGGAAACTGATTTTCCCGAAGCCGAAGATCTTGAATCCATTACAGGGCGGGGAGTAAAAGCAACGATTAAAGATATAACAGTGTATATCGGGAATGCGGAGCTATTTGAAGAGGCCGATGGCATTAAACTCTCTGAAGACCTTAAACGAAGTGTAGAAGAATTGGAAGGAGAAGGGAAAACGACTATGATTGTTCGTCATGGTGATCGATATCTTGGTATGCTTGGGCTGATGGATACCCCACGAGAGGATGCCAAGGAGGTTATTCAAAAACTGCGGGACATGGGCTTGACACACCTGATCATGCTTACGGGCGACAATCAGCGGGTGGCCGATGCTGTTGCTAAAGAGATCGGTATCGACGACCCAAAAGGTAATTTACTGCCTGAAGACAAGGTGGAAGCTGTCAAAAAGCTTCGTGAAGAGGAAGGCGACGTAGCGATGGTAGGCGATGGCGTCAACGATGCTCCGGCCATGGCCAACAGCACAGTGGGCATTGCTATGGGAGCAGCCGGATCAGATGTGGCCCTTGAAACAGCCGATGTAGCTTTAATGGCCGACAAGATTTCCGTTCTTCCGTTTGCTATCGGACTGAGCCGCAAAACCAAATCGATCATCAAGCAGAACCTGTGGATCAGCCTGGGTATGGTGGCTCTGCTTGTGCCAGCTACGATTTTTGGCCTGAGCATGGGTTGGGCAGTCATCGGCCACGAAGGGTCAACAGTAGTTGTGGTATTTAATGCGTTGAGGTTGTTAGCTTACAAATCCTAACCTATTCAAAGATAAATTAGCTCGGCCAATATGTTGCACACTATAACTAAAGCAGTAAGCTTTTTCCTGATACTATTTATTGCAGCAACTTCTTCTGTAGACGCCGGGCAACCTAAACTTTCGCCGGAAGCTCAGGTCAGTCTCCTTACGACTTCTTCCGGTGCTGAATTGTACACTTTGTTTGGCCATACTGCCTTGCGCATTTACGACCCGGAAGCAGGTGTAGATCGCGCATATAATTATGGTACTTTTGATTTCAACGCTCCAGGGTTTTATTGGAAATTTGCCCTCGGCGATCTGCGATATTTTCTTTCGGTGAACAAGTTTGAGAATGCAAAAAAAGCATATTTGAATGACGGCCGCATTATTACTGAACAGCGATTAAATCTAACAGAGAATCAAACCAAACGCTTGTATGATTTTTTGGAGAATAACGCCCGGCCCGAAAATCGATATTATTCCTATGAGTTCTTCTATGATAACTGTACCACCCGGATCTATGAGGCTGTCAAGGCAGTAGCTGGGGATTCAATCCATTTTCAAGAGCCGCAAAATTCGGCAAAGAATAGTTTTCGGCAGTTTATTAATCCCTACGTGAAATCCGTTTCCTGGGTAAAATTTGGGATTAACTTGCTGTTGGGTACTCCCGCCGACCGCAACCCACCCGAGTCGGAAACGCTGTTCTTACCCGACCTGTTAAAAGAGGGATTTTCACACGCTCGGATACAGCAAGCTGATACAAGTCTTGCCTTGGTTTCAGAGCAGAGATTTTATGCTCCTCAGAAACGGTCTGTCATTAGTCCTGCGAGAGTAAGCCCCACTTTAAGCTTTTGGTTTTTGCTGATTACAAGCCTGCTTGCCGGGTTTTTCTATAGAACTAATCACACATTCTGGTTTTGGTTCGACCGTCTGTTATTCGGGATAATTGGGTTGATTGGAGTGTTGATCATTTTTTTGTGGTTTTTTTCTTCGTATCCCTCAACCAAATGGAATTGGAATATAGTGTGGTCTGCCCCGGCTTTGTCGGCCTTTATATTTTCTTTTATGGGCAGAAAACGACTTTCAGAAAATTATAAAGTGTTTTTGGTACTATATGCAGCTATTCTTCTGCTCTTTCTCCTAAGCTGGTCATTTATTCCTCAACAGATCCCCTCTGCAATTTTGCCTCTTCTTTTTTTGTTGGGATTTCGGAGTATTAAAAAGCAATCCGAATCAGTAAATCAGGAAATGGTCAATGTGTTATAGCTTGCCAATCTTTCACTTATTTAGAATTTTGGAAACGAAAGATAACTGCCCCGAACCCATATATTTATATCAAAATTACCAAATATGAGTTTCAAAGATTTTAGTGGTAGTTTATCATAGAATTGATATGATTTATACCGGCGATTCGCCCTTTGTATAAATATTACTTGTACACATTAATCAACGAATATTATTTCAATAAAGATGACTATTCATGAAAAAAGATTGCAGAGCAGAGATATACAACCGACCGCTATGCGCATGCGGATTCTTCTTTTCATGGCTGAAACAAAGTCGGTAATAAGCCTATCAGATCTTGAAGAAAAGTTTACCCATGCAGATCGAACAACGCTTTATCGTACCTTAAAAACATTCTTAGAACATGGTTTGGTGCATCAAATAAACGATGCAAGTGGGATAACTAAATATGCCCTTTGTTCTGAAAACTGTACCTGTTCGTACCCGGATGATGTGCACGTTCATTTTTATTGTTTATCCTGTGAACAAACATTTTGTTTTCCACATCTTGGCATTCCTAACTACGATCTGCCCGAAAATTTTACTCCATCCAACGGCAATTTTGTGATAACCGGGAGTTGTCCTTCCTGTTCTTCCTGATCTTTGCAATTGAGTTGCATTACAAATAATCCTTATTATCTGCATTCTACTTAATCACAATATTTCCCCTTAAAGAATTGTATTTTTTCAGAGCATACATACGTAATCTGAATGTTGCGACAATCGCATCTTTTCTTTTTTCATGGGCAGGGTTTTTCTTTTTTCTACCCTTAAGTGTTTCTGTATTAGCAAGTACTCATGATGTTTCCTCTACCTACAACTTAGATAAAGGCTGTTTTGAAATTGTATTACAACATTCAGAAGAGACTAATTCAGGGTACAAAACAGTTGAAAAAAAGCACCATCAATTTCAAAATCAGTGCTGCTATGATGATGCACTGTTAAGAAATGAGTGCCCGGACTGTAAGTTTATGTTTCCAATCATTCCTTATTTGTTTGGGAACTATGGTGAACCTGTTTTTCAAATTACGTTACCTGTATATCTAAAAGACAACTTATCCCCTCCAATAACTCTTAAAGTTATTAAAGTCACACAACTTCTGATTTAATACCTGCCTTTCTCTATTTAGCAGAAACAAATTCTGCCCCATCCATTTTTTTCAACGAGCTGTTTAACCTCTGGTCATTCTGTGGTTTCAGCCAAAGTATTTGAAAAAGATCGGCATCAAAGACTAATCTATATTCACTCAGCTGTAAACATGATCAACAAAATTATTGCCTTTTCGATTAAGAACAAGTTTATCATCGGCTTGTTTATCCTGTCTCTAATAGGAGTAGGATTATATTCTATGATGACCATTAATCTAGGTTCGGTTCCTGATATTACAAATAATCAGGTACAGGTGATTACGGTATCGGAAAATCTATCTACCGAAGACATTGAACAATTTGTAACCTATCCCGTGGAGCTTGCCATGGGTAACCTGCCGGGAGTAACTGAAATCCGTTCGGTATCCCGATTCGGGTTATCCGTGGTTACCATCGTTTTCGAAGATGATATGGGTACCTATTTACCCCGGCAACTGGTACAGGAAAAACTCAGTGAACTGGGCGAAACGATCCCCGAGAATTTTGGAAGTCCATCCATGGGGCCCATTTCAAGTGGATTAGGCCAAATTTACGAGTACTCCATTCAGGTGGACCCTGCATATGAAGATCAATATACGCCTGATGAATTGCGCACAATACAAGATTGGATTATTAAGCGCCAAATGGTGCTCCTGGAAGGGGTTATAGAGGTCAACTCCTTCGGTGGAGGCATCAAACAATATGAAGTAGCCATAAGTCCTGATAAACTAAATGCAATGGGAGTTAGTATTTCAGAAGTATATGAGGCAATGTCCAGGAATAATGTAAATACCGGCGGGGCCTATATCGAGAAAAACAAGATGGCTAATTTTATTCGTGGCGAAGGATTGATACGCAGCCTTGAAGATATAGAAAACATTGTAGTCAAGAACGAAAACGGACTACCCATCCTAATCAGAGATGTAGCAGAAGAGGTTACCTTTGGAACTCAAATTCGTTATGGAGCTTTTACTCAGGATGGTGAGGAAGCAGTAGGTGGCATTATTATGATGCTGAAAGGCTCAAACCCGAATGCAACCATTCAAAACGTTCAGGATAGAATTGCTGAAATTCAAAAGTCACTGCCTGAAGGTTTAAAGATTGAGCCTTTCCTTGATCGAAGTGCTCTTATTGAACGAACCACCAGTACAGTTACCACAAACCTGGTGGAAGGTGCATTGATTGTAGTTTTCGTTTTGGTAATACTCTTAGGAAGTTTACGCGGAGGGTTAATAACCGCCTCACTTATTCCGCTTTCCCTTCTTTTTGCTTTTATAATGATGAAGGCCACCGGGGTGTGGGCCAATCTAATGAGCCTTGGAGCCATCGACTTCGGTATTATTGTTGATGGAGCCGTAATTATAGTGGAAGGCACGGTTCATGAAATTGAAAAAAGGGTGAAATCCGGAAAACGTGCTTTTAGTAAAACACAGATGAATGAAATTGCCTACAAGGCAAGCAGCACCATGATGAATGCTGCCTTCTTTGGACAGTTGATCATCCTTATTGTATTTGCCCCTATCCTGTTTCTGGAAGGAGTAGAAGGTAAGATGTTCCGTCCTATGGCATTCACCTTTGGGTTTGCTGTATTAGGTGCTATTATTTTATGTCTTACCTATGTACCAATGGTCTCGGCACTGTTTATGAAACCCTCACAAAATAGAAAGGGATGGTTTGCCCGGTTCGAGCGAGGCCTCGATCGGGTCAGCAACAAACTTATATCCTTTATTCAGAAGGGCTACGATCCGGTTATCCAATGGTCGTTAAAGCGAAAACCTGTTGTGATTGTAGCTGCCATACTGCTTTTTGGCGGTGCGATGTTCACCTTTTCGAGAATGGGAGGTGAATTTATTCCACAACTGGATGAGGGAGATATTGCCATGCAAGCCCTATTCCGTCCGGGCAGTGGATTATCAGAGGCGATCGATCAATCCAAGAAAATTGAGACGACACTGCTGGAAGAATTTCCAGAGATAGAAACAGTAACAGCTCGAATTGGGGTAGCTGATATTCCCACTGATCCTATGCCCATGGACATTGCCGACATGTACATCATTCTGGACAAGAATAAAGAAAACTGGATCTCTGCCGAATCTAAAGAGGAGCTGATAGAAAAAATAAAGAGTAAACTCGATCAGACCATGATAGGTGTGAATTTCGTTTTTACCCAGCCGGTAGAGCTTAGGTTTAACGAACTTTTGGAAGGTGTACGAGAAGATATCGCCGTAAAGCTATACGGAGACGACATAGATGTATTGGCGGAGAAAGTTCAGGAAATGGCTCAAATTATTCAAACTATTCCAGGGGTGGGTGATGTGAGTCCCGAACGTACGGCTGGACTACCTCAAATGACCGTTAGGTATGACCGGCAAAAAGTGGCTCAATATGGACTGGATATCACGAAGCTCAATCAATACGTAAGTTCAGCTTTTGCCGGAGGAGTTGCTGGAGTTGTATTCGAAGGCGAAAGACGATTTGATCTTGTGATCCGCTTTGATGAAGCTCATCGTACTGGCATTGAGGATATTCGCAATCTGTATGTAGATCTGGAAAACGGTGCACAGGTGCCGGTTAAAGAAGTGGCGGATATCAGTTATCAGCCGGGGCCTATGCAGATCTCGCGAGATAACACCTTTCGCAGGAGCTATGTTGGTGTGAATACACGCGGGCGGGATGTGGAATCGGTGGTTTTGGATATTCAAGAAAAACTGGAGGCCGAATTGAATCTGCCGCCGGGTTATTACATTACTTATGGGGGTGAATTTGAGAATCTGCAACGGGCCAAGAACCGATTGGCTATTGTAGTGCCTATAGCCCTGTTTCTTATCTTTGTGCTACTGTACTTCGCACTAAAATCGTTCTCACAGTCGGTAATGATCTATCTGGCTATTCCCCTGGCTTCTATTGGAGGTGTCTTCTTCCTGGCTTTACGTGGAATGGACTTCAGTATTTCTGCCGGAGTTGGTTTCATTGTATTGTTCGGAGTGGCTGTGCTAAACGGCCTTGTGCTCGTCAGCCGGTTTAATTCATTAAAAATCGAAGGTGTTATGGATTTACAAGAACGAATTTTGACAGGTACCAAAGAGCGACTTCGCCCCATTTTATTGACCGCTACGGCGGCTATTATGGGTTTTCTTCCGATGGCGTTTTCAACAACAGCCGGTGCTGAAGTACAGCGGCCGCTGGCCACTGTTGTAATCGGCGGGTTGATTAGCGCCACGCTGCTTACGTTGGTCGTGCTGCCCATCCTTTATGCGTACATAGAAAAGCGTAAAATGAGAAAACACAAGCCGGGTAGTACTTCTATGGCCTCCGTTGTGTTGCTGATTATTGGTGGAAGCCTGCTGCTTTCTCCCGATTCTGTACAGGCTCAGGAACAGGTGCTGAATGATACCCTCCCGCAAATTGCGCTGGATCAGGCCGTTCAAAAAGCGATAGCAAATTATCCTTCTCTTGAGGCAGCCAGGCTTGGAATTGACAACAGGAAGGCTCTTCAAAAAACAGCCTGGGACTTTGGCGATACGAACCTCTTTACCGGAGGTGAAGAGTTCGGCAACGGTTCGGACGGTGTTACTACAAAATTTGGCATTCAGCAGCAGTTTGATCTGTTCGGTGTTTTACCAAGGCTAAATCATCGGAATGAACAAACAGAACTTGCCAGGCTGAACTATGAATTGTCTGAGTTAGAGCTCAGGCTCCGGGTAAAGCAGGACTGGTCAACGGTTTTCATCGCTAAACAACAATATGAGATCTATAATCGCCTGAACCAGCAATTCAGGGATATTGCTAGGGCTGCGGAAATAAAATTTGAAACGGAGGAAATTTCCCGGCTGGGATATCTTAATATCATGAATCAGGCCAACCAAATTACCATACAAACAGAACAAGCCTTCCGCGATTATGGGGCTGCTGTTCGAGCTTTTAACAAATGGTTTGAGGGGGACTCGTTATACACGGTTCAAAGTGTTTCAGCCGAACAGCTTGTTCAACCTTTACAGGTAGATTCTACATTCGACCATCCGCTGATTGCTTTATATCAACAAAAAATTGACGTGGCGGAAGCATCGATTAAAGAACAAAGAAGTCAGTTTTTACCAAGTTTTCAAGCCAGTTATGGCTGGCAGGAAATAGCTGGGCAAGGTGGCTTTAATTCCTATGAGATCGGGATCAGACTTCCGGTATTCTTCTGGTCTAAGGCCGGGAAAACTCAATCCGCCCGGATTGAACGAAATATTGCCCGTCAAAACCTAGACCAGGCTCAGAGAGAATTCAACAGTACCTATAACAGTATCCGGGAAAATTATCAGAAATGGTTGCGCTCGTGGGAATATTATCGACAGGAAGCACTCCCTCTTGCCAAAGAACAACAGCAAGGTGCCATCACCTCTTATGAAGAAGGAGCCATAGACTATGTGGCTTTCTTTCAAAGCATCAGAGATGCCATTCGCATTGAAATCGACTCATGGAATGCATTTGGCAATTATCTGAATAGCCATTTCCAATTAGAATACTACCTCAACAAAACTCAATAACAGATTTTAAATCAACAAAAAAATGAATAAATCTAATTTATATATAATTTTATTGGCTGTCCTTGCATCTGTTTTTACAGCCTGCGGCGAGATCAATAGCGATGAAAAAGAACAAGAAGCAACAGAACTTGCCGGTGTGGCTGAGGCAGAAGAAAACATGGTTCATCTGTCGGAACTGAAGTTCAACAGCCTTGGAATGAAACTGGATACTTTGTCCCTGCGCTTTCTCTCAGAGAGCGTAGAAGCAAATGGTCAGCTGGAAGTTCCCCCGCAGCATGAGGCAAGCGTAACTGCGGTTTTGGGAGGTAATATTGGTTCCATAGAAGTTATTGAGGGAGATCAGGTGTCAAAAAATCAGACTATTGCCTTCCTTTCCCATCCTAATTTAACCAAAGTCCAAACTGAATACGTACGGTTGTATCAGCGCATGTTGTATTTAGATCATGAATTTAAGCGACAAGCAAGGTTATATGATGAAAAGGTAGGCTCCGGCCAAACTTACCAACAAACTAAAGCCGAATACGAATCAGTTAAGGCGGAGGTCAAAGGTTATGAGGCTCAGCTGAATCAGCTTAACCTGGACGTTGAACAAATACAAGACGGCGATATTTATTCGTCGGTGCCGGTAGTAAGCCCTATTGATGGGTACATCGAAAAGGTTCAGATTCAAATCGGTCAGTACGTTGATCCCCAAACAATCATGTTTGAAATTGTGGATAACGAACATGTTCATGCCGATTTGATGGTCTTTGAAAAAGATGTGCACAAAGTTAAAAGGGGCCAATCCATCTCTTTTACTGTACAGTCAGTACCGGATCAAATACTTACAGCTACCATTTACTCTGTAGGCAAACAATTCGAACAAAATCCTAGGGCAGTGCATGTGCACGGCGAAATTGATCAGAAAGAAAACTTCCTGATTCCCGGGATGTATATCAACGGCACGATTCACACTTCAGAGACTAAAGCCTTTGCTTTGCCTGAGAATGCCATTGTTGAGGACGAGGGTAAAACCTACCTATTCACCGCAGAACAACAAGAGGAAAACGGAAATACCGAATGGTCTTTCACTCCGGTAGAAATTATGACCGGCATTGAGGAAGATGGTTGGGTTGAAGTGAAGTTGTTAGAACCATTGCCGGATGGAGCACGAGTAGCTTGGAACAATGCCTATTACCTGATCTCTGAAATGAAGAAAAGCCAGACTTCCGACGATGATTAACAAAAACTTTCCGGCAAAGCCATATTCATGTTTTTATGGCTTTGCCGGGGTTAATGCATAACACATAATATTATGAAAGAAATAAAAGCCTTTATAAAACCAAACAGAGTAGAAAATGTAGTTGCAGCACTCCAAGAAGCAGGACATGAAAGTGTTACGCTTTCCAAAGGAGAAGGTACCGGAGCATACAAACAGAAAGATGCGTCCCCATCGCTGGATTTTCACTTTACGGACAGTCCAGTCGTAAAATTAGAGCTGGTATGTCAATGCAAAGAATCCGATAACGTTGTTCAACTTATCTGCGCCAATGCCAAAACACCGGAACGCGGTGACGGCATCATTTACGTTACAGATATTCAAAAAGCGTTTAGGATTAAAACCTGTGAGCCTTTTGAGGGGTAAGGAACAGGTGATTCTTTGTCACAGTTAAGTTGAAGATGAAAATAATCCCATATATTCAACCATGAAAAAATCCACATTTAATATTCCACAAATGGACTGCTCAGCCGAAGAGCAAATGATTCGAATGAGCTTGGAAGAGTTTGAAGATATTAAATCTCTAAACTTTGATATCCCGAATCGTACATTAGAAGTGTATCACGAAAATAGGCTTAATGAGATTGAGAAAGCCCTTGACTCCCTGAGTTTGGGTTCTAAATTGAATTCAACAAAAGAGGCTCAAATGTCGCCTTTCGCTTCTGATGAGCAGCAACAAAAGAACATTCTATGGTGGGTTTTAGCGATCAACTTTCTCTTCTTTATCATTGAAATGACAGCCGGATGGATTATCAATTCTATGGGGCTGATTGCAGACTCACTAGATATGCTGGCAGATTCATCCGTATATGCGCTCAGCCTTTTTGCTGTTGGAGCAGCGGTAGCAAGAAAAAAGAAAGTAGCAAAAATTAGCGGCTATCTTCAGATGGGTCTGGCATCACTGGGATTTCTTGAAGTACTGCGGAGGTTTCTTGGAGTGGGTGAAATGCCCGACTTTCAGTGGATGATCATTATTGCTTCAACGGCTCTTGTTGCAAATGTTTTTACCTTATGGCTTATCAATAAAGCGAAAAGCAAAGAAGCACACATGCAGGCGAGTACAATTTTTACCTCCAATGATATTATTGTAAATGGTGGTGTAATTTTGGCCGGAATTCTTGTTTATGCACTGGATAGCAGGTGGCCGGATTTACTCATCGGAGCTGTTGTATTCAGCTTCGTGATGCGAGGTGCAGTAAGAATTCTAAAATTATCAAAATAGCAGGTGTTGTTGCTGATATTTACTCCAGGGCATTCGTAATCTTTGTTATGATACCTTGCTTATCATCATCTGTTGTGATTTTATCAAGAACTTCGTTGGTGTTGGCATCAAGCAACAGGACAAATCCGGTCATGCCTTCATTTTTCTCAAAAATTTCTGAAAGTCCTAACCTGGCTGCCATTAACTTTGATTGATGTGCCGTAAAATCATTGGTCATATCCATTTTGACGAAAAGCACCGGTTGTCCTTCAAACTCAGGTTTTGCTTCTTCCATTATTGGCTTTATTGCCTGGCAGGCTCCACACCAATCGGCATACATATACATAGCTATTACCCGAGGATCTTCATCTGAGTTAACCTGATTTGCGTTGAGAGTAAAAAAAGGATGTTGCAAATACTACAGCACTCATTTACATAAATAAGGGTGGGTCCGATAGACGATTCCGTTGTATTTCACACCTAAATAATCTTTGTCTTTAAGCCCTGATTTTGTTAGCCTAAGCGCCAACAAAATCGAATCCATCCACGATCTGCACATCTGGGCGATGAGTACGACCGAGAATGTGCTGTCGGTTCATATTATTTTAAAAACCGATACGTCTGATCAATTTTTAAGAGAGATTAAAGCGGAATTGAGAGAGCAGTTTAATATCCACCATTCAACCATTCAGGTAGAGGTGTCGGATTTGAACGACAGTTTGATAGATGAGTGATTGTTATATCCACTTCAAAGCTTGCCAATCTGTATTAAAATAAATTCCATGAGTAAGCGATACCTTCCTGCACATAGTTCTGGAGGGCAAAAGTCATAAGTTAAAATGTTCTTACGCATGATTCCAATACTTCATTGAGCCTTATTGCTTTCTTTAAATAAAATATTTAGTTTAATCTAAATTATTGTTTAGTCTAATAATATTGGAGCATTATGGAGATTACTTCTTGTGTCAAAATCATACTAGCAATGATGGTGTTGCTAATAATCGTTATTGCCTGTGAAGAAACACTGCCGCCGGCTCCTGAAGAAAATGAGTTGTTGGATGGTCCTGTAGAGGGATTGAGTACCGCAGAGCAAAGCCAGTTCCTGGCGGGCGATGTAGCTTTTAATGACGAAGTCTTTACTGTTGCAAAAGGACTTGGGCCGGTCTTTGTAGCCAACAGTTGCGGTAGCTGCCATGCGGGTGACGGTAAGGGACATCCATTTATTCGATTTACCAGGTTCGGACAAAGCGACAGTACAGGCAATCCGTTTGCCACTTTCGGGGATAAACGGAACCAGCTTCAGCATAAAGCTATTCCTGGATTTGAGCCTGAAAAATTACCTGCTGGAGCACCATTTTCTAATTTTCTTGCACCGGCGGTTACCGGCCTCGGCTTTCTTGATGCGGTGCCGGATGCTGATCTCTTAGCGCTGGCTGATCCAAACGATGCGGACGGAGATGGAATCAGTGGTAGGCCCCACTTTAACTTTGTACCGGATTATGTGGAATTACGCCCAAACAGTATTTCACGGAATGGTAAATACATCCATCGTTTTGGCAAGAAAGCTTTGACGTATGATCTCCTGCAACAAACTGCAGATGCGTATAACCAAGACATGGGCATCGTCTCTTTGTTTGAACCTATCGATCCATTCAGCGGCTTGGAACAAGATCCGGAAGTTGGTACGCAGACCGTAAATGACGTCGTTTTCTATCTTAAGACCTTAAAAGCACCCATTCCAAGAAATCAGGACGACCCAGACGTTATTGCCGGAAAACAGATTTTCGCCCAAATTTCATGTTCGTCCTGTCATACACCAACCCTGACAACAGGCTTTTCTCCAATAGAAGCTATTTCCAATAAGGTCTTTCATCCGTATACCGACCTGCTTTTGCACGATATGGGGCCTGAACTGGATGACGGATATACCGAAGGTTTTGCCACTACATCAGAATGGAGAACCCCACCTTTGTGGGGATTGGGACTTTCAGAGAATTCCCAGGGAGGGAGTATGTTTTTGTTACATGATGGCAGAGCCAAAAGTATTGATGAGGCGATTCGCCTGCACGGAGGCGAGGCTGAGAATTCCAGAAGTATGTACATAGAGCTTTCTGAAGATGAAAAAGATCAGTTGATCAAATTTCTTGAATCCTTATAAGCCATGGAAAGGAAAAAATTTATTAAACAGTGCTGCTGCACTTTGCTCGCTTTTCCCGCCGCATCGGTATTCCTGAGTTCGTGCGCATCCGTTTATTACTACGCAGGCACAACCCGAGAAGGAAATAAAATTACAGTCCCAACATCGGAGTTTATTCACCTTAAAAAAGGTGAAGAACAGGTGCGCCAATTTGTGCTATTCAAAATAAACGAAGGCGGATTTCCTGTCTGCCTGTACAGACTGGATGAAGGTAGCTACCTCGCTGCTTTGCTTGAATGCACCCATCGGGGCTGCGAATTGAATGTAGGTGGTGGACTATACACCTGTCCGTGCCACGGAAGTGAGTTTTCAATTGAAGGTAAAGTACTGGAAGGCCCCGCTGAGGAGGATCTTAAACTTTTTAAAACAGAATCTGATAATGAATTTATCTATGTCTATTTGTCTTAAAAGCCTGGTTGCTCTGATACTAAGTTTTGGAGTGATTGAAACAGGCATTGCGCAGAACACCGACTCAATTAATACCGCGGATACCACAGATGTGGTAGGTATGGAATTGAACATGGATGCAGCATATACCCGTCCTTTCTTAGGGATGGAGCAAAGGCCCGTTGCAATCGGAGGCTACCTTGAGGCGAACACTATATATAGTGGTGAGGATGGAATAAATGAGGGCCTCTCGTTCCAGGCAAGAAGGCTTACCATGTTTATGTCGGCATCGGTTTCAAGGCGGATCAAATTTTTATCCGAATTGGAGTTTGAGGAAGGCGGCCGGGAAATCAATATTGAATTTGCAGCCATGGATGTGGCTTTTCACCCAGCTTTGAATGTAAGAGGCGGCATAATCATGAATCCCATTGGTGCGTTCAACCAAAATCATGACGGGCCTAAATGGGAATTTGTAGAACGACCGGACGTCGCTGTCAACCTGCTGCCCGCAACATGGTCGAATCCCGGCTTTGGCTTATATGGTAAAATCAATCAGGGGAAATGGGTGCTCGGTTACGAAGCGTATCTTTCAAACGGTTTTGACGGAAGCATTATTGATAATGAAGAAAACCGGACATTCCTTCCTGCTGCCAAAGAAAACATTGAACGTTTTGAGGAGAGTAACAACGGGAATCCATTGTTCACAGGAAAAGTGGCTGTCAAAAACCGAAATATCGGTGAAATTGGCGTATCGTATATGGGGGGATTGTATAACACATATGAGGAAGATGGCCTTCAATTAGATCAAAAAAGGAGACTGGATGTTTTTGCTGTAGATATCAACACGACCATTCATACTATCGGAACGTACATCGTAGGAGAAGGCTCCTGAATTTTTGTCGATGTCCCCAAAACCTTTACTCAGCAATTCGGAAATCAGCAGCGGGGATTTTTTGTGGATGTCGTCCAGCCGGTTCTTCAAAAAAATATACTCGGCTGGGAGAGTGCTACTTTAAACATTACACTTCGGGTTGATCATGTTGACTGGAACCTCGAAGAATTTAATGAAACCGGTGAAGATATAGGCGATAAATTATGGGCAATTACCCCGGCAATCAGTTTTCGTCCGTCTACACAAACCGTTTTCAGACTTAACTACAGAAAACAATGGCAAACCGATTTATTAAATAATCCGCCTGCACTTTCTGCATCCTGGTTGTTTGGATTTAGCACATATTTTTAAAGTTTAATTCCAAGATGAAGAAAATGCATATCTATCTCTACATTCAAAAAAGTTGAAAATCCAGTGAATTAGTCGGAGCTCAGATGATGATTGTTGCCAGAATAGGGGCGGTAATTAATACGGCTACAGCACTTTTGGGAATCAGTGCCGAAAATTAGACCAGTCATTGTTTCGACATTTCATACATCTTGTACCAATAGAAAAAAGCCTCCGGGTCCGATTTCTTCAGTTTATTCACACGGGTATTGAATGGTTGCTCAATGACCCAATCCTTCATGTTAATGGAAGGATCGAACCGTTCAAAGGAGTCGGCGTCGTGCTTCAATAATGTTGCCAAATAGGCCGCTTTGCTTGCGTGGTTGATAGCTTTATCTATGTAGTAACTTTCAGAGAAAATGTATCCTGTAATGCGGTTAATGCCATCCTGCAAAAGCCTAAAATCTGCATCTCCATCCATACCCCTTGTACAAATGGAAAGAGAGGTCTGGTAAATATCCTCCAGCACCGCATCCATATCTTTTTCGTCAAAGTTTCGATATGCCAATTCAGTAACCGTAAATTTTCGAAATGTCTCTTTTACCGAATTTAAAATTTCTACTACATCGAAAAGAGTTCCAATATCATAGAGCTGCTTAATGATTTCCATGCTCTGATTGTCGCTGCCCTTCAGATAAGGAATACCTGTCGTTTTTGGGGCAAATGCAGTGAGTTTATCACCCAGCAAATTTTCAACCGTGGGAACTTCAACCAGCAGCGGTTCTCCCTGTTGCGGTAGAAAATCAGATTGTATAGGCAGCTTCACCACGTTTGAATAGTGAACGTCTTCATAGAGGATGTCAAGCAAAATGAATTCCTCTTCCTCCTTAACGTCCCTTTTTGGGGTATAAAACAGCTTATAGTGAGCCTTTTCAATGTTCGACCGTTTGCTTCTATCATCCAACTCAAATCGGGTAAATACGTTTTTGTCCGCAATAACCTGAAGCGTCTGTTCAATATCTGTTTCTTTGTCAGAAAGAATGATGTCAATATCAATGGAGAGTCTTTTTTCAGAATTGAAATACAGCATTAATGCCGTTCCGCCTTTGAAGACAAACGGAAGTTTCTGTTTCACCAAGCCTTCCAATAACAGGAGAGCATGAATGACTTTTTCCGTCAATAATGGATCTGCTTTAAATCTCTTTGCTGTTTGCAGTATCCATTCACCTGTAAGTTCTTTTGTGTTTATCATGGATTGATTCTAACTCTTTATTGCCAACAAACCGAGTTCGTCCAGGTACTCCGAAAGTTCTTCTTTTCGTTTTCTTCGATCGGCATATCGCAGCATCATTTTTTCATTGATGGTGTACCGGGAAAACGCCTCTTCAAAAATCCTACTTCTTTCCGCGCCCTGGTACGTATCAAAAAGATCCGTATCACAAAACAGATCCACCAGGATCTTTTCTAACGTAGGCGTTATCACTTCTTCATCTTCCTGCAGCGGACTTTCCGAAATCAAGGGTTTAATGATTATAGCGTCATTTCTGTCTGACACATAATTCTGAATGGTCTCTTTATCAGGATTCAGAAATACACTGGTGGTTTGTTCCTTCAAAAAATGAAACACAGATTCAGCAACCTCTCTTTCCGTTTCCACAAGTGTTACAAAATTGAACGGCTGATGCAGCATAAATTTATTTAGCAGTGAGGTATTCCAAACACAATACTCAATGTAGGGGAATTCATTTCGTACCTGCGTATAGATTGTTTTGAGCTCCTGTGAAATAACCGGAGTAAATGACTTACCTTCCCCAAGTTTAAAAACCCCCCGGCCAATTCTTTTTAAGATACCTCTGTTCACCAAGCTGTATACACGCCAATTGATGGTCGACTTTTTTGGGCTTTCTTCAAAATTTCGGTAAAAATCCATCAGATCCCTAGTCTGGAAATGATCCATATTCCTGAAGTGATCTCTTAACTCATCGATATGTAGATTGTAATCTGCGAAAGTAGGCACCTTTAAATTCAAATTGTTGGCACAATTTACCATTTAGTGCCATTAATTTGAAATTGTGGCTGTAATATTGGAAAGGATGGCTTTGCTTGGTTTTTTAAGGGCTTTAGAATATTATCCATCATCTTCGAAAGGATTCTCAAATCCGCTCAATCATATGTTATTGGTCTTGTAAAGTTCACCAAAGTCGGTACATTGTATTTTTGTTGGTCAATCCCATGAAAAATTCTCAAAAATCTATACGACCTTTGCTGGATTATTTTGATAGCCTCATTCCGCTATCTGAGGAAGAAAAAGAGTTAGTTGGAGCCAAATTCAGCCCTCATCTCTACTTAAAAAGACAGTTTGTCCTTCAGCATGGAAATGTTTGTAAAACTTTCAATTTTGTTGTCAGGGGCTGTTTGCGGCTCTATAAGGTTAGTGATGACGGTACTTATCATGTACTTCAATTTGCCAATGAGAACAGTTGGATTTTAGACCTGACCAGCTTTCACAAAAAGAAACAGGCTCTTTTTAACATTGATGCCCTTGAGGATACGCATGTCATGCGCATCAGCTATGATGATTTGATCGACCTCTATATAAAAGCCCCAAAATTCGACCGGATTTTTCGGGTTCTCCTGGAAAATCATTTTATGCAACAGCAGGAGCGCATGGCTCAACTGGTGAGTTTTACAGCCGAAGAACGTTATGAAGCTTTTCTTGAAACCTATCCCGATCTGCAAAATCGCCTGCCCCAGGTGCAAATTGCGGCGTACATCGGCGTTACCCCCGAATTCCTGAGCCGGATTCGCAGCCGTATGACCGAAAAAGAGAGTTGAGATCTTAAACCAGATCAAGACTATTTCTTAATCTATGTCATTTTTCCCCACTGAAGGCTGATTTAATTTGGTGTAAACCATTTAATCAACCTTCAAACGGAAAAATCATGTCAAACAATACATCAAAAGTAGCAGTCATCGGTACCGGTAACATTGGGAAAAATTTAGCCGCCAATCTTGTGAAAGGGAATCGTCCGGTAATTATTGCAAGCCGAAAAACTGAAGATGCTGAAGCGTTAGCCAACAATCTGGGGTTCCTGGCGACAGCAACAACGGTTAAAAGTGCAATCAAAGAGGCAGATATCATTATTATGGCCGTTTGGTTTGATACCATTAAAGAGCTTTTTAAAACGTACTCATCTGAGCTTCAGGGTAAAATCATTATTGATCCATCCAACCCGATTGCTCCTGATGGTGATGGCGGTTTTAAAAAGATTATCGGTGAAAATGAATCTTCAGGTGAGATTCTTGCAGGGCTTCTGCCAAAAGGTGCAACATTTGCTAAAGCGTTTGGCACACTTGGAGCCGGATCACTCGAATCGGAAGCTCACCGAACATCTGAAAAAGCCGTTCTTTTTTATGCAACCGACGACACCGGTATTAACGGAAAGATTGAGGAGCTGATTCGTGACAGTGGATTTGATGCCTATCGAGTTGGCGGCATCGATCAGTCCATCCGAATCGAAGTATTTGGGGATTTGCACGAGTTTGGAGCGTTGGGCAAAGCGATTACTTCTAATGAAGTTGCAGGAAAGATTTAAAGAAATATTCACTTAAAAGTTATCAATCCAAAGAATAAAATCATGAAAAAAATAATTGTATTACTAATCAGCTTTCTCGGTTTAATTTTTGTAGATGTCAGTGCACAAGATAAAGTTGTACTGCTTGATATATCCCATGAAGAGAAATCAGCGTACCTGAATGTCAGTCCTGATATCTTTACGGATTACCGGGATGTAGTGGAAAATCAGCTTAGAGCGACGTTCGTTATGAATGAAGATCAGGCGATTGACAGGAACATGCTTGAAGAAACAGATGTACTGATTTTGCTCTCCTCATTGAATGGTGAGACGCCCAAAAAAGATCGTTCAGCCAATGAAGTCAGTGCCATTGTCAGTTTTGTTGAAAACGGAGGTCGGCTGATCATCTTTACCGATGAAAACAAGCGAATAGATATCCATTCATTCGGTGCCAATGAAATTGTCCGGCCTTTCGGATTGGAATTTGGCGATGAATTGCCATATTCGGGAAATGCAGGAGCCGTTAGTTTTATCGGAGAATTTATTGATGGACGGTATGAACTTCCCTATAGCGGGAGCCGCGAATTGATTGGCGGGATTCCTATCAGTGTAATGAATGCCGAAGGTGCACATCTGCATGGCGCGTATGTCGAGCTTGATAATGGCGGAAAATTGGTCGCTTTTGGTGAAACGATGGTGGGGCTGTTTATTGGCGGGGTTAGCTTTGAGAGGCCCGATGGGGATACCATTGTTTGGAAAGGCGAAGATAATAAGCAATTTATGAAAGAGCTGATTGCCTGGACACTCAAGGATTGATTTGAACCATCAAAGGATGTATTGTCAATTTAAAACGTAAAACAGTCCTACAATGAAAGCAGCCTGGTACGAACGACAAGGTCCTGCCGATGAGGTGTTGATAGTTGGTGAACAACCGGTGCCCGAACCTAAACCAGGCGAGGTGCGAATTAAGCTTCGTTATTCCGGGATTAATCCTGGCGATATCAAAAAACGCCAGGATGCTTTTGATTATGGCATGCCCTACCCTCTTGTGATTCCCCATAGTGACGGTGCAGGTATTATAGACCGCGTCGGAGAGAACGTTGCCGAACCGCGTGTTGGAGAGCGCGTCTGGTGTTACGGGGCACAAAGCTACCGACCGTTTGGCACAGCCGCGGAGTATGTCGTTGTTCCATCAGATCAGGCCATATCTTTACCTGAAAATGTTTCTTTTGAACAGGGAGCCTGCCTGGGAATTCCCGGAATTACTGCTCATCGTGCTGTTCATATCGCAGGCGATGTTCAGGGAAAAACAGTGCTTGTGCAAGGTGGCAGAGGAGCCGTCGGTCAATGTGCTGTTGCTCTTGCAAAATTTGCAGGCGCAAACGTAATTGCTACCGTACGTTCAGAATACGACAAAACGATTGCAAGAAAGGCTGGAGCCGATGAAGTAATCCGAACTGATCACCTATCTCAGGATAAAATTATCAAATCGGTAAGAAATGCAGCATCGGGAGATATTCATCATATCATTGAAGTCGCTTTTGATAGTAATATTGAAATCGACAAAGATTTGATTTCCACGGGTGGATCGATTGCCGCTTATGCAACAGCTAATCCCGAACCGTCCATCCCATTCTGGCCGCTGCTTTTCAAGAATGTACGCTTGTATTTCCTTGGAAGTGACGACTTTCCAAAAGAAGCAAAAGTAGCGGCAACAAAAGAGATAAACCAAGCTCTGGTAAGCGGATGGAAAGGGTTAGAAATCGGTAATTTGTATGAATTGAACACCATTTCGGAAGCTCACAAGGCTATTGAAAATGGATTTAATAAAGGCCAAGTTATTCTCAAGGTGTAGGCATTTCAAATCTTGACAAAATGAGTATACTCTGTGTTAAAGATTGTTTGAATTTTGTAAGTGTTTGCTTGATTCTCATAATTGATTGATGAACCTCCTGTTTAACTTTATTTCGAAACCAATTGAAATGAAGTTTTAAAATGGTGAAAGGTAATCTGCAAACAACCCTGTTGATCATTCTGATATTGTGTTTGACAAAGCCGGGATTTTCACAAGATCATTCTAACGAAAAGCTGGACGTATCGGGCAGTGTAAGCGTAATGAACGATGGCATTTCTACAGTTCCTTCACTGGCGTTGGGAAAGCCGGCAATGATATACAATTTGTCGGTAGGGAAACGATTTCGGTTCGAACCGGAATTACGATTTTCGATGGAAGGCAAACCCTGGTCGTTCCTGTTTTGGTTTCGGTATGATGTTGTAAAGAATAACAAATTTTCGTTCAGAATCGGTGCGCATCCGGCCTATTCCTTTCGAACGGTACCAGCCCTGATTAATGATTCTGAACAATCACAGGAAGTTATTGAAGCCCGCCGATTTTTGGCAGGCGATTTGAATACAAGTTACGCTCTCAATGAGCGACTTAACATTGGAGTGTATTATTTAGGAGCTCACGGGTTTGAATCATCCGTACCGGATTATACACACTTTCTGAGTTTCTACAGCAGTATTCCGAATGTCTCTCTTTTTAGCGATCTGTACCTGAATCTCCGGCCGCAGTTGTATTATTTAAGAATTGATGAGATCGACGGGTTTTATGCCGCAACAAATATTGCGCTGGGCGTGATAAAATTTCCGGTTACCGTTTCAACCACCATCAACAAAGTGATTGATACGGAAATTGAAAACACAGACCCACTCTGGAATATCAGTTTAAATTACTCGTTTCGTTTTTAGTATTATGAAATGGAATGCATTTACAAAACTTACAATCTGGCACCACTTAATTGAATGTGATATGGAAAAATATGAACATACAGAAAGCTTTTACACTCAAAAATTTGGGTCAGTTTCTAAAAAAACTCAATTGGAGAACGAGCATTTTGACCTGTTTTCATTAGACGCCTTTACGGGCGATAATCCTGCCCCCATACCATACGATCAGAGAGACTATTACAAAATCATGCTGTTCAAAGGGAAAGCCAAAGTGTTATATGCTGATAAAGTGATTGAGGCAAAAAAACAGGTTCTAAGTTTTTCGAATCCGCTTATTCCTTGTAAATGGATTGATAAAAAGGATGTACAGGGTGGCGTGTTTTGTATTTTTGATAAAGAGTTTTTTCATCAATTTGCAGATTTCAGTGATTATTCAGTTTTTCAGCCAGGCGGAAATCACGTATTTGAGTTGTCAGATGAGCAGTTAGAAAAATCTATTGCACTTTTTGAACGGTTGTTTGAAGAGTTTGAGTCTGATTATAAACACAAATATGATGTGCTGCGAACCACTGTATTTGAGTTGATGCATCTTGCGATGAAGATAGAACCATCATCAAGCACTCAAAGCAAGGAGGTCAATGCATCTCAGCGAATCTCTTCGATGTTTTTGGAGCTCTTAGAGCGTCAATTCCCGATTAACGATTCTCATAAAAGCATCAATCTTCGTACAGCTTCCGATTTTGCCAAACAACTGAACGTTCATGTAAATCATTTAAACCGGGCGCTAAAAAAGACCACAAATAAAACCACGTCCGAACTTATCGCTGAGCGTTTGCTTCAAGAATCAAAGATTCTGCTGAAACACAGTCAGCAGGACATCTCAGAAATCGGGTACTCTTTAGGTTTCAGCGAAGCCACTCATTTCAGCAACTTCTTCAAAAAACATACGGAGATAAGCCCGTCTCAATTCAGGAATGTTTGAATTTCGTAAGTGATGGTTTGCTAATCGTAATTCATTGAGGGGTCGCAACATTATATTTGTTTTAGATGTTGAACATTGAATCTAAAACGGATTGATTATGATAGCGACCATGGAAACCCGCAAACTTGGAGAGAGCGGTTTAGAAGTTTCAAAAGTCGGACTCGGCTGCATGGGAATGAGTTACGGATACGGTCCGGCATCAGACAAACGGGAGATGATCAACCTGATCCGTACGGCTTTTGATCGGGGAGTCACATTCTTTGATACGGCCGAGGCATACGGTCCACACAAAAATGAAAAATTAGTCGGAGAAGCACTCTCGCCGATTCGTGACCAGGTAGTGATCGCTACAAAATTTGGCATCTATCATAACAATGGAAAACAGGTTTTAAACAGCAAGCCCGAGCAGATCCGTAAGTCTGCTGAAGGATCATTGAAAAGGCTCGGTGTAGAAAGGATCGATCTTTACTACCAGCATCGTGTTGATCCGGATGTACCTATCGAAGATGTGGCCGGAACCGTGAAAGATTTGATCAAAGAAGGAAAAGTGAATCACTTCGGTATGTCGGAAGCGGGCGTCCAAACCATTCGAAAAGCTCATGCCGTTCAACCGGTCACAGCCGTTCAAAGTGAATACTCCATGTGGTGGAGAAAACCGGAAGAAGAGCTGCTGCCAACTCTTGAAGAACTCGGAATTGGATTTGTACCGTTTAGTCCGCTCGGCAAGGGGTTTCTGACCGGTGAGATTGACGAACGTACAGAATTCAGTAAGAACGATTTTCGCAACATCGTCCCAAGGTTTAACAAGGAAAACCGAAAAGCAAACCAAGACCTTGTGAAGCTGTTGGGTGAAATTGCAAAACAGAAGAATGCCTCAAAAGCTCAAATCGCCATCGCTTGGGTGCTTGCTCAAAAACCGTGGATTGTCCCCATTCCGGGAACCACCAAGCTGCAACACCTCGAAAGTGACATTGAAGCAGCAGAAATTAATCTGAGTTCGAGTGATCTCAATCAAATCGAAACAGCCTTGTCAAAAATCGAGATTCAGGGTGCGCGATACCCGAAAGAGCTGGAAGAAAGAACGGGGAATTAATCGGCTCTTGAAGATCAAAAAATCAATATCAAAAAGCTCCTGAGGCTTATGAATAGATTTATCTTTTTTTGGATTCTGATTCTTTTACTTATGGTAAACCCTGTCAACGCACAGGTTGAGTCCGATTCAGAGGATGTACTAATCGTCTATCTGTCCCGTACCGGGAATACGGAGGCGGTAGCCGAAATTATCCGGGATGAAGTGGGCGGTGATATGGTTGAACTTGAATTGGAAACGCCTTATCCGGAGGATTATGATGCAATTGTGGCTCAAGTTGCCAGGGAAAATGAGACGGGATATTTACCTCCATTAAAAACTAAAATTGAGAATATTGGAAATTATAATACCGTTTTTGTTGGTTTTCCTACCTGGGGAATGCGACTGCCACCGCCGATGAAAAGTTTTTTGCATGAGTACGATCTGAGCGGAAAAACAGTGATCCCATTCAATACAAATGGAGGTTATGGTTTAGGAAGCAGTATTCGTCAAATTGAAGAACTTTGTCCGGATTCAAACATACTGGAAAGTTTTTCAGTCAGTGGTGGATTGGAGCGAGATGGAATCTACCTGGATATCAAAGGAGCTCGACGAGAAGAAGTTCGAGCAGAAGCAGTAGAATGGTTGGAGAATATTCAGATGCAATAGTTTATACAACAAGAAATAATTAACCATAGATCACACAACTCATAAATCACCAACACTATGAAATTGAATCAACGAATAACAGTACTCATTGGACTCTTTATAATATTCATTGGCTCGCCTGTCTTCGCACAAAATGCGGATATGGTGGAGGAAATTACAGCTCTTTCCCAACAGAAATGGCAGTGGATGGCCGACAAGAATGTAGATGAGCTCTCAAACTTATTTAATGAGGATGCACGTTTTGTCCACATGAGCGGATCCTGGGGAACAGACCGGGAACTCGAAATCATTGAAAGCGGAAGCATTTGGTACAAAAATGCAGATGTGCACCAGGTTGTGGTAGAAACGTTTGGCGACACCGTCATCCTTTGGAACCGCATAACCCTGGAGGCTGAGGTTCGGGGCAATGTCGTATCCAATGAGTTTACGGTTACGGAAGTCTATCAAAACCAGGCCGGTGATTGGAGCCTGTTGGACCTGACGTTTAGCAGCGTGCGGGATACTCATAGCATTGAAGAGTAGTGAGAGAATTTTGCAAAACTACCCCGTCAGACCGTTGTCTTTTCGGTCAGATGGGTTCATCGATACCTAATCTAACCATCTGACGGCAAAACCAGCCGTCTGATGGATTCAGCAGAGCCATCCACTAATAGAAATACAGATAATTATGATGAATAAAATGAAACACACAGTGGCAGATTTTAAAGAACTCAAAATACTTCGCTCGCTTATAGTATTAATAACGGCCCTTGGACTTTATGCTAATACGGCATCAGCCCAGGAATCGGAAACCTATTCGGTTGGAGATCCTCTGGGTCTCACTTCTAACGGTGAATTTCAACCGATTTCATCCAACGTAAGCGTATATGGCGCGATTCAATCTGCGGAAAGCTGTATCTATGATGCGGAACGAGAACTGATCGTCGTACCCAGTATGGGTGACCGGCAGAATGTTCAGGTAAACGATGCCTGGGTTTCGCTGATTAATTTCGACGGTTCGGTTCATACCACGAAGTGGATTGGCGTTCAGAACTCCAATCAGCGCAGCGATTTAAATCCGCCATTGGTTCTGAATGATCCCCTTGGAAGCGAAATTGCAGATGGCGTTCTCTATTTTGCTGATCGCGATGGCGGTACAAGCCGGGATGATCCATCAACAGCCGTCATTCGCCGGTTTGATCTGGAAACAGGCGAGCCGCTGGAAGATATTCGAATCGAAGAATCTCCCTGGATTAATGACATCACTGTAGCAGAAGACGGAACGATCTACACCACACAAACCGGTGATATTGGACCCGATGGTGATCCGCAATCCTGGAAAGTATGGGAAATTTCTCCGGAGGGTAGTATTTCTGAATTTGCTGTTGGTGATCCCATTAATGTCCCCAACGGCATTGCGATAGACACCGATGGTAATATTGTGGTAGTCAACTTTGGGAATCCCGATGTCCTCACTTTTTCACCTGATGGTGAGCTGCTGAAAACGGAACAAGCCGTTCAGGCGGGAGGCGATGGAATCGAAATCATGCCGGATGGCACGAAGTATATCAGCAGTGTACGACAGGGCGGAATTTCCAGAATCCGTCCGGGTGAGTCTGCCGAACTGATTGCAGAGAACATCCCAAGTGCGGCTTCTATTTGCTACGATTCAGACAACAACCAGCTTGTGGTTCCGATGACATCACAGAGTACGCTCGGGTTTATACCTTTAGATTAACGAAATAGCATATGCAATTTAAAAGCAGAAAGTTTGGAACCTGAATCTCCCCTTCTTAAAAATGAGGGGACTTTATCTCAGCTTTTCCACACTTAATTCTTGACTCAAATGATCATACAAAACCAACATTTCTTTCAGCGATACGATACTAAAACGACATAAATATTATGAATATCAATAAAAACATTTCAAACCCGATCAGAAGAAGATTTTCTGGCTTCACAAAGATCAATCATCTTTTTGCAGCTGTATCATTATTTGCGGTACTGCTCATTGCCGGCTGTGGCGGTCCTTCGGGCGACAGTAATCAAAATCTTGCAAGTGCAGAAATTGTATGCGATGAAGATAATGGGGGCATCACTCTGCCGGACGGATTTTGTGCAAGCGTTGTCGTTGATAGCCTCGGCCCTGCACGCCATATTGCCATAGGAGAGAATGGTGACATTTATGTAAAAACACGAAGTGAAGAGGGCGGAATTGCTGCCCTTCGTGATACAACAGGTGATTTCAAGGCTGATATTATTGAGCGATTCAGTGATATGACTCCCGTGAGAGGCGGAATTTTGTGGGAAACCGGAATGGCTATCCACGATGGGCATATCTGGGCTTCCAATACGGAGTCCGTCTATCGGTGGCCCATGCCTGAAGACGGATCGCTTGTTCCTGAAGGTGAGCCGGAGATCGTTGTTACCGGTTTCCCGGAACAGCAGTCTCACGATTCCAAATCGATTGCTTTTGATAATAATGGATATCTCTATGTAAATGTGGGTGCTCCATCCAATGCTTGTCAGCAAGAACCACGTACTCCCGGTTCTATGGGAGAAGATCCATGCCCGCAGCTGGAACGGCAAGCGGGTATTTGGCGCTTTCATGCTGACTCTTTGGGCCAGACACAGCAGGACGATGGCACACACTTCGCCACAGGTATTAGAAATGTCGTGGGCCTTGATTGGAATCATGAGGACAACGCCCTATACGTAATGCAGCACGGGCGGGATCAGCTCAATACACTTTGGCCGGATCTTTATACCGAAGAGGATAATGCCGAACTCCCTGCTGAAGAGATGTTCAGACTGACTGAAGGCGCAAATGCAGGATGGCCATATTGCTACTACGACTGGCGGCAGGAAGAAAAAGTTCTTAGTCCCGAATATGGTGGCGACGGACAGGAAGTCGGACGATGTTCAGAGTTTCTCGATCCGGTAGTAGCCTTTCCTGGTCACTGGGCGCCAAATGGGCTTCTGTTTTACACCGGTCAACACTTTCCAAGACACTATCAGGGCGGTGCTTTCATTGCCTTTCATGGTTCCTGGAACCGAGCTCCGTTGCCTCAAAGAGGATATAGGGTATCCTTTGTTCCTTTTGAAAATGGTTCTCCGGCGGGTGATTACGAGACCTTTGCTGATGGATTTGCCGGTGTAGATCCAATCCCCAACCCCGGTGCGGCAGAACACCGTCCGATGGGCCTCGCAATCGCACCGGACGGCGCCCTCTATATTTCTGACTCCGTAAAAGGACGAATCTGGCGGGTAGTTCACACAGGAGAAAGTAAATAAAAGGTTGACATATAGATTATGAAAAATGTAGTACTCAATAACGGCATTGAAATGCCGATTCTTGGATTTGGCGTGTACCAGATACAGGATCACGATGAATGCAAGCGATGCGTGCTGGATGCGATCGACGTGGGATATCGCGCCATCGATACGGCTGCATCCTATCAGAACGAAGAGGCTGTTGGAGATGCAATTCAGGAAAGCGGGATTGAGCGAGAAGATCTCTTTGTAACCTCTAAACTTTGGATTGAGGACGTTGGTTTCGAAGCTACTCAAAAAGCAGTTGAAACATCCCTGAACAAACTGCAAACAGACTATCTGGATCTCTACCTGATCCATCAACCGTTTGGGGATGTGCACGGTTCGTGGCGAGCGATGGAAGAATTGTATAAAGATGGAAAGTTAAAGGCGATTGGTGTCAGCAATTTTCACCCCGACCGCGTGATGGACCTGATCGTTTTCAATGATGTTGTTCCGGCCGTCAATCAGATTGAAACTCATCCTTTTTATCAGCGGCACGACGACCAACAGTTTTTGAAAGAGAACGGTATTCAGCATGAATCGTGGGCGCCTTTTGCTGAGGGTAAGAATAACACGTTCAGCAATGAGCTGTTAGTCTCCATCGGTGAGAAGTATGGCAAGTCTTCTGCGCAAGTCGTACTGAGATGGCTCATTCAAAGAAAAGTCGTGGTGATTCCGAAAACGGTTAAAAAAAATCGAATGAAAGAGAATTTCAATGTCTTCGATTTTGAACTTTCTGATGAGGATATGGAATCGATCCGATCGCTGGATACCGGGGAAAGCCAGTTCTTCAGCCACCGCGATCCGGAAATCATCAAGTGGTTTGCCAGCCGGTTAGAAGAACATGAATAGAATGAAGACAAAATTTTTAAAAATTTAAGAGAAGAGAGCAAAAACAATGAAGGAATACAAAAGGAGAATGTTATGAAAAAGAAAAATAAAATGAGCCGCCGTGATTTTATGCTGAGAACTGCACTGACCGGTTCTGGTTTGGCAGCGTTACCTTTGATGGGATTTGCATCAAAGAAAGAATCTGAAAAGAAAAATTCGGGCAGTTTATCAAGTCAAAAAGCATCCATAAACGACAAACGAAAACTCGCTTCGCTGGAGGTCTCCAGCATTGGGGTGGGCGTTCAGAATATGGCACGAAAATATACAACCACAACGCCCTACCGGCCGGAGATGATTAACGTACTCCGGACCGCTTTCGACCAGGGAGTTACCTTCTTCGATACCGCGGAAGCCTACGGACCTCATGAGTGTGAACGAATTCTCGGTGAGGCCACGGAATCTTTTCGGGATGATATAGTAATTGCCAGCAAGTTTGGCTGGAACATCGACCAGGAGACCGGAGAGCGGCGTCCCGGCCTCAACAGCCGCCCGGAGCATATTAAAGTTGTTGTTGAGGGAATGCTCAGACGTCTGCGAACGGACCGTATTGATCTCCTCTACCAGCACCGGGTCGATCCCGAAGTCCCAATTGAAGATGTGGCCGGGGCCGTGAAGGATCTGATGGATGAAGGCAAAGTTCTGCATTGGGGTTTGTCAGAGATGGGGCTCAACACACTTCGCCGTGCTCATGCCGAGGTTCCTGTTACTGCTGTTCAGAATGAATATTCTATGCTGTGGCGCGGGCCTGAAGAGAATGTGATTCCTACTTGTGAAGAACTTGGAATTGGTTTCGTGCCGTGGAGTCCGCTTGGAGTCCAGTTTTTAACCGGCTGGATTGGTGAAAATACCCGCTTTGCCCAGGGTGATATTCGTGGTGTGGAGCCTCGATTTTCACCGGAAAATCTTCCGCACAATCTTGCACTTGTTGACCTGATTGAAAAGTGGGCTGAACGGAAAGAGGCCGCTCCTGCCCAGATCGCGCTGGCATGGTTGTTGGCACAAAAGCCCTGGATCGTTCCAATTCCCGGGAGCACTAACAAGGACCATGTGATCCAGAATATCGGTGCAGCTTCGATTCAATTTTCATCAGATGAACTCTCTGAACTGAATTCATCTCTCTCAAAAATCGAGATTAGGGGACAGCGGCTTCCGGACGGAGTGCTACGATTCTCGGGCGTTGAGGCACCACCGAAAAACTGAAGGCTTACACAGACAGATCCATAGAAATCAAAAAATCAATAATCAAACCCATGAAACAAGTTATATACACCCTTTTATTATTTGTCGGGCTATCAACACAGGCGGTGGCACAGCAAAATGAAAACGTTACGAGTGCAGAACAGGAGATCATTAATCTATCCGAAGAGAAGTGGCAGTGGATGGCCGACAAAAATGTGGAGGCCCTGGCGGATCTCTTTCATGAAAAGGCGGAGTTTGTTCACATGGGTGGATCTTGGGGAACAGAAAGAGAGCTTGCTATTATCGAAAGCGGTGGGATTTGGTATAAAGAGGCAGATATCCACGAGGTATCCGTGAATATTATTGACAATACGGCCATTCTCTTGAACAGAATTACCCTGATAGCTGAGGTTGGCGGCAACGAAGTCACCAATCCATTCGAGGTCACCGAGGTGTATGTGAAACAGGACGATGACTGGAAATTAGGAGTTTTGTCATTCACAAGGCTCTCTCGTGGCAATGATTAGTGTTTTACACATGATTTATTAGATAACAGAATCAGGTTTTAAAATTAAAATTCAATCAAAATGAAAAAAATAATCGTTGGCTTATTCATCATTATGAGTTGCTATTTGATGGCTCATCAAACATCCGTGGTTGCACAGGAAGCTGATTCCAATGCCTCACCAACAGTTCAAACTGAAAGCGGTATTGTTCGCGGTGTGACGGAAGGAGACGTTTCAAGCTTCAAGGGGATTCCCTTTGCGGCTCCACCTGTTGGCGAATATCGCTGGCGTCCACCTCAACCTGTAGATTCCTGGGAAGGTGTGCGTGATGCAACCGAGTATGGTGCTAATTGTGCTCAGTCCGGATGGGGAGCTGCTCCCGGAACCATTGCGGAAGGCTCATCGGAAGATTGTCTCTTCCTGAATATCTGGAAACCTGCCGGAATTGAAGAGGGAGCGGATCTTCCCGTGATGGTATGGATCCACGGAGGTGCTTTTGTTGGCGGAAGCGGTGCGGGTGGCGCAACCACAGGAGAGGAATTCGCCAAACAGGACGTCATTTTGATGACTATCAACTATCGTCTTGGACGCCTCGGACATTTTGCATTCCCTGCATTGAGTGAGGAGCATCCCGAGGAGCCAAAAGGCAGCTACGCTTATATGGACCAGATTGCCGCCCTCGAATGGATACAGGAAAATATTGAAGCATTCGGTGGCGATCCGGATAATGTGACCATTTTTGGTTTTTCTGCCGGTGGCGTGTCGGTTCATTCGCTTTTGACCATACCGGATGCAAGAGGCCTTTTTCATAAAGTGATTAGTGAATCAGGCGGCGGTCGTGACGGTGTACTTACCGGCAGGCCGATCAACGAAGATAATGCCGATCCCCTCTACACAGTTTCTGCTGAAACTATCGGGATCAACTTTGCACGAAAAAAGGGGATTAATGGAACCGGTGAAGAAGCACTGGCAGAACTTCGTGCACTGAGTGTGGAAGAGATTGTGGATGGAGGCCAGGAAACCGATGGAGAGAATGGTCCGCGTACCTATTCAGGCCCGATTTTGGATGGGGAGCTGGTAGTGGAAACAGCTGAAAGTGCTTATGAAGCAGGCAGACAGGCAGACGTTCCGCTTATCATCGGGAATACAAGTGCCGAAGTAGGCGGTGGTTTTGTAAACAACAGCAGTTCAAAAGAAGAACTCTTTTCACTTTTTGGAGAACTGGAAGATCAGGCGAGAGCTGCTTACGATCCTGACGGCGACAAAGAATTCGCTGAGGTTATCACAAAGTTTAATACCGACTGGGTTTGGGGTGAGCCGGCCCGGATGACAGCAAGAACATTTGTTGCCGCAGACAACCCGGCTTATATGTATCTGTTCTCCTATGTTCCGGAAGCAATGCAGGAGCGAATGCGGTTTGGTGCCGGACACGGATCAGAAGTTGCCTATGTGTTTAACAACCTGGATGCCCGTTGGGGTGATATTGAGCCAACGACTGAAGAACAAGAGTTAGCGCAAGTGATGAACACCTATTGGGCAAACTTCGCCAAGACAGGTGATCCCAATGGCGAAGGGGTACCTGAATGGCCCGTTTACAATTCCCAAACTGAAGAGATACTCGACATTGAGTCCGGTGGCGAAACAGTCGGCAAGCCCGATCCCAGAGAAGAAAGGCTGGATGTGATTCAAAAGGCCATTGAGACATTAAGAGACCGTTTACACTCGCGCGGTATTTAACCCTCAAATAAACCAGTAAAATGAAAAAATTTAGCACACAACTACTTATCAGTTTAATTGTGGCTAGCAGTTGTCTTTCACTTGATCTGAAAGCGCAAAACTCAGAACAGAATCAGAGACTCAGCGAAAAGCAGCAAGCATTGATTCCGATTGCAGCCTATACGGCCATTGGTGACCTGCAACGTTTAAAACCTGCACTACATAACGGTTTGGATGCGGGTCTGACAGTCAATGAAATCAAAGAGTCCATAGTTCACTTGTACGCTTATGCCGGATTTCCCAGAAGCATTCGAAGTCTTCAAACCTTTATGGAGGTCTTGGAGGAGCGTGAGGCCGAGGGTATAAATGATGAACTGGGCCCAGAAGCTTCCCCAATCAATGATGACCGAAGCAAGTACGAACGGGGAGTGGAAACTTTGTATGAGCTGACCGGCTCAGACTGGGGAAAGCCGGAGTCGGGCTACGGAGCGTTTGCCCCTGCCATTGACAGATTCCTCAAAGAACATCTGTTTGCCGACCTGTTTGAGCGGGATGTATTAACCTACGCTCAACGAGAGCTGGTGGTCATTTCCATACTCAGCAGCCTCGATGGCGTGGAGCCGATGTTGGGAAGCCATTTCAATCTTTCCCTGAATGTCGGTTTAACTACCGGTCAGTTGCAGCATTTTGTAGATATCATCGAAACTACATTAGGTGAAGAGAAAGGAGAAATCGCTCAATCAGTACTGGATAACGTGCTGGAAAACAGATCTGAATAATTTTTAAAGCTAATATGCGAACATTAAACCCGAAATAACGAATTTAAAAAAGTTGATTAATGATGAATTGGATGAGAACATTCCTCTTGCCGCTTTTAACTATAACTATTTTATTCATTTCCTGTAGTAATGAACCGCAAACGGATACTGCTGACGGACCGAAAACAGAACCGGTGTTTCCAATAGGTCAAGAAATTTCGAGTGACAATTTCACCGGTACTGCATGGTTGAACATGATTGCAGAAAACGATGCGAACCTGAACACTCATATTGGCAACGTAACGTTTGCGCCCGGTGCAAGAACGAATTGGCACTCTCATCCGGGCGGACAAATTCTTCTCGCAACAGATGGCACCGGTTATTATCAGGAGAAAGGTTCATCCATACAAATCCTGCAAAAAGGGGATGTGATTCAATGTCCACCCAATGTTGAGCACTGGCACGGTGCTTCACCCGACAGCAAGTTTACTCATATTGCCATCGGCCCTAATCTTGACGAGGGTGGCGTAGTTTGGTTAAATCCTGTTACTGAGGAGGATTACAATAGCATTGACTAAAAAATCGACTGCTTTGTGAGAATAGTTGAATCTGTAATCAATCAACCAGAAGAGTTGCATGTGAACGAAATGCTATACCGGCCGACAGCTTCGGAATTATAGTTTAAATCTTTCGCGTCTACACGTTCCTCAACATTCAATTTCACAAGATTTAACAATATAATTCATTAGAACAGAGTTTAAAAATTTCTTATACGTTGATGATGGCGTATAAACTTTCTTGGGTTGGGAGAGTCAGCGAATAGATGTTATTGCCTTCTACTTTATGCTTTTAATTCATGTGGTTATGGTTAATGAAGCAAAAACGTTTGGTAATAGGATTTACAACTGACTGTTCTCAACCTTTTTCTTTCACTAAAACATGGATATATCCATATCATCGCCATGATCGTCCTCCTCCAGTTCATCGATATCCGGATTATCGACCGATAATTGAATATCATTGCTATCCTCGGCCGGCGGAAGATCTGGCCTGGCTTCTCCATGTATGAGAAGTCTTAATTTCCTCTCAAGACTAAGGTCGTCATTATCAATATCAAACCACACGGGAAGCGAACTTAACTTTGAAAACACTTGTGTTTGAGTGGGGGTGTAGTCCTTGAATTCAAGGTCTCTGTAGTATTGAATTTTCTTTGCGATAACAGGGTTTTCGCCGTTCGTTATGATGAACTGTAGATTCCTGGGAAATCGCTTCACTTCATCGGCATTATAAAGTCGCCGTTTTTGTTCGGATTTTGACGTTCCTTTGCCACCAGAATAGCGAAAACCTGTACTTTGATTTTTGGATTTAGAGACCGAAACAATGGTGGTATCCCCTAAGGTTCGGGAAATATATTCTGCGGTATCAATATCATTGACACCAAATACCTGGACAACATCTGCATTGGAAAAAAAGGATTGCCAGCTCTGTTTATAGAGGGGTTTTAACTGGCCAAGATCCTGAAAAATAATCCAGAACTGAAGCCCATAACCACCTGCGATAGAATAATTGTCTCTGACAATATTAAGCTTGCCCAAGTTGGTAAATTCATCCATTAAAAAGAGAATTTTTTCCTCACTGGCTTCCTGTAGCCGTGTTTTTCGTATATAAATCGCTCTTTGGATAAACATCGTGATCATGATCCGCGTCCATTTTGAATACGTGCGAAGCTCTTCCGGTGGGACGATCAAATAGATCGTGGCTTTCCCGATCGCAACCTCATCATACGAAAAATCACTATGGCTCATCACCGAAGAGAGTTCGGGAGAATGAAAAAGCTGGATTTCGCTTTTAAGCGTCTCCATAATTCCGATCAACATCTTTACCGAAACCCCCGCACTCAGAAAGTCATTGGCAAATTTTTTCACGTTCAACGGGACATCACTGACACTGATCTTTTCGATATAAGCCATCAGGTCTTCGGCCGGAATAGAAAAGAGGTGATTAACGGTAGACAGGTTTCTCAGGTCAGGATGGTAGTCGGGGTGATCCGGATTATTAAATTCAGGTGCCGTACAAATATAGATTAAAAAGCCAAGATAAAGGTTTTTAGCTCTGCGGGACCAAAACGGATCCCCTTTTATTTCTTCTGAAAAAATCGTATCCACCAAGGCATTACAGGGGCGAAACGCCTTTTGAAATGTGTTTGGAATGGCATCAAGCGGATTGAAATGATTGGTCCCATTTTCCTTGCCCCAAATAGATTCACGGAATGGATCGAGGCAGATTATCTTATGACCAAATTTGTTCTGTCGGTGCTCCGCTGTAAAATTACAATTCTCCCCTTTGGGATCAACAACGATGACACTGTTGGGATAGTGAAGGAGGTTGGGAATAATAGATCCCACCCCCTTCCCGCTTCGAGTAGGAGCAACGGTTACCAGGTGTTTCTCACCTTTAAACGTTAAAATATTGTTGCTTTTTTTATGCCGCCCAATAACGATTTCGCCCTCCCCTCCTATCTTGAATCCTGTATGAGTATAATGGTCTCCATACTGAACCTCTGCCGTTCCATGAACGCCTTTTTCGGCTGGTCCCCTCGGCCTGATCGTCCCCCAAATGACAATCATCATAGCAATCACATAGAGTGATCCCCAAATCAATAAATGCTCCGGAATAGAGGAAATCGAATATTCCTGGATATAATAAAACAGAAGCGATGGATCATACAGCTCTCCGTTTACACATAGCACAAATAGTCCTACCGAGAAAAATGAGATCGATGCGTTTCTCCAGAGTTTTTTCCACAAAAAATAGCCGCCGGTTAGTAATGAAACAGCCAACAACCAAAAGATAATCATGACTCCCGTCTTGCCTATCTGGATGTTAGGCCGAACGTCGCCAAATCCACTCATCACAAACTGATTGAAATACAACCAGCTCATTACAACAGACAAGAGGCCTGTAAGAAATACAAACCCAATAAGGTTGTTCTCGTGTTGTAATGTTTTCTTTTCGGCCATGGTGCTGGTTGCTTTAAAAATTATATGCGAATGACTTCAGCGGGTAACCTCCGGGTCGTTTGCAATTCGGGCAAAGGATCTATACGCGCTGTAGGTAATACTCATAACTGGCTTCGATAATGATTTCACATCTGTTATCTTGGAGGGCATGTGATCTGATGAAGACTGTATCCCCTTTTCAAACATTTTCTGAAACCCGATTACTTCACGAGCCGATTGCATACCCTTCATGGACTTTTTCTTTATCTTAAATCCTTCCTTCGCATATTTAACCTTTTCTCCGGCCCGCTGGGCTTTCATTTTTACATGATTTGCTTGATTTTTAAAAGATTTGCTCCCTCTAAACCCCCGGTATTTTTTTTCGAGCTTTGAAATTTCACTGGTCAGCTGTTGATGCTTACCGAGCAATTGATCTTTTTGCTTGATGAGATCTTCCTTCCGGGAAATGTTTCTTGTCTCTTTTGGGGCTGTTTGTATTCTTGCCATTTCGTAGCGAACACTCGAAAGTTCTGATTTAATCTCCTCTCTTTTCGATTTAAGCTCATTAATCGCCTCGTGAATGAAAAGATTCTGAACCTGCTTCTCCGCTTTGCCGTAATTGATCCCGCTGTTTCTGATATCAATATATTTTGTGAGATCTTCTCCGTAGAGTTGTTGAAGATTTATTTTGTTCAGTGAGGAATCAATTGAAGATGCATTCACTCGTTGAAATCCATCCGTAAAAAAAAGACCTTTTTTGCTATAGTCCAGCCACAAATCTCTGGCCGCGAGTTTTCCATCTAACTCACCGAAACTTTTAGCCGACAGCAACTCTTTTTGTATCTGAGATGCCTTTTCTTTTGGGCTTGCAAGATCCATTTGTGATGGGTCATAACCAAGGGACCTGGCTTTTTCCTCGAGTTGAGTATTGGTGGCAGGCCGGCTGGTTTGTTGTAGATTATCATCATCTTTTGAGGTCATGGTATGGTAGTAACATTGGCTTTGAATTAAGGTGTTACTATATACTGAAAAATTGGCTATTCGCCATACCATGCCTCGGTATAGGTATAAGGTTCTTCAAATGAAAGATCGTCTAAAAGATAAATGGTAAACGGAGTACCGGCTTCAATGACAATGGTTGGCTGACGATTCATGTTTCGTTGTAATACCATATTGGCCACCCGTTGAAAGTCCTCTGCAATTTGAACAGCAATTAATTCCCTGGCACTCATGGCACCAAACAAACCGGCCCTGTTTGGCGAAACAGCCAAAGACGCACCGGCACCGATGAGACTCAGCATGGCAGATTGACCAAAAATTCGCCAAAAATGTGTGTTGACCTCCCCGCCAAGCCCGCTCATACCTTGCAGATCATGGGTAGGGAAGGATGGTAACTGGATAGACCGTCCGTCCGGGAATAACAATCGCTGCCAGGACATCATCATTTTCCGTTGATCAAATGCAATTCCAGAATCGTACGTACCGACGATTCGTGTGCCTCTTGGTATAATCAGATGTTCTTGATTGATACTATCGTAAACGTCACGGTTTATCATACCAACAATGTTTCCTGGCAATGCAGATGATACCCCGGTTTGAAGAGTCGCCTCAATCATCGTTCCTTCCAAAAGAGTATAGGGGGTGGGTGGGTGATTAAATTCAACCGTTCCCTGGTTGTTTTGCTCTTCTGTAAATCGTAATGGTTCCTGGCCGGTTGAATTAGATTGACGTCTGTCAGCCGGGAAAGCAGATGAAACTGAACGACCGATCGCAGCCTGTTCCATGGATGGGTTTACATCGTCACTTACACGAACCTCTCCTCCAATTTTAATATCACTGGACAGCGCTTGTTCATAGAGTTCTTGCCGGCGGTCAGGTTGCTGCGGCCCTGGTTGTGATGTCCTTGCTGTAGGCTGGGATACCGGCCGGTCAAAAATACTTTGCGGATCCGGTGGATCGAAATCAAGTTCTTCTTCATCGGTTTGTAACCCGGCAGGTTCATTTTGTAAAAACCCGGGTTCTCCACTTTGTACAGGTGGTTGATACTCTCCAATCTTGCGTTGTGAGTTTCCGGACTGAAAAATATTAAATAAGATGGTCGCTAATAATATACCGCCAAGTGCCAAAGCACCAAGTAACAACAATCGTTTACTCGATTCATTAATTTTGTTTTTTTCTTCTTTCGGTCTCATAATTTCATTCGCTATCGTTAAGAGTTACAAGTAATTCACGATCCCGGGTAACCCGTCCAAAACCTAAAAACCCGCGCTTTTGAAATTGATACGTTAGTTTCGCCTGCTGAAACACCCGGTCAGTTCGGATGATTTTACTATCCGGGTCATACGAAAAGTTCATCTGCTGCTTATCCCCAAAACGATTTGTTAAAAAGACTCCCGGAAGTTCTTGTGATTCGATATCGAAATCACTTGGTAGTTGAATGAAAACATGACGGTTGTTGTCCCATATGGCCACTGGTTCCCATGGAAAACCGTATTTCCCTTCTTCATACTCATATCGTTCAAAGGCACTACTACTGTCCGGCCGGGTAAATGACGGCCCCCGGGATCGACTCCCCTGTTCTCGGCGGATCCTTTCCTGATCTTTTCTTATCTGTTCGTTGAGTTTCTCACTGGCTTCATCCGGATAGTAAAATGATATTCCTCTTGTAAAATGTGTATCCGGATTGGTCCCTGGATCCTTAATCTTCGGCGCCTCCAGGGTAATGTCATAGGTCCGTCGGTTTGTGGTAATCACAAAATTGGTCGATATATCATCGATAATTGGTTTTACAAAAAAAATAACTTTACTCATCTCACCTTCTCCCTGTAAAGAGTAGTCAATCTGCCACCGTGTTGCATCTCCTACAGCCTGACCGACAACCTCTTCCCCCTCTTCAAGTTCTATTCTTGAAATACGAAGTGGTGATGCGGTAACAATGGGTTCTGTATAGCCAAAGGGATATTCAATGACATCACTCTTTTCATTAATTGGGTATACAATGACCCCTTGCTCATTTACATGCATCGGTATTTCAGGTGATTCCTGGGCATGTACATTTGGACCAATGACCCAAAGAAATGCAGCCAATAATATTGCCAGTGGTTGTGATCGATGATTCATGGTGTTTCCTCGTTTAGGGTTGTTGGAGAGATCGCTCCCCAGTTCAGTTCGGTTATGTATAGTCCAAGAGGGTTTTTTAGGATCGTCTCTGATGACGATGGTGGGTGATTCTCAACTTCGATAAATGCTTCCCATTCTTGCGCCTCACGGGACCCACCCCGAAGGTTCGTGGTGGTTTCTACCCACTGAATCCTCCAATTTCCCGAATCGTCGGTTTGAAGGATCTGTGAGACTTCAATAGATCTTCGAAAATTTCTGGAGAGAACTCTCGGGTCGTTTTCTTCCTCACCATAGTAATCATTGAGTCTTCCGGCGACATTATTAGATACCATCGAAAACCCGTCCCGCAACTGCTCTTCGATATATTCTTCATCTCCGTGGACACTCCTCATAAGCCGGATCCATTTAAAGAGTTCGGCCCTGACCAGACGATCATGATTGGTATTCAATTTCTCTGCCGGTCCAAGAATGGTAACCTGGTCAAAGTCATCTACACTTACCAAATATGGAACATATCCAGCCTGAAAACTCCGGACTATAAATGCCCCGGTTACAAACAACAATGTAATTGCAGACAAGAAAAAGGCCCTTCGCCAATTCTCTTTCGATTTGGCAAGATTGTAGTAAGGATCGTCCTCCCGCCGGTCAGCTTGTGCGCGAAACAAACGGTTAGGTTCTGTTTTTTTGGTTGTTCGTTTCATAGTTCATCCATTCGGTTTAAAACTTTACCTAAGTCGAGGTTTTGATTTTCAGTGATGAATTGAGACATTTTTCCGGGTATTTTTGCTAGTACAAATATTGCCAGGAAAGAGAAAAACCCGATACTCAACAGGACGTGCCAACCAAAATCTTGCGAAGAGTATACATTCTGAACCATCATCATCAGAACACTCCAAAAAAAGTAGAAGATCATGTAAAACAGAAAGACCTTTACACCGAGATGAAATATGTAAGAGATGTATCGCTCCGAATATACCCGGGTGAACTTCATGGGTAAAAATCCTAAAAACAACGGGCTAAAAGTTAGAGCAATCAGCACTTCCATCGTGATATAGGCATATTGGATTGCCAGAACTACAAACCCGGCCAGCGCAAACAACAGGAAAAAGACTGAAAACGAAGCGGACAAACTTAATATGTTTACCCAGCTATAATTGGCTTGCAGGCTTTGATAGGCAGCATTAAAGAACCAAAGTCCGGCTGATATGATTTGAAATTCATTCAAATCCATCTCCGCTCCATAAATGGTAAATGCAATTTCCTGGAATCCTAAAACAAGTGCTTCCAGAAGCCAGAAAAACATAATAATGGCAAAAAGAAAAACGAGGGTAACGAGCTTTTTAAGAGATGTGTTAACCGGATCAATGCTTTTATCAGAAAATTTCAATCCGATTCCAAAAACCACCAGATCGAGTACTGCAAGAGCAAAAAAAATCGATACGCCAATATTAAACGCCCGGTTTCTCCAATCAAACGTGATCTGTTGCTGAAATTGATTCAATTCATTGTACCACTCAGGTGTTTGGGCAAAGCCACTCTCAGCAAAAATTATACACGCAGCTAATACGGCTGCAAATGCCCAAAAATATGTTCTGATTTTTGCGTTCATCAGTTTGACCCGGCCCAAGATGGAACGATTCTGCGAGTAGAAGTTGCCTGAGCTTGGTCAGACATAGTTTGTATCCCCTCATTTGTATGTTCGCGGTGGCGTTGTTGAAACCACTCTTCATCACGCTGTTGCTGTTTGCGCTCTACTTCCAGTTGTGCCATAAAAGCGGCCTGTCCGGCAAGAATGTGCTTGGCCTCGGTCAATTCCTGGGCATGAAGTGCAGTAATATATCCTTGCAATTGTTGCGCCTGGGCTGGAGTCAGATCTTCCCGTGATAATAAACCGGTTAATACATCCAGATACTCATGCGTTTGACCGGTCATCCGCTGATTTTCTCTTGCTGAAATTATCAGCTTATCTGCTTCCTGGATATTATAGTCGGCATACTGAGCGCGAATTTGACGCCAGTATTCTGGATTTTGTTCATATTCTTTGTGTCGATTCCAGGTATCATATAACAGCTGGTATTCATCAGCTAAATAATTTCGCAGATATCCAAGGTTTTCGCGGGCAATTTCAATTTTTCTGATGTTTTCACGTACATCTTGCTGGTTGTATTCAGCATTATCAATTTTTTCTCTTTCAGATTTACCTAAAACTGTAAGATAGATGTCTTGCAAAATGGAATGGCATTCTGCCTCTACCAAAGCCGTCATTTCAACTTTTGTTAATTCTTCAACGGCCTGTTTGGTGCCATCCCCACCACCAAATATTCCACCCAGTAAACCACCCACAAGGAGGCCCGTCCCGCCAGTCATGGCACCTAAGCCAAGCGACCCCGCAAGGCCAACAACATCATCAACCATGCCTCCAACCTGATTGACTCCCAAATCCCCTATGGAAAACACAGTGCCCAACAAACCATCAGATGATATTTGGCTTCGGAGGCTTTCCAACGATTTACACTCATCTGGCATATTCTGTCCAAATCCATCAATCCCGCCACTACCATACATAGGCAGATCGGCCGGTCCAAATTGCGCTTGGCTTGTCTGCGGGATGGACAGAAACCAAACAAGAACAAATAAAAATACATATAGCAATACTTGACGATTCATTGATGCCTCCAATTGTGATAATTGTGGTTTTAGTTTTCTGTAAAGTCATATTCAATTGAAAAAGAAGCATTCCCGACGGGCAGGTCTAATTTGGTTTCTTCCACAACTTCGCCGTCAACAATGATCTGTGCTACTATTTGACCTTTTCCTTCATCTAATGGATCAATACTTTGAATTCTTCTTGCGCGTAACTCCGCAAAAGGAGTCGGTGATTTTATGCTTGCAAGAAACATCTCACTTTCCCAAAGACCCTCTTGGCGCTCTATCCATCCCGATGAAACCCTGGCCTCATCTGGATCCTCATGAGAGAAATGTAAAATTTCTGCCCGGAAGCCTTCTGTAATTTCAACCCGATAGTAATACTCATGCTCAGTTTCATTTGTGTTGCTCCCTCCGCTGGGCCCATTACAGCTGACCAATACAATCAGAACCGTGATATAAAAAATGATGAACTCTCTTTTCATGACTGAACCTATTTATTGATAGTTGAAAAGTTGGTTTGCAAAAAATCAGCTTCTCCATTAACTCCTAATTGTCGAAGCCACTCCACAGGCCATGCTTCCCCGTGATTCTCCATGAGTGAGTTAATTGTTTTTCGTCGTTCGGTAACACTAAGCCCGGACGTTTCACCTAAAAACCCAAGTGAGAATTCATCCAACTTCAAATCCACTAATGCCGATCCTGCTGGTGTTGACAAATAGTACTCCCTCTTGGGTTTCGCGTGCTGGATAATCTCAATTTGGCTTTGGTTCAACCCAAACAACTCATAGATTTTCTGGTAGTGCGTGGCTGTAGCATTTGGATTTGCCAAAAAAACCTTTTCCGGGCATGAATCCTGGAAAAGTGTTGCATTTTCGAAATTCAGAATGTCTTGTGGAGATTGTGTAATCAATCCTACATGAGCATTTTTTTTGCGCAGCTCACGGAGCCACTGTTCAAGCCGGTCCGAAAATTTCTTTTCCCGAAACGCTTTCCAGGCTTCTTCTATAAAAATGAGTGTTGGCCGGTCTTTTTGCAGGCTTTTTTCAACCCGGAAAAAAAGATAGTCCAATACCGGCAATAGAATTTGATTGCTCATTTCCAATAGCTTTTCTTGTTCAAAAACCTGGTAAGAACTGTCTGATATCGGATCATCTGTCCCGTCAAAAACATCATATTTACCGGCCTGTGTATAGACCATTAATGCCTGACGAACCCGGCTATCCTGTACTTGAAATACAAACTCACTCATCGTTCGGCGTTCTGCCGGCAGGAGCATCATTGAATCAATCGAACGACTAATTTCTCGCTTTTGAGTTGCAGTGAGTTCAATCCCCTGCAACTGCGCCATCATTTCAATCCAGTCGTTGAACCAAACCGGATCATCTTCAAGGTGTTTGAAAGGCTGAAAACGAAGCCCGTCATCGCCGCCAATGTTGTAATGCGCTCCTCCACTTGCCCGGCAAAGAACTTCTCCGGAATTACCTTTATCAAAGAGGAATACCTGACTGCGATCCATCCGCCGCCATTGGGAAATTTCAAAGTTTATGTAGGTCGATTTTCCGCTCCCTGTCGGTCCCAAAATAAGCTTATGACCAACATCCCCGGAAATCGGTTGATGTTTGATAAACGGCTGCCCTTTTTTGATTCCGGTTGCTTGCTTTGTGGGTACATTTACAGCTACCCAATGAGCGGGAGCACCTTTCATATAAGCGGATGTATTTTTCTCTGGTCCTGTCCAAACTCCCCACAGAGGTATCATATCAGCAATGTTTTTGCAGCTCATAAAATAACGTCTAATATTTTCCGCGTGTCCCGGCAGTGTTCCTAATAATCCTCGCAGTGGCTGGATATCTTCCTTGACTGCTACACAGCCGAGTTTGCGAACTTTGCTTATAATTTTCTGCTCTTGTCCTTCAAGGATCTCTTCAGACTCGTTATAAACCACAAAGGTTGATGTAATTTGTGCGAAACTGTCTTTATTACTTTGCACATGGGAAATAGCCTCCCCTGCTTCAGCCATCATATTAAGCGCGTGCTTGTTTTCGTAAGCCTCTTTTACTTTTGTGTCGCCGCCATCATCGGCTCCAGAAACCAGTTCGGCCGGACTTTTTCGCCCCCACCTGTACATTTCACGGATCCGATCAATTTTTTTCTCCTGGTCTTTTTTGTCCATCGTAATCACTCGATTGGAAAACCGGTATTCCACATCCAGTTCATTAAGCTCTTCAAATATTCCTGCCCAGGTTTGAAATGGCACTCCACTTATGGTGATTACACCAACGTATTGATCACCAATTTTCAACCGATAGTACTCCGGAACCTGCAGGGCTCGCCGTACTTTGCCTGGTGGTTTTTTTGCACAGGGTAGCTGAATAATATCCGAATAGCCGATTATTCCGTCTATAAAATCGGGATGATCGGGATGATGAACCGGCTGCCGAACGCCATTCAGGTTATATGCAAGCTCGGACAGGATGTCATCCGCATCCATCCTTTCCAGGAAAAAATCATCGATAGCCTTAAGCTCTTCTTCAATCTCTACAAGATGAGAGGTAAACTCCGTTGCGTCCGGCCGGTCCCCCGGCATCCATACGACCGAAAACACATATCGGTTTGTATAATAGGATTGCCCGCTCGAAAATCGTTGTCGTCGTAAAAGATCAATGCTGTAGTTTACCGCGTCCGGATATTGACCGGTTGTTGGGTAATCTTTTAACTCCGATCGCTGACCTGAGAAGTAAAAAGCCCAGCCATTTCCATATCGGCTTAGGAACCTGGCTATAATGCCAGAAGCATGGTCTTGCATCGTCGTTGTCTGATGAGAAAGGCTGGGGCCGCGATAAACAAACATTGCAAGGAGACCACCATCTTTAAGCCGCAGTATACCATGCTTCGGGTCTTCAAAATGGCTGTAGTTAAGCAAGTCTGTTACTGCAAGGGGATCGTCTCTATGCTCCTGGCGGCTTAGTATCCACCAAAAGAATAGCCCGCCAGCGGGTACTCCAACTCCGATGAAAAATAAGATCTCAGCCATAACAATTAGTGCAGGGTTGGTATTGATTTTGTTTTTTTCTTTCGATCATGGTCTATTCGTGGACGCGGCCTGAGATGGTTGTTCGCACTAATAATTTTTCCTAACCACAACATCAGGAAAAACTCGTCCTTTTCTTCTGCTTTGATAAGGACTCGGTATAATAGCATTCCTACAATGATACTGGCCACCACGCCAATCCAGGTAATACCGAACATGAGCAAAACAATCATTAAACATCCAACCAGCAGTCCAAAAAGCCCGTGAGAAAGTCCGGCGATCTTTGGCCTGCGAATCAGAGGTTGATAAACGGTATTTTTTTTATTGTCCTTCAAATGACTGCTCCCCCGAAGAAAAGGTTTACAAGGCCTATCGCCCCAAAAGCAATGGTAGCACCAATAATAACTTTTCCAAGTCGTTGCCACCCCGCTGCATCATTCTGTCGGGCAACGGCAATTGTCCCTGCACCTACAATGAACCCTAAAACGATTAAGGCAATAGCAATTGGGCCTGTCAGAAAATCGACGATATCCCATATGATTTGTGTAATTTGCAGCTGACCACCTATGGCCCCGCCGCCGGTCGTGGATCCAAATGCTACCGCTGGAACTATTATGAGTAAAGGAAGAGCCGTAATGGTTCGAATTAGTGTTTTTATATGTGTTTTCATGATTGGTTGGGTTTGGTTTTAGGGTAGATGGTTAGAAATTCCGGTCGCATGATCGCCGTATCGTAGTTGAACTCAACCCGGACAATCTCTCTCACCTTCCGTCCGTCCGGTCCCTTGCTTAAAAAGAGTATCAGATCAATCGCTTCACCTGCAAACATTTGGTCTAACGGGTTGTCCCAGGCGAGTTCTGCCATTCTAAAAAACCGCATAAACCCCTGTCGTGCTCCGCCGGCATGCAACGTACAAAATCCTCCAACATGGCCCGTATCCCAGGCATTGAGAACCTCTTTCGCCTCAATGCCCCTTACCTCTCCAACGATAATCCGGTCCGGGTTTTTCCGAAGGGATTTTTTAACATTCTCTGCCATGCTCCAGGACTGATTCTTTTCAGTCTTTACTGTAAACAGGTACTCATGATTTTCAAAGGAGCAGTTGACCTCGTGTTCATCCTCCATGATGATTGGCCGCTCATTTGGGCTTACACGCGCTAATTCACCAATGAGACTATTTAGAAATGATGTTTTCCCGCTGGACGTAGACCCACAAATGAGAATATTCGATTTATTTAGTAAATGCTGAACAAGCAATTCCCGAATCTCATCATTTACGTAATCTGTTATGGGAAAATCCATTCCGGGCTTTCGGATCACTATGCTCGGTCCCGGCTCTGGAGTGATGGGCGGTACAGAAGCTTCCAGCCGACAATTAAAAAGCTCCTTGGGCAAGATAGCCGACAGCGTAGGATGTTCCTGTGTAATCGTGCTGTCTTTCATCGAGGCTATCTTGTTGAGAAATGCAACCATATTGGGCCGGTTGATTGCGATACTGGTTTTCTCCCGGCCCTTTGCTCCTTCAACAAAGACGTGTGATGCCCCAGAATTGATTTCGATGTCAGTTATATCCGGTCTTTCCAACAGATCATAAACGTCCCCAAGAAAGTATTTGAGTGAGTCGATATGTGCTTTATCTCCGGTTACCATATAAAAAGTGGTGTTAGAGTCCCTGTAATTTTTGAAATCTCCACAAATCCGTAATATCTGGAATCGTAGGAGTTGTCTGTATCTCCAAGCAAAAAGACGGTTCCATCGGGAACTACACCATTATATAAAAACCGCTGCATCGGCCTCCCTTTTGAGTCAGTACGTGGGGCTTTTCCGGACACTGGTATTCCCGAAAGGGTGGTTTGCTTTGGACCTACACGGATATTCTCTCCCCCAACTGCAGCAACTCTCTTGCCTATCATATGCCCTTCCCGGATATACTTTCGTTCCGCTGCCTTTTTATTGATCTCTTCATCATAAAACAACACAAGATCTCCCTTGCCGACTTCCTTCCCACTGGTTTGGGTAATAAAATAAATACCTATTGGAAGTGACTCACTGGTATTGATCGCCACCCGCGGACCGGAGAGCCAAAGAACCAGCAAAAATGTGGCGCCACCGATGATGAAAGCGTTCTCCTTGAGGATTCTCATTGTCCTGCACTCTTGGGATTCAAAACAAATTGTAATGCAATTTAGGGTATTAATAATTGCATAAATGCATTACGGTAGTAATGAATATATTTTCTTTTTTAAAGTCAATTAAAAATTAGAAAATTTTAATCCAATAGCTTTTTGGTGGTTTTTTTCTCCTGATAAACTCTTTCTTTACTCCCTCCTATAAATAGAAAAGGCCGGCAAAAACCGGCCTCTCGCCAGAAAAGATTGTGACATCTTCCCCGCCTGGTAGCCCCGGGTGATGTTGCGCTTCCGCATTGCATCGTCTCGGGCTACATTATCTAAGATAGAATTCTTTAAAAAAAATGCAAGCCCGTAAAACGTGTAATGCTATTCCGCAATATAATTTTGGAATCGTCCTGGTAAATCAATTGTGACTTTTATAATTTTTTCCGTAACCGGATCTCGTTCAAACCCCTCGTTTTCTACATACTCCCAGAGTGCATTTTCAATAATAGCTACTTTCGTCATTCCTTGTCGGTCTGCACCTTCGTCAATAATGTCGTTCAATTTTTTATCAATACGGGCGGAGATATTCACTTTGTAATTTGATATATAATCCATAATTTTTTTTGGTTCCTCTACCCTATTCTGAACCGGATCAAAGTCCTGGTTGGACCCATTGCCGTTTGGTTCATCATCTCCCCAAAACGCACGTTCGATAATATCATTTTTGGATACACGATCAATTTTACAAATGATGTCAAGGATATAGTTTAATTTTGGATCAATCCTTACCGTGACGGAAACTTTTTCGGATTCTGGTACCGTGGGTTGATTTTTATTCATTATCTGGTGAGCCCTTGGCTTCTATTATTTTCTGCTTCACGTAGTAACATTTTTGAACACGATTCAACACTTTTTAATGCTATTGCCGATGAGGGTATCCCGATTGATTTCATCAGTTGTTTAGAAACCGATGGACCCTTCCCGTTCGAAAGACGTTGCAAAGACCGATGAAACGATATGACAGCCTGAACAACCCGAACCCCCCTTTGAACTTCCCTATTCAGTTTCAAAAGGTCACGCCCTTCTTCGGTTTGAGCAAGTAATCGAGCTGCTGCTTTTCCACTCTGCCGTTTTACTGTCGAAATTTGGCTGATAGTATCCAAAAATGTACTTCGCAATTGTTCTCTTCTATCTATCAACTTTTCCTTTCGGTTTTGATCAAAAAGAGAATGAATATAATTACTGGCTTGGTCATTTATTGATTCAAAGGCACGAAGTTGATTGGTTAATTCGAAAACGGCTGATTGGTTTTGTACGACCCCAAAGTTCCCCGGAACCTCGCTTATCATCTCATAAGCTTCGTAATACCCATTTGAATGTACATAATTCGTAAATGCTTTGTAAGCGGATTCCGGGTTTTTATAAACGCGGCTAAATCCTTCATCTATCTTTTTCTTTAGTTGTTGGACTTCCGGTGAACTATCAATTAGAGCCAGTTCGGTTTCAATTCGTTTGATCGCCTTTTTCGTTATATTTTTTACGGTTTCAAGCTCTTCCTGCGCTTGGATAGCCAGAGCTTTCCTAACCATTCGATCCCCTATCTCTGAATGAATACCACGCTCTCTCTCTTTGTCGTATCGATCAAAATGATCATTAAAACGTTTCTCCAGATTTTTTTTTGAGAAAGCCCTTGATACATGACTGGCGGCAACGGGATCTTTCCCATCTGTTATGACCAGCCCCTGCCCTCTTTTTTCAAGCCACATATCATGGTATGCAAGAATCTCGTCAAATTTTTCAAACGATTTTGCTTCAAAAAGAAACTCTTTTAATGCTTTCGCTTTTAGCTTCGGTGGACGCAAATCAACCTTTTCTGGATCATAGCCAAAACCGGCAGCTGCTTCCTTTTTTTCTGTTTCTCTTTTTAGCTCCCAAATCTCTGGAGCCCTTCCATCAAATTGCACCTTTTTTCCATGATCTGTGTGTTTCCCCGGTACCTGGCGCCAACCAAACTCTTTTTCCATCGATCTCGCAAATTCTTCCAGTCGCTGATACTCTTTTTTTACGATTTTTCTATCTCTTCCCTCCCCCGAATATTCATAGTTTTCCCATGCCAGGGTTGACTCCGGATGAACGCGATTAACGACAAAATGAAGATGAGGGTGCCTTCGATCATTATGAGCAATAATAACAGCTTCATATTCTTCAAGTCCGATGCGGTTTAAAAATCGCGCTCCAACATCTTTCATTTGTTCAGGTGTTGGATGATCCCCCGGATCCCAACTCAACATTCTGTGATAAAGAGGAGTCTTGCACCGAGAAGACATGCCGGCAGTAAATTCCATTTCCTTTGCAATATTTTCCGGCTCCAGTTCAGCAAGATTGTACGTTTCCATCCAACTCATTTTCTGTTCCTGGCATAAGTATTTTAGCAGACTGCCAAAATGCTTATTACCATTTTTTGGATGCTTAAAAATCATGCTCTCCCCTTTTGAAGGGCTTCGCGTAGCTCACCCATTACGTTACTCAATTCAAATCGAGCTTGATCTACTTTTTTTTCGACGGGCGCTTCCTTTGTTGTATTTGCTACCCGTGCAATTTGGTTCAAATTGTTTCCAATTCGTTTGAGTTCTAGACGAAGTTCTTCCGCTTGGCTCTGAGTAACAATAATGCTTGGATTTTTTACAGCCTGTGGGCGTTGACCAAGAGCAACCTGCCTGCAGTAGTTCCCTTTGGATAGGCCCGCTTTTGTGGCTGCTTTTTTTATGAAATTGAACTCCTCTTCACTACACCAAACACCAATCATTTGGTCTCGTTTACCTCTGTTCTTCTGTTTCGGCATCCGTCTGTATTCATGAATGCTGTTTTCCACAATACCAGGTTCTATATGATCATAACCCTTGAGCACGAAGGTGCGAATGGGCAAGCCGTGTTAGGGATTAACAAATTGCGTACAGCGATATGTTAAACATAACACACTGCTTGCAAATCCAGATCGAAACGGATTCTATCCTTTGTACATATTTGGTTATTGAAAATACATTCCACATTTTGAATAAACATACTTTAGAATATATTGTCAATTTTTAGAAGGCATTCCATTTAAGTAGGGAAGCTGTCAGCCTTCGACCGATTGTTCATTATTCCGCTGCGCTCATGCAAGTTTATACCCTCCTGCAGACAAGGAAGATGGTGGGTGAAGTCACCGCGGTACTAATTACTCACAATACCAATTAAATCAGGTTTCCTCTGAATCATCAGTTGGTTTTTTTATAGGTGATTGTAACCACAGGATCCCCCGATATTTCATATGCTTTTCTATTTTTCATGTGAACATATCTCTCTTGTGATATCTTGCACCACCTCTCCCCTGCCATATAGAATATTTCGTCATGATCAACTTCTGAAAACAGGATATCAGTTGTATTAATTTCCGGCTGAATTTCAACGATAACCTGATTTATTTCAACCCAAATCTCTTCGAGAAACCTCAATGTCTCCTCATTGAACTCACGATTATTGTGGGCTCTTTTCATCAACGTTAAAAATTCAGAAAACCCTGCCATAACTAAAACCAAAAGGTTGTGATAATTTAAATGGATAACTTCTTTTCTGTTTAAGCAGTGATTACAGGTAAGATCGAGGAATTTTTTTAGAATTTGCCTATTTAAAAAAATCCCTCTCCTTTTTTGCGCGGATGCGCATATTGAGAGATTGTTACTATTGTATATTGTTATATAAGGACTAACCCGGTTAATGTGGAACGAATAGTACCAATTCCATGAGTAAATAGTACCGGTAAAATGAGTAAATAGTACCACTAAAGCGAGGAATTAGTACTTTATGGTGAGTGATTAGTACCGTTTAACACGAGTGATTAGTACTGTCACTTTTCACGCTTCCCCAGGTAATGTGAGTAATTAGTACCACATTTTATCTAACACAATAAAATTAATGCGAGTTATTAGTACCTATTACCCCTCACAAATCAAGGTATTGCGAGTTAATAGCACCAATTTCTGCCTATTTATTCAGGTAATACGAGTAAATAGTACCTTATTTTATCCGCTACCTCCAGTAATGCGAGCAAATAGTACTAACTTCTGCCCTTCACAGCCAAAGTAATGCGAGTAATTAGTTTATTATCTATCTACCATGGTCAAGGTGGTGCGAGTAATTAGTACCTTGTTGAAAAAAGATTGAAAAAAGGTATCAAAATTTTTATATAATGAGTACTATTTAGATCACTCATACACCACTGCTAATTTCTCATGGTACCAAAGAAAAAAGAGAAACACCTTCCCGATTCACTGGTCGCAACACAGAGAAACGATCTGATCCATGGCCAACAACAACTCACATTAATTCAAAAAAGAATATTCACCCTGGTTGTTAAACAAATCAACAGAGATGACAAGGACTTTAAAACCTACGTCATTAATGTGAAAGACTTAGTAGAAGCCGGAAACAGTAAGAGTATATACAATCGATTGAAAGATGAAACAAAAAAATTAATTTCGAAAGTGCTTACCAAGAAGGAGAATGTTGGCAGTAAAACATCTTTTACGCACTGGACCATGATTTCGAAAGCCCATCATACTGAAGGTGAAGGAGTCTTGGAAATAAATTTACATCCGGATATCCGAGACATGCTGCTTCATCTTAAAGATCAGGGAAATTTTACCCCGGTCCCCATTTCTGAATTATTAGCCTGCAGAAGCACGTATGGCCAGCGAATCTATGAGTTGCTTTATTCCTGGCGGAGACATGGCGAATGGGAGGTTTCAGTAGAAGACTTGCGGTTTTCTCTTGCTATCGAAGATAAATATCAAAACTATGCTGATTTCAGGCGATATGTACTTGAGAAAGCGCAATCGGATATTGCAAAAAACACAAATATGAGATTTGAATGGGAGGAAAAAAAGAACGCTACCGGACTGGGTTCCGGCCGTAAAATAACTCACATTCATTTCACTTTTAAAATCATTAATGATCAGATCGATTTTGATTTTGAAAGCGACTCAGGTG
>NZ_JAKEDS010000007.1 GCF_021462415.1 Rhodohalobacter sp. 614A
CCTAAAGGCGAGTTGTTTGAAGGACGGTATGACAACACCGGAATCGCACGAAAGATGTTTGAGGTTTGGGGCAAAACCATTGAGGAACAACCTGAATAATTATGGTTGTGTATGAACATTCATGAATAAAATTCTCCAATTTAAAAAAGCTCTTTCTCAGTCCTTGTGATGTTTTTTGCAAATGTTCTGAAGTCAAGAACAGAAATTGCCGCAAAGATTGAGAATGAGCTGGAGAATTGCATAAATGGTTGGAATCAGAGAGTTATTCGTAATGAAGAGAGACCCTGAGGAACTTACGTTTAACGGGGGATGAATTTAGCGTAAATCACCCATCCGGAAGGGAAGTTGTCACGCGAGTCAGTCTTTGGCGAACAGCCGGAACGGTTGAGGAATGGATCTGTATTTTTAAACCGGTTTCTAAAATCAAAAAAAAATCAGTATTAAGAGGGTGTAGTTCTGCCAAACATGTCCACTTAACCTGCTGAGCCGATGGCTGTTCTCTACCTTGTTCTTTCTATAGTGCTGATTATTCTGTTGACGGCACGGTACAAAATACATCCATTTATTGTGTTGTTTTTGGTGGCACTTTTCTACGGAATTTGTGTCGGTATGCCGTTCGATGAAATCATCACTTCAGTAAACGAAGGCTTTGGAAATACGCTGGGCGGAATTGGCCTTTTGATCGTTTTTGGTGTGATTGTCGGTGCTTTTCTGGAACACTCCGGCGGAGCTTATAAAATTGCAGAAAAAGTATTGCAGTGGACGGGCCCAAAACGTGTCCCCACAGCAATGGGAATCATTGGCTGGTTTGTTTCAATTCCCGTATTTGCCGACAGCGGTTTCATTCTCCTTTCACCGCTGAACAAAAGTCTTTCAAAAAGGGCCAAAATTACGCTTTCCGGTTCAGCCGTGGCCCTCGCTCTTGGATTGACAGCATCCCACACACTTGTACCGCCCACTCCGGGACCGATTGCCGCCGCCGGTATTTTAGATGCCGATTTAGGACTGGTCATGTTGTTGGGTGTGCCAATCAGTGCCGTCGCATTATTGGCGGGATTGATTTATGCCAATAAATATGTAGCCAAAACCTACATCGATCCGATTCCCGAAGTGGATGAGATTGAAATTAAAAAGCGTCTTCAGAAAGCGCCCGGCGCTGTGAAATCTTCATTGCCTGTTTTTGTCCCGATAATTCTCATTGTGCTTCAGTCTGTTATTAATATGTTTGAAGTGGCTCCCGGGAATGTTTTTATAGAGATTCTTCTGTTTTTAGGTGAGCCGATGATTGCCCTCCTCATCGGAATGTTTCTCGCTTTTCTGTTACCCAAAAAGCTGGAACGAAGCATGCTTTCAACAGACGGATGGGTAGGTGATGCGCTAAAAAATGCGGCCTCTATTATTTTGATTACCGGTGCCGGTGGAATCTTCGGGAAAGTGCTTCAAAATTCAGACATTGCGGCTATACTTGGGTCCGCTCTTTCTGATATCAATCTGAGTATCTGGCTGCCGTTCCTGATTGCGGCTTCCATCAAAACTGCGCAAGGGTCATCAACCGTTGCATTAATTACTGCTGCATCTATTTTAACCCCGATGATGGGCACCCTGGGCTTCGACACGGAACTGGAAAAAGCGATGGTGGTTATTGCGATCGGAGCCGGTTCGTCTGTCTTCTCTCATGCGAACGACAGTTTTTTCTGGGTCATGACCCAACTCTCGGGTATGGATACCAAAATGGGATATCGGCTTTTCAGTTTGGGAACATTTGTTTTAGGAATAACTGCGGTAATCACATTGTTTTTATTATACTTAATCATCGTTTAAATACAGTTAACAAAGAATGATTATGATTGAAGTACACAGATCTGCCAGATAGAAAAAAATAAATCAAATTTTAAAATACGTATGATCAGAAAAATCACATTCCTACTTTTGTTTTCCTGTTTGAGCATTCCGGTTTTCTCTCAATCAAATCTGAAAACAGAAAACGTAATTCTCATTACACTCGATGGATTTAGATGGCAAGAACTCTACACCGGAATCGATGCGGGTTTGATGAATAATGAAGAGTATGTTGAAAATCAGGATCATCTGAAAGAACTCTATTGGGCAGAAAATCCGGAGTTGAGAAGGGAAAAACTGATGCCGTTTTTCTGGACAACCATTGCCAGAGAAGGACAATTGTATGGCAATCGAAATGCTGGGAACCATGTGAACGTAACTAACGGACTGTTTTTCTCCTATCCGGGGTATAATGAGATTCTTACCGGCTATGCGGATGAAAAAGTTGACAGCAATGATAAGATCTGGAACCCGAACAAAACGGTGTTGGAGTTTGTCAATGAACAGCCGGAATTTGCAGGAAAAGTTGCTGCTTTTGCATCATGGGATGTCTTTCCGTTTATCATCAACAGCCAAAGAAGCGGAATTCCCGTCAACGCCGGTTTTGAACCTGTTGAGGGCACAGAATTAACCGATCGCGAACGTTTTCTGAATGAATTAATCAGCGAAATTCCAAGTCCGTGGGGAACGGTTCGGCTCGATGCATTTACCCATCATTATGCACTCGAACACTTGAAAACCGACAAACCGCGGCTATTGTATGTCGCGTACGGTGAGACGGATGATTTTGCACACGATGGCGATTATGAAGCATATATCAAATCTGCGAATCAAACGGATCGGTTTATTCGGCAATTATGGGAATTTGTCCAGGAGGAAGAGCAGTATCGTGGAAAAACGACATTCATCATCACAACCGATCATGGACGTGGAACGGAACCGACAGACCAATGGCGGCATCATGGGGCGGATGTTGATGGCGCAGATGAAATTTGGATCGCCGCTATCGGTCCAGACACACCGGCACTTGGTGAACTCGGAGAGAGCGGTCAGCTTTATCAAAATCAAATTGCAAAAACGGTTGCAGAGCTTCTCGGGCTAAATTATCAAAACAAAGTGGTGGTCGGGGATGCGATTAATACAATCATACAGAATAGCAATTAAATCATACAAAAAGGCCGTATGGAGTCGCTTCTTCGTCTGTTTATTATTTTATTTAAAGGTGAACGAAAATCCGCATGAATGAAAATTTATAAAACCAAAAGGGGTGTGGTTATTGAAAACGATGCATCCTTTTATCTGCTGAAAAATGAAGATTGGGATACGTTCATCAACGATGACCATCTCTCCGAAAAAGCAACAGAGAAAATTTCTTCCCTGGAATCCATTGCAAACGGTGATGATTTTATTACGGATAAACTGATGGCCCCAATCGGAAACCAGGAAATCTGGGCAAGCGGAGTAACCTATTACAACAGCAAATTGGGGCGTCAGGAAGAATCGAAAGAAGCCGGTGGCGGTGATTTTTATGCCCGGGTGTACGTGGCCGACAGGCCTGAACTTTTTTTCAAATCCACCGGGTATCGATGTGTCGGCTCCGGTGAAAACGTTAGAATTCGGAAGGATTCAACCTGGGATGTGCCGGAACCGGAACTTACATTGTGCATTACATCCAGCGGAAAAATTGTGGGGTATACTATCGGCAATGATATGAGTTCGAGGAGCATCGAAGGAGAAAATCCGCTTTATCTTCCCCAGGCAAAAACTTACGATGGTTCGGCGGCAATTGGTCCTTGCATTTACGTGACGAAAAAACCTCTTCCATCCGACACCACCATCACATTAGAAATTAACAGAAACGGCAAAACTGTTTTTGAAGGTTCAATTGAAATCAACCAAATCAAACGGGATTTTAATGACCTTGTGTCGTATCTCTATCGTGAATGTTCATTTCCGAATGGCAGTTTTTTAATGACCGGCACCGGGATTGTCCCCGGCAAAGATTTTACGCTGCAAGAGAATGATGACATTCAAATTACTATTCCACTCATAGGAACCTTAGTCAATAAAGTTACATCTTAATATGAAGTTAACCGGAGAAAATTTTATCGGTAATAAGCGATCCAGTCAGGGCAATGAACGGTTTCAGGCTGTGAATCCTGCCACAAAAGAATTGTTAGAACCTCTTTTCCCTGAAGCAACACAAAATGAAGTGAACGAAGCCGTTGAACGTGCGGCTGATACTTTCACGGAATACAGCAAAAAAAGTGGAGAGGAAAAGGCAGAGTTTCTTGAAACCATCGGGGACGAGATTATGGCTTTGGGTGATAATTTGATTGAACGATGTATGAAAGAATCCGGTCTGCCGGAAGGTAGACTGACCGGCGAACGCGGTCGGACCGTCAGCCAGCTAAAACTATTTGCCGATGTAGTTCGGGAAGGTTCCTGGGTGGATGCCCGCATTGATACCGGGGAACCGGATGTGCGAAGCATGCGAAAAGCGTTGGGACCCGTCGGCGTATTTGGTGCCAGTAATTTTCCTCTCGCATTTTCTGTAGCGGGCGGCGATACCGCTTCGGCTTTAGCGGCGGGCTGCCCGATTGTTGTAAAGGCACATCCTTCGCATCCCGGAACCTGTGAATGGGTTGCCAAGGCCATTCAAATTGCTGTGGAAAAAACGGGAATGCCGGAAGGTGTTTTCTCAATGGTGCATGGAACATCGCATGAAGTTGGCCTGGCAATTGTCCGCCATCCGAAGATCAAAGCGGTTGGATTTACAGGATCATACGGCGGAGGTAAAGCTCTTTTTGATGAAGCCAATAAACGCGCTGAACCTATTCCTGTTTACGCAGAAATGGGAAGTACAAATCCCGTTTTTATTTTGCCCGGCGCATTAAAAGAGCGTAAAGAGAAAATTGCGGAAGACTTGGCCGGTTCCGTTTCGCTGGGAGTCGGACAGTTTTGTACCAATCCCGGATTGGTTTTTCATGAGGACTCCAATGATGCAAAATCCTTTCAAACGGAGTTGACAAATCACGTAGAAGAGATTTCAGCGGGAGTGATGCTGAATGAAGGAATCAAAAAGAACTATCAATCCGGCCTGTCAAAGCTTTCCGGGATTCAGGGAATTGAAGTGCTTGCGAAAGGGAAGGATGATGAAAATGGATTCCGGGGATCGGCGGCTGTTTTAAAGGCTCCGGCATCCGTCTATTTTGAAAACCAGGATGTGGAGGAAGAAGTTTTTGGGCCATCAACCGTTCTGATTTCATCATCCGGTAAAGAAGAAATACTGAATGCTGCGAAGAAATTAAGAGGCCATTTGACGGCGACCATTCACGGAACCGAAAAAGATCTCACAGAGTATTCCGAACTCATTGAAGTCCTTGAACAAAAAGTCGGACGAATCATTTTTAACGGATATCCAACAGGTGTTCGGGTTTGCTACGCCATGATCCACGGCGGACCATTTCCCGCCACAACCGACAGTAGAACAACCTCGGTTGGCACGAAAGCTATAGAACGTTTCTCAAGGCCGGTTTGCTACCAGGATTTACCAAGCACAGCTCTTCCTGATGAATTAAAGGATGATAATCCTTTGGAAATTTGGAGGTTGGTGGATGGAGAGTTTTTGAAGAATTCTGTAAGATAGATTTATACAATATTTTCGGATTCCAACTTAGCTTGAAAGGCTGTATAATGAAGGAATGAATTAATGTTAGATGACAACTAACCTGATCACGCACAGCCGTTTATAAATGGCAACCAGCAATTCAGCAACTCAACCTTCCGCATTTAACGACAAGCCGTACGCTTCCAAACGCATTGCCACGATTGACATTCTCCGGGCGCTCACCATGGTCCTCATGATTTTCGTGAACGATCTGTGGTCGCTGACTAATATCCCGGAATGGTTGGAACATGTGGCCCCCGGCGTGGATGGAATTGGGCTGGCTGACGTGGTTTTTCCGGCGTTTCTTTTTATCGTGGGTTTGTCTCTGCCGTATGCCATTCGTGCCCGCAGAAATAAAGGCGCTTCGGATTGGGAGCTTATCAAGCACATCCTGGTTCGTACGATTGCGTTACTTGTTATGGGCGTTTTTCTCGTCAATGGAGAAACTATCAATGAGGCCGCAACAGGTATCAGCCGCCATGGCTGGAATACCTTGAGCTGTCTCTCATTTATCCTCATCTGGAATGTTCATCGAAACGTCACCGAGTCAAAATTTTACAATCTTGGCAGGGTTCTTGGGGTAATTATTCTTGTGGTTCTGGCATTCATCTATCGGGGTGGAGGAGATGAGGAACTGGTCCGTTTCACTCCACAATGGTGGGGAATTCTAGGATTGATCGGGTGGGCGTATTTGGCAAGTTCACTTGTGTTGGTCTTCTCAAAAGACAACTTTAAATTCTTGTTTGGAGCGTGGATTTTCTTTGCTGTGCTAAGTATGATTTCAGATGCCGGGAATATTCCCGCATTTTTAACCTTTATCCCCGATGCCATTCTCGACGGAACGCTGACCGGCTTTACAATGGGGGGCGTTTTAACATCATGGGTATTCCAGCACTACCGCGAAAGAGGGGATGATAAAACCATGACAACCATATTTTTAATTGCGTCAGTGGTTCTGGTCATCTTGTCCGTGGTGACCCGCCCGTATTGGGGATTGATGAAACTTGGCGCTACACCCGCCTGGCTATTTCTGTGCAGTGCATTTACACTTCTTGCATTTGTCGCTGTTTACTGGATTGCAGATGTTTGGGGAAAAGCCGAATGGTTTAGACCCGTCAAACCGGCCGGTACGGACACTTTGCTCACCTATTTGATTCCCTATTTTGCCTATGCTTTTGTGGTTTTTACCGGTTTGAGTTTACCTGATTTCTTTTTGAACGGAATGGTTGGGTTGATCAAATCGCTGGCATTTGCATTCTTCTGTGTTGGAATTACTTTTCTTTTGAATAAATCTTTCGTTCGGTTAAAGCTTTAGAGATATCAAACTGAAAATATCTAAAAGTCGCAGATCAGTCATTGCGAACAAAGTGAAGCAATCCCCGCACATTGATTGCTTTATGATTGCCAAGTCATTACTCCGTGTCTTCTCCAAATGACTCATGAAACCGGTTCCAAAAATTGATTCTTATGGATTTGGACTGGAATAATTACCTGTCAATACTATTTTACTGGTTATGGACACAACCAATTCTTAACCTATACCTGCCATATGAAAAAGATTCCTTTTTTGATTGTCTGCTTGTTCCTGGTTTCACTCCAATCATTCGCTCAACAACCGCTTGATAGTCTGCTGACCGTCCGCGGGTTTGCTATTGCGGCTCCACAAGTAGATGAAGTGGACAGGTTTGTCACTTTTATCGATGAGGAGTTGGCTCCGCGAAATGTTAATACGCTCATTCTTCGGGTTGATTATAACTATCAATATGAAAGCCGGCCTGAGTTGCGTGATTCCATTGCCCTTTCGAAAGCGGATGTAAAAAAGATTGTAGGCGTTGCTAAAAAGCATAACATTCGGATTATTCCACAAGTCAATTTACTGGGACATCAATCCTGGGCGGGCGACCTGGAAAATCTCCTGGAAGTCTACCCGGAATTTGATGAGACACCCGATGTAGAAATGCCCGAAAATTACGAATGGCCGAATGAGGATGGACTCTATTGCAAAAGTTATTGTCCGTTGCATCCCGAAGTTCACTATGTGGTTTTTGATATCGTTGATGAGATTGTGGAGGTTTTTGAAACCGATGCTTTTCATGCCGGAATGGACGAGGTTTTCTATATTGGACACGAGCAATGTCCACGATGTAACGGACGCGATAAAGCGGAATTATTTGCCGGTGAAGTGACGAAAATCAGGAATCATCTTGCTGAAAATGGTGTGGAACTTTGGATTTGGGGCGATCGGCTGATCGACGGCAAAACCACCGGAATCGGTATGTGGGAAGCGAGCATGAACAATACTCACCGCGCCATCGACATGATTCCAAAAGATGTTGTAATCAATGACTGGCACTATGTAAAAGCTTATCCAACCGCTGCTTATTTTGCGATGAAAGGGTTTAAAGTGGTTTCCTGTCCGTGGCGAATACCGGAAGTAGGAGTAGATCATGTGGAAAATATGCTGCGGTTCAGGGAATTATCAACCGATGAAATGAAAGACAACTATTACGGAGTCATGCATACCGTTTGGTCCGGAGCCGGATCTTTTATGGATGGATATTATGAAAACAGGCTGGATGAAGAAGGCGGAACCAACACCCAATGGCATACCTTCAAAATGATGTATGATCATGTAAATTCACTGGATGAAAGCAAAATGAGATGATTAAAAAAACACGTTTGTCGACCATTCTGTTAGCCTTTGGATTGTTTTTGGCGGGTTTCTCCGCGTCTGTCGCTCAATCTCAGAAACCAAATATTATTATCCTTTTGACGGATGATATGGGCTATGGTGATTTGAGTGTCCAGGGGCATCCCACCATTCAAACACCGAATATTGACAATTTGGCTTCCCAGGGGATACGATTCACTTCGTTTGAAACAGCCGTTTGGTGTGTACCTTCCCGGACCCAACTAATGACCGGCCGCTATATGCCCCGGGTTGATTTTGGTGGTGATACCGGTTCGGATGGAGAAGGCGGACTGCCCGACAGTGAACTCACGCTGGCTGAAGGATTGAAAGAAGCCGGATACATTACGGGAATGGCAGGAAAATGGCATCTTGGGTACAAACAAAAGAAGTTTCTTCCTCCCAACCAAGGATTTGATTCTTGGTTTGGCCTCCCATATTCAAATGATTATATGAAACCGTGGGTGCAAACGGATGAGCCGCTGGGTTTATACCGTGGAACTGAAATTGTGGAACACCCCTTTAATCAGGATTCCCTCACCGTTCGCTACACTAAAGAGGCGGTTGATTTTATTGAAGAACATGGTCGTGGCGAGCAACCATTTTTCTTTTACCTGGCCTATAACATGCCGCATCTTCCCATTCATACAACTGAAGAATTCCGTGGAAAATCAGATGCCGGATTGTATGGAGATGTAATTGAAACCATCGATTGGAGTGTACAACAGATTTTGTCCAAACTTGATGAGCAGGAAATTGCCGAAAATACCATTGTTTTTTTTGCATCCGATAATGGTCCGTGGCTGAATTTGCCCGATCGAATGCTGCAAGCCGGAAATAAACCCTGGCACGCCGGTTCAACCGGACATTTACGCGGAAGTAAAGCCACTACCTATGAAGGAGGGAGCCGCGTTCCCGCAATGATTCGGTGGCCGGCGGTCATTTCTCCCAACCAGGTAAGTGATCAATTGGTAGCCATGCCTGATATTTATCGAACCATGCTGGAAGCCGGTGGAGGAAGTCTCCCTGATCACACGGTTGATGGGTTTAATTTAATCCCTTTTTTGACCGGAGAAGTTCAAACATCCCCGAGGAAAGAATATGCATACATCCGGTATGGTGTACTGGAAGCAATGAGAGTTGGAGACTGGAAGCTCAGGATGATGGAAGAAAATCCTGAACTATTTAACATGCAGGATGATCCCGGCGAACGATTTAACAGGGCAGAAGATCATCCCGAAATTGTCCGGGAAATTCGCCTGAAAATGGAAGAGTTTGCCGGTGAAGTTGGAGCAGAACTCCCCGAACCACAACAATAGAGAAAACAGCTCTTCGGTTTTATCTATTATTTGAGAAGATAATTCCACTGAATAGATTGGAATTGTTCTCAGACTAACGCCCTTCAGAATCCTTGTGCCGAATTCACGCTCCAAAGAATTTGTGTTTCAAAGTCATTTATGGATCACAAAATCACTGCCTTTCACATACAATAAATGACTTCCGGGAGGCCCCTTTTTTCGTCCGGCTTTACAAAAGATTAACATTGGATTCATCAATCTTATCGTTCAGGTAACATTTTCATAAAGAGCGATCCCCAACTTTTAAGCGCGATAGGATTAAGAAGTTTGAAGTGTTCGTAATGCTTAAAAAACAATTGCTTAATGAGAAGTTTCTCTTCTGTTAAACCCATTTTAAACACATCTCCTTGTCGTTTGAATTCTGAGACTCAAAATTAAAATCTCCAAAATACTTGTGTTTATGTTAAAGATGTTAAAATTCAAAAAATCAGGCTGGAATAGTCGGAAATATCTGTCGGTTATTGGCGGATTCTTGCTCCCCGTTCTGCTATTGAGTACTACGGTTGTTCATGCGTGGACTCTTCATGATTCCGGCAGTAATACATTGGCGTTACGGGAATACCAACAACTGGAAATCATCACCGGAACGGTTGTCGATTCCCGAACTGGAGAGCCGCTTCCCGGTGTAAATATACTTGTGAGAGGAACCACAACAGGAACGACAACAAATCCGGATGGTGAGTTTGAACTGGATATCGAGGATACAAGCCGTCCTCTTGTATTTTCGTATATAGGTTACGAACCACAGGTCGTCACTTTAGATGGCAGAACGGATATTCGTGTAGAACTGGTACAGGATATCCAGGTGCTGGATGACTTGGTGGTTGTCGGTTATGGAAGCCAGAAACGCGAAAATCTTACAGGATCGGTTGATTATGTAGGCGGCGATGAACTGGAAAACAGAAATGTGCCGAATATTTCACAGGGGCTGCAGGGAATGATCCCGAACCTGAATATCCAGCCGCTGGATGGAAAACCGGTGGAATCTCCGTCCATTAATATCCGCGGTACCACCTCTATCGGTCAGGGTGGGGATGCATTGGTTTTAATCGATGGTGTTGAAGGAGATCCATCTATGCTCAATCCCGCCGATATTGAATCGATTTCCGTTTTAAAGGACGCCTCATCGGCAGCTGTGTATGGTGCCCGCGGAGCTTTTGGGGTTGTTTTGATTACCACAAAAGAGCCCGAAACCGATCAGATCTCTGTTACTTATAATGGAAACTTCGGATTTAAGAAACCTACTATTTTACCGGATTTTTCGACGGATCCTTTGATCTATGCAACAAGATTCGCTGAAGGATTTATTCTGAATTCCGGAAATTTCCCGCAAAATGTGAACAAAACGCTTCCCTTTTCACAAGAATACCTAGAAGAGCTGGAGAGAAGAGTGAATAATCCCGGTTTGCCCCGGACGGATGTTGGCCCGGACGGCCTCTACAGATATTATCATAGCACAGATTGGTATGGTTTGCTTTACAAAGACCGGCTGATGTCTACCGATCACAATTTGTCTGTTTCAGGTGGTACGGAAACGACAAGTTTTATGGTTACCGGCCGGTACCAGGGGCAAGATGGTTTGTTCAGATACAACTCGGACGATTTCCAGATACTGAACCTGAGAGCAAAAGGATTTGTGGATATTACCGATTGGCTTCGAATCAACAATAATTTTGATATCTCAAAACGTGATTATATCAATCCGCTGAATGTTGGGGAAGGCGGTGGAATCTGGAGAAATATTGCGGATGAAGGCCATGTACTGGCACCGATGCTGAATCCGGACGGAACGCTAACCCATTCAGCAGCTTACACCGTCGGAGATTTTTATCTCGGAAATAATAATATCGATTCTGAAAAGAGAGTGATCCGGAATACTACGGAGCTCGTTGCAGACTTGATGGATGATCAATTGCAATTACGGGGAAACTTCACTTTTCAGAATAGCACAGACAACAGCCGTCGCCGCAGGGTACCGGTTCCGTATAGCCGTGCACCCGGTTCTATAGAATATCTTGGAACCCAGTATAACGATCTCACCATTCAGAATGACGGAACCGACTATGTTGCCTCCAACCTTTATGCCGAGTATGAGAATGAGTTTTCCGGCAAGCACTATTTCAAGGCGATGCTGGGTGGAAACTATGAGAGTTCAACCTTTGAACGCGTTGTTGCGCAGAGAAACGGATTGATATTTCCCAATGCAGAAGATCTGAATCTTGCGCTGGGCCAGTCCATCATTACCCAGGGCGGCTATGAAAAATGGCAGATTTTCGGTGGATTTACCCGGCTGAACTACATTTATGACGGGCGTTATCTGGTTGAATTCAATGCGCGTTACGATGGATCCTCGAAATTTCCTGAAGATGAACGATATGCCTTCTTCCCATCTGCTTCTGTAGGATGGAGAATTTCTGAGGAAAATTTCTGGAATGTCCCGGAGAATATTATTTCTCACCTCCAGTTACGGGCATCCTATGGCTCGATGGGAAATGGAAATATTGAATCGTACGTATTCCAGGAAATATTCGATATCTCACAAATTGGACGAATTATAAATGGAGTGAGGCCACAGGCCACATCAAATCCCGATGTATTGCCTGAAGGACTAACCTGGGAAACCGCAACGACCCGAAATATTGGCCTGGATCTCGAGATGCTTTCAGGGAAACTTCAGTTTACGGGCGATGCCTATGTAAGGGAAACCACCGATATGTTTACGCGGGGACTCACGCCTCCGGCTGTTTTTGGAGCCGCACCTCCGTTTGGGAATTTTGCGGATCTTGAGACCCGTGGTTGGGAACTCTCCTTGAGTTGGCGCGACCAGTTTGCCATGGCCGATAAGCCATTTGGCTATCATGTGAGAGTCAGCTTGTCTGATTATGTGTCAGAAATTACACGATATAATAATCCTGATAAATTTTTAAGCGACTACTACGAAGGCCAAAAAGTAGGAGAGATTTGGGGATTTGAAACCGAAGGGTTTTTCCGCGATCAGGCCGATGTTGAGAACCATGCCGACCAGAGCTGGTTCAACCACAGGGGCGGACGAGGTTTTGAAGCCGGCGATATTAAATTCAGAGATCTCAACGGCGACGGCGTGATTGATGACGGAGACAATACCGTAGATAACCCCGGCGACAGACGGATTATTGGCAACAGTTCTCCGAGATATTCATTTGGCGTAAATGTTGGCGCCGACTGGAATAACTTTTTTATCACCGGTTTCTTCCAGGGTGTGTTGAAACAGGATTGGTATCCAAGCAGCAATGCCGGTCATTTCTGGGGTGGTTATAACCGAATTTATAACGACACACCCAACTGGCACCTGGAAGACGGTATGATTTGGACAGAAGAAGATCCGGATCCCAATGCTTTCTTCCCCCGGTTTGTGGGATATATCGCTCTCGGATCAAACCGAAGTCTTGGAGCTCCCCAGACAAAATATTTAATGAATGTGGGCTATGTCCGGCTTAAAAACCTCCAGATTGGGTACAATTTGCCGGCTCAGTTAACCTCCCGGATTGGCATGCGAAATGCCAAAGTATACGTAACCGGCGAGAACCTGTGGTCATGGTCACCTCTCTATAAAACGGCCAACAATGTGGATGTTGAAGCCATTACCGCTCCGTCTGATCAACTGTTTACAGGATCCAATTCCGGAGATGGTTTAAACTATCCTAGGCTAAGCAGCTTTGCATTCGGCGTATCATTTACATTTTAAATAATTCTTAAAGATGAAAATCATGTCAGAAGTAAATAAATCTATTTATTCCATTATTGTACTGGTGGCTGTATTTTTAGCAGCAACTGGCTGTGACCTCACCGAGGCACCCAAAGACTCCACCACGCAGGATGCCGTTTTCAGTAGCGAAACGGGCTTGCAGCTATATACCAACTCCTTTTATGAATATTTGCCTAGTGCAGACGATATTACCCGGGGAGATGGGATGAGCGACTACGGAGCAACCCGAAGTCTCGGGACAATTGATTTTATCATTCCCGGAGCCTGGACGGCAGAAACCCACGACCAGGGATGGGATTGGGGCCGGTTGAGAAACATCAATTACTTTTTGGTAAACAATTTGAATGAGGACGTTCCCCAGGAAGTGCGAAATCACTACAGCGGTATCGCCAGGTTTTTTCGTGCATGGTTTTATTTTGATAAAGTAAAACGGTTTGGTGATGTGCCCTGGATTGATGAGCCGCTTGATGTGGACGATCCCCGCCTGGAAGGCAACCGTGACTCCCGGGAGGTAGTGATGAATCATATTCTCGAAGATCTTGATTTCGCCATTCAAAACATCAGGCAAAATGAAGTTTCGAGTCGCACCGAAATCACAAAAACGGTTGCTCTGGCTTTAAAATCACGAGTAGCTTTATTTGAAGGTACCTTCCGAAAATATAATTCGTGGCTGGGATTAGAAGGTAGCGCGGATGTCTGGCTGTCAGAAGCTGCGGACGCTTCCAAACAAATTATGGATGGGGGCGCATACAGTTTGTATACCGGCGCAGGACCGGAATTTTCATACAGAGAATTGTTCATTACCGATGCTCCTAACAGTGCGGAAGATATTCTGTCTGTTGTTTCGGATGAAGCACTTGGTGTAAGGCATACAGCAAACTGGTGGTTGACGAGCGGTACGTTTGGAATCGGGCTGAATTTTACGCGTCAGTTCATCAATACGTACCTGATGCAAGATGGAACTCCTTTTACAGATATGCCAGGTCATGAAACACTTACGTTTACGGAAGAGGTGCAAAACCGCGATCTCCGGTTGAGCCAAACGATTCGTACTCCGGGCTATACACGAATCAATGCGGGAGCCGTCGTTTCCGCTCCGCCCACATTTACCTATACCCAAACAGGATATCAACCCATTAAATGGGTAGTGGATGATATTGGCGTGGACGGTGGAAGCAATAACACCAACTCCGTAACCATTTTTCGGTACGCAGAAGTTCTCCTCAATTATGCTGAAGCTAAAGCAGAGTTAGGTGAATTGAATACGTCTGACTGGCAGCAAACCATTGGCGCTCTTCGCGAACGGGCCGGGATTACAGGCGGCATTAACACCCTTCCCGTTCAGGCTGATCCATATCTGCAGGAAGTTTATTTCCCGGATATTAATGACGCGGTATTGCTTGAAATTCGCAGAGAGCGTGGTATTGAACTTGCCTTTGAAGCGATTCGGTTTGATGACATCCGGCGCTGGGGAAGAGGAGAGTTAATGGAACAAAAATGGCGCGGGTTTTATGTGCCGGCCGCCAACACCTACATGGATTTAAGTGGCGACGGCGAACCGAATGTCTACTTTTACACAACACCTGATGCCCCTCAGGATCAAATTGAAGGTGTGCAATATGTGGATGTAAACAGAGAAGATTTTATCCTGTCGGATGGTGACAGCGGGGAGTTAATGTGGCTGCCTAACATTCAAAAAGAATGGCAGCAGCGAAAATATCTGTACCCGATTCCCCAGGTACACATTCAACGCAATACAAACTTGAATCAAAATCCAGGATGGTAACGATGAAGAAACAAATTTATCTGTATTTATTATTGCTTTTATTTGCGGTCGGTTTGACACGGGCCATTTTTGCACAAGCCAATCAGAAACCGGTTGCCGTCATGTCTTACAATATCCGGTATGATAATCCGGGAGATGGTGAGAATGCATGGCCCAACCGGAAAGATCATGTGGCGGAAATGATCGGGTCCCGATACCAGGCCGATATTGCCGGATTACAGGAAGTGCTGATTCATCAATTGAAAGATCTGGAGACAAGGCTTCCCGATTATGAATGGGTTGGTGTTGGCCGCGATGATGGAAAATCAAAAGGAGAGTTTTCTCCGATTTTTTATCGATCGGACCGGTTTGAGCTAATAGCCACCAACACATTCTGGCTGTCCGAAAATCCCCAGATTCCCGGCAGTAAATCCTGGGATACATCCATTACGAGGATTGTAACCTGGGCGAAGTTCAAAGAAGCTGAAAGCGGACAAGAATTCTATTTCTTTAATACGCATTTCGACCATCGTGGCGAACAAGCCCGTATTGAAAGTGCAAAGGTTCTTGTTGATCATGTGAAATCAATTGCAGGAGATACTCCGGTTCTCATTACCGGGGATTTTAATGTAAATGAACGGACAGAAGCCTACGCCATTATGAAAGAAGAGGAGAGTATTCATGATGCCCGGTATCTTTCTGAAACCGCTCATGAAGGCCCGACCTCATCCAGCAATAACTGGGTGGAGATGAGATCGCCCGAGTCACGGATCGACTATGTTTTTGTAAACGATTCTATCCAGGTACTGACTCACAAAATACTTGATGACCGTTATGAAGGTCATTTTCCATCCGACCACCTGCCGGTTCTTTCAACGGTTCGTTTCAAATAAAATCACTGCAAACTTTTGCATCATAAAGGGCAGTCCGTTCACACGGACTGCCCCTTTTTTTGGTATAAAAAAGAAACTTCCGAAACGTATTAAGTGTGAAATAAGTAAGTTCAAATTTTTGTTCGGCACTTTTTCATATCATTTGACATGCCCATTCGTAAAATAGGCGAATGAAAATGGAATCGGTTTGTTAATTGCTGAGCTTCTCATTTCCAATATTTATAAATATAGATTGATTGTTGCCGGTTTACCTTTTTAGAATTTCGTCACCGGATGTACGAGCGATGATAATTAAAATCAAACCTGTTTACCGAGAAAGGAATTCAAGTCACATCTTTTACAACTACAATGAGTGCATTTATTGTTATGAGCAACTAATCAGACAAATTCAGACAGGGTAATGGATGTTCAGGATTTTGTATTTGAAAATCATAGAAACTCACTCATACCAACTCTATACCATCTCCGTACCAACTCCCCAAAGTTTCGGATTTGGTAGAAGCTTGATACCGTTTTGAATACATGTGGAGATTCTATAATCAATTGCTGTATTGAGGTTTTGAATTAAATTCGGAATGACTTTATGCCGTTCGAAAGTCTCTTTAAAAAGACTTGTTTACAATCATTTCTGGAAGATTTCGGAAGATCCCGGAAGATTTTGGAAACAGGATAGAGATTGTTTCTGAAGCTGAAATTTGCCTGATAGATTGGCCTCTGAACACGCAAAACCTGATTTGCGAGAGTGATTTCAGGAGAAGCGATAAATCTTAATTTAAAGCCAATATTATTATGGCACGTTTAACTTCTGGTATCCTGGGTGGAATCTCAGGTACCGTCGGAAATGTAGTAGGAGGCCGCTGGCGGGGCATCGACTACATCAGATCGAAACCCGCCTCGGTGAAAAACCCGAACACGGAAGCACAACAGCAACAGCGAATGCGATTCAAGCTGGTTATTCAGTTTTTACGCAAAATAAGTCCTTTGGTCAACATTGGACTGAGCAACGGTTCGAATAACCGAACACCGATGAATCGTGGAATGTCTCTGAACTTAAAAGAGGCCATTACCGGAACATTCCCGGATCTTGAGATCAACTGGGAGAAGCTGATCTTCTCCCAGGGAAATCTTGCCATGGGAACCAATGCTGCGGCTGACCTTTCGGTTGCCGATACAGTAACCATTACCTGGGAGAATACCCAAAGCACATCCAGTAGTTCCGACACGGATGGAGCCCTTGTGTTGCTAAGCAATACAGACCGAGACGAGGTTGTTTACAGCCTTCACGGTGCCTCAAGGGTGGACGGACAAGTTGATGTAGATATTCCGCAAGAGTGGAGTGGAGAAAACATTGCCTGTTATCTTTCATTCCGTTCTGAAACAGGAAAAGATGTCTCAGACAATCAGTTCCTGGGAATTGAAGTTGCAGCTTAATCAAGCTGTTTCAAATCATACCTGGAAAGGCAGTCCGGCGACGGGCTGTCTTTTTTTTTGAATACTGGACTAAAGAGAAAACCTGACATAGTCTGGTACACCTTTCCGTGTTCGATCCATAGATAGATAAAAATGCCCGCTTAGCTATCCCCGCCATGTAAATTGTAAGCACTGCTGTAAATTTTGTCCTGTTACTTTTGGACCGTTTTGCAAACCGTGCAACTTCTAAACCTATCAAGATCGAAGGAATGGATAGTTTTATTATTACTTATTGCAAGAACTTAGACAAATATTCCTTACAACATTATCGGATACAACTATGTATTTAATTGTTAATTCGATTCAAAAAATGGACATTTGCAGTAGCTGATATAGCCGCACCGGCTCATGATGTACTTATTACATTGGGGATTGTTGTTTTACTTCAGGGAGTAGCATTTTTTTCTCGAAATAAACCAGCCAATGATTGCTGCATTTCTAACTATTGTAGGTTATTCAATCAATGACACAGTAGTGGTTTTTGATCGGATCAGAGAAAATATAAACAAATACAAAACTCATGACTACTTAACAAAAGCATTAATGAAACACTCAGCCGGACAACAATCACATCTCTTGCCACCATATTTGTTGTAACTGTTTTATTTATTTTTGGAGGCGAATCACTAAAGAGCTTTACTTTTTGCTTATTAGTTAGGCTAATTGTAGGTGCCTATAGTTCTATTTTTATTGCAACTAATATTGTGCTTGAACTCCATGAAAGATATTTTGCAAATGAATAATAGTACTACATAAATATCATCATGCTCTCAATATACTTGCTTGTAGGAGCTCTTCTTTTACTTTTGAGTATTTTTTCTAGTAAGCTTTCAACTCGATTTGGAATACCAGTATTATTAGTCTTTCTGGGTATTGGAATGATTGTAGGTTCAGATGGTCTAAACTGGATTTATTTTGATAACTATGAATTAGCTCAATACCTCGGTATTATTGCACTTATTTATATTTTGTTCTCGGGTGGTCTGGATACACGATGGAAAAAAATACAGCCAGTTATTATTCCAGGCATTTCTCTTTCAACTTTAGGTGTTTTAGTCAGTGCGTTAATTGTGGGAGTTTTCACAAGTTGGCTGCTGAATTTTGGTCTCCTTGAAGGTGTACTGGTAGGTGCTATTGTATCCTCAACTGATGCTGCTGCTGTGTTTTCAGTGCTTCGGTCAAAAGCTTTGGGCTTCAAATATCGTCTCAAGGAATTGATGGAATTTGAATCCGGCACTAACGATCCAATGGCTATATTCCTTGCCATTGGTATTATCCAATTGCTGATTCTACCGGATTTCGGTTGGCTTGAAATGACCCTTTTATTTTTTCAGCAGATATCTGTTGGTTTGCTTGGAGGTTACATTTTTGGCAAACTTACTACCTGGATTATCAATAGCATCAATTTAGAATATGATGGTCTGTATCCGGTGTTAATGCTGGCTTTAGTTCCCTTGATTTATTCTGTTATTGATTTAATGGGAGGAAGCGGATTTTTGGCTGTTTATATTGCGGGAATGGTGTTGGGAAACTCCAATTTTATTCATCAAAGAAGTTTAATTAACTTTTTCGACGGTCTGGGATGGTTAATGCAAATCACTATGTTTCTTACGCTTGGCTTACTAGTGTTTCCTACTCAAATAATGGCGATATCAGGAACAGGGTTGTTAGTTGCGTTAGTTTTAATACTTGTTGCCCGCCCAGTAAGTGTCTTTGTATCGCTGTTTTTCAGTCGTTTTAAGATGCGCTCAAAATTAATGATTTCATGGACTGGATTACGTGGTGCAGTTCCCATTATCATGGCGACATTTCCCTTAGGAGCCAGTATGGAAAATGCCGAATTGATATTCAGTATAGTATTTTTTGTAGTGGTAACTTCTGTTCTTATTCAGGGGCCGTTTATCCCCCTGATTGCACGGTGGCTTCATGTTGATTCTCCCATTCTCCCTAAAACAAAATTTCCCATAGAGTTCGAACCATCCGTAGATACAAAAAGTGCACTCAAAGAAATTGTTGTTGATGAAAAGGATTCCATAATTGGGAAAAAAATCATTGATTTAGACTTCCCTAACGATGCACTGATTGTAATCATTAACCGGGAAGGAAAGTTCTTAGTACCCCGGGGAACCACAGAGTTACAAGCAAATGATAAATTGCTTGTACTTTCTAAAAAAGATCAGTTTGACAAAATCAAGAGACTATTAAAATCTGATTTCGAAAATCAAACATCGGGAAATGCCGTCTAACAACCGTATTAATGGCGGACGAAAATATGGTTTTTGTTATGTTTCTTACCAATGTTTGTTCAAATATTTAACCTTTTAAAATCATAATCCGTGTGTCGGATATGCGGAGTGTCGATAATTTTGCTAAAAGTTTCGTCATAGGTACCCTCTTAAATGAGGATAAGTACGAATCAAATGTGAAAGTTATTGATTTATAAGAGGGGAGGGTTCCAAAAAGTCTAATAATTTCACCTTATTCTCCCTAAAGGTTTTCCCATAATTTATTATATATAGGTGTTCACAAGAGAACACGAGTTATGAAACCTTCATTTTCAATGACAGATGGCTATCGGGAATTGTTGTTTGGGCAGTGGATGCCGCACATTCTGATTGAAGAGTATGAAGCGGAAAGGCTTCCTATTATTGATGAATTGTGGGACATACCAAGTACCCCTGCGTTATATCTGGAGGCGGATAAGATGCTATTGACCCGCTGGCAGGCTCTGGCGGCTTCGCAATCCGGGTTTTCATCTTGGCTGCCTTCATTCTATCAAATGAATAACTCATCATTTGAGCCGTTTCACCCGATTTGCAGATTTTACAGGTCCGTTCTATGGTGTGAGAGCAGAATGATCATGCAGGTTTTGCATCAGTGGCAGGAACAGATGGAATTAACTATTCTAAAGTATGAGTTGGTGTCGCTTCAAAACCAACTGATCGATTATCTGCTGGAGTGCAAGAAGAGAATTTCGGGTTCCATATCTAATCCGGATAAGATTATTGCTACCCTTTTCCGCTATCTGAACTCACTTGTCAAAGATTCCATTCTTATTCTTCTTGTGGAAATTAATGAACGATTTGGACACCTTCTGGAAGAAAGAGAATTAGGGGTTGATGAGATATTTGTCAGGTATCTCGAAACACAGGTACCCTCAAGAAAGGGCTGGTTTTCTACTGTAGACAGAATTAAATGGTATTTAAAAGGTATTCAAGAGGATTCAGAAGCAGGGAAAAATATCACAGAATTACTCACTCAATTGAAGAAAGAACAAAGTCAGCAAGATCCATTGCATCAGGATCGCCTGTTGAATTCTCGGCACATTCTTGAAAACGCCTGGTTCTGTTGGAAAATCTTTTCAGAGCAAAAAGGGAGTGAGACATTATTGTATATATCAGAACCTGAAAAGCAGAAGGATTTGCTTTTAAAATGGAAGCAGACGCTATTGGGCCATTCAAAACCGGATGAGAAGAGTGAAAAAGAGCATCGGGAAATCTACAACACTATTTTGAGCTGTCTGACTGAGATTTTATACACCCTTGAAACGGAACGTGAACCATTTTCGGAAGCTGCTGAGATGGCCCTTTTGATTAAAGACCTCTTTTCTGAAGAGGCGACTCATACCGGAACTTCTCAAATTCCCGGAAAAAACTTCCCGCCAAATACTGAAGGTCACTGGCTGCTGGATCAATACATACCCTTATATCAGGTACAGGAGAAATTAAGCGTAACGCCCCGGACAATGAGAACCTATATCAGTGATTATAACTTGGAGGTCATTGAAATTACAGCCAAGAGTAAGTGGGTTCATGCTGAAGACTTTGAAATGTTTATGGAGCAGTTTAAGAAAAAGAGTACGCATCGAAGAAATTGATGAGTATAAATCCCTTTGGGAGAGGGGAAAGTCTCAATCGCTGTACGGGATTGGCCAGGGGTGTGTTCACAATAGTCCACTGAGATCACGAACACACTTCTTGTAAGGCTCATCCGTCTACGGCGATTCTCCTTTATGTTTCTCCTCTCGCGAGAGAAACTCAATACCCTAAAAATAACTACAGACCTATGAAATCAACAGACGTTACACTGAATGTAATTCCCCTAGAACTGGAAGAAAAGTCGAAGCGCTTTAGTTTTTTTGAGAGCAAACCGGATAACGGTACTACTTTTCCACTCACTCCGCAAGAGATGCCTGTAAATGTGGCTGATATGTACACCGAGCCTATTTATACAGATTTTACTGAAAACCTATTGGCCGATATGACGGTAACCGTTAAGTATGAGTTAAGTCCGAGGTTTGCCAAACACTACTTAAACTATCGTATCTATCAATGGTTTGAGGATAAAGCGTACCTGAGAAAACGGAATTTTATACAGAACAACGAATTCTATTTTAAAAGCGGAACCGATGAGAAAAACGATATCGCAGAGTTTGAACGCTACCGTATACGGGGGACGTATGGAAGACTGACCGACGGCTTTGAGCTAACCATCATCTATTCAGGTACTATGAATGTCTGGTTGAAACCAATCTATGAATACCGGGGGGAATCGACCGATTTTTCAACGGTTGTGTATCAAAAAGAACTCTACAGGTATGAAAATTTGATGGAACAGACGGGAATCAACAGAAAAGAGGTATTTCCGGTTATAAATCGGGATGTGGCTGCTGCACTAAATTTACCGCGCCCTCCATGGAAAAAGATCAACAAACTGAAACGATATACGGAGAATATTGACCGCTTTTATAAAAAGTTTATCTGCGACGCCGATTTTGTCGAACAGTTTAAACCTTCCCCAAACGGATTCCTCAAAGTAAATAATGACAGCCTCAACCGAATTCCGGTAGAAGCGTCAAACCTGCTTTTTGGCGAAGGAATTACAGATAAAAATCCTTATGAAGGACTGAAGAGTGGAGGGCCTTTCCAGCCGCCGCCGGTTTCTCATATCGAACTGTTTTTAATCGTTTCGGAAAAGGATGCAGGTACAGCCGGCAATCAATTGTATAAAATGATGCGTGACGGAACAGGCCACTTCGGCGGACTGAATTCGTTTGCCCGCATCCCCGTGAATCACAGCGAACATCATATGACATTCTCGAATACTGACAATCCGCTGCCGGAGATACGTCAAAAACTTCAGCAGATGCACTGGAGAGAAAATGTACATTATGGTGCTCTCTATATCAGTCCTATTCACAGAGATGATCCTGATCCAAAAAAGAACCAAGTCTATTACCGTTTAAAGGAGGAATTGTTGAAGTATGATATTACCTCCCAGGTGGTTGATGTGGATTCAGTGACCAATCCGTCATTCGCCTATTATCTGCCCAATATTTCACTGGCGTTAATTGCTAAATTGGGAGGGATACCGTGGACACTTGAGCGCAAGCAGAAAAATGAACTGGTGATTGGAGTCGGTGCATACAGCCCGCGGCGAAAGCAAAAGAAGTATCTTGGCAGTGCATTTTGTTTTTCCAATAATGGAGATTTCCGGAGTTTTGATTCTTTTACAGCCGACGACCACCTGATGCTGGCCGGATCATTTCAAAAGGCGATTAAACAATTCAAAGAGGAGAATGAAGGGGTTGAACGGCTTGTGATTCATTTTTATAAGCGTATGAACCGCGAGGAAGCAAGGATGATTAAGCGGTCGCTGAAAGAGCTGGGTCTGGATATCCCAATTGTAATTATCACAATTCGAAAAACAGCATCGCAAGACCTTGTACTGAGCGATCGTTCTGTTACTCATAATCTTCCGCTTAGCGGAACCTGGATGAAAAGCGGTCCCGGCCAATATTTGCTGTGCAATAATACACGTTTCGATTTGCCGGATGATTCCCTCAAATCGTTCCCATTTCCGATTAAGGTGTATATCGATATAGCGGGAAATCCCGATGGAGGCGACGGTCAGGAATCCTATCGAGAGTGGAGAAACCGGCACCTGAATGACAATGAATGGGTGGAAGAGCTATTGACACAGGTATACCAGTTCAGCCGCCTGAATTGGCAAACGATACGTGTAAAAGCATTGCCGGTTACCGTTCGGTATCCCGAAATGGTTGCGCGGAAGTTTCCTTTTTTTGAAGGTGAGGCCATACCAGAGTTTGGAAAGCGAAATTTTTGGTTTTTGTGACCCCCGGTCTATTTCCAATGGCTCGGGAAAACATCGGTGCCACAAGGGGGGGAAGGAGCTTTTAAAATTTCCTTTTCGTGAGGAGATTTCCATATATTTTTTGTTTTTTTGCAATGAAGCTTTGTTATACGGCTCTGGAGGGAACAGAAGTTTACGACTAATAATCGACCTCGCGAACATACCTCTTCTGATCGCTTAGCAGCCGTTTATCTTTTTCTTATGTACAAAAAAAGAAATTATTACTGTTTTTATACAACGGTTGTATATTAAGTTTTCAAGGCTTAGGTAGTGTAAATCTTGAACGACCGCAAAGAATAATATAAATTTCTGAAAGTGGCAGCTAATTTGAGCAGTTTTTAGTTGAGATAAAACCAAGTAACAAAGTATTTACATGTCTTCAAATGATCAATACTGTTTTGGTTATTGAGTTATACAAATTTTTGAAGAAGCGGCTAAGGTAGAAGTTCAAGTTTTGAGTGTAGAAAATGACCTAATAACGAGAGTTGAATATGATTATTAGGCGTAGGATTTTATAATACTACCTTAATAATTTGTTTTCATATTTGTCCCATTTTATAGCACTGAAAAGATTTTTAATCATAATTTTTTTTAAAATTTTAATCATATTATAAGCTCAATTAGATTCTGAGTTGATGACACAAAAAGAATTTGAACACCTATATGATTCTTATGTAACCTCGGTTGCCCGTTTTCTTTCCCACTATACCAAGAAAACGGATCAGCTTGAAGATTGGGTTCAAATTGTTTTTTTTAAACTTTGGAAGTATCGAGAGAGCGTAGATGTCGACGGAGAGTATTTAAAAACCTATCTACTTAAAATTGCCAGGAATGTAGCCTTGACACAATTGTCTAAAGAGAAACAAGAAATAGTAGAGTATAAGGCAGACATGAATGAAATTCCAAAGTCTGAAGAAGTTGAAGAGTGGTATACTCATGCTGGTGAAGAGCAAAAGCCTGGTATTTTTATGGAAAAGTATAATGATGTATTTGATAAAATTCCCCCCCGGGCACAGGAAGTGTACCAATTAAGTCGTGAAGAGGGACTAACCTATCAAGAAATTGCCGAAACTCTTCAAATATCTCCGAAAACAGTCGAAGTACACATTAGTAAAGCTCTACATGTGCTCAGAAAGGAATTGGAAGAATTTCAGGGATAAATCGCTTCTTTTGGCCATAGACTATTTGTTTATCGTTAATTGCCTCCCTAAGGTTGTAGATACCTGTGGCATTCGTTATAAGCTTTTCTCTTTATTACTGCCTATTACAAACAGATGGAAACCAGCTTAAATCTTGTCAAAGTAAGTTTTTTAAAAAAAAACTAAGGGTATCCAAAAAAGTCCGGGTATATAAGAGTAGATGGACAGTAAAAAACCAAATATTCGACTTTTAAAAGCTTACCTGGATGGGAATTGTACGAACAAAGAAATCCGGCAAGTGGAACAGTGGTTGGACCAATCACCTGAAAATATTGACTTTTTAGAGGGTTTATTGAACCCAGATGAAAATTTGTTAACTAATTTTAACAAGAAAAAGGTCAAAGCCGGTATTCTAGAGAAAATTCAAGGGGAAGATTATAAAGATCTTCAGGTTTCTACGAACAGAAAAGTGGTCACAACCCAAATGATTTCTCATTCTATGAACTTTTGGGGTAGTCCACAAAAAGCATGGATGTTCCGTGCTGCTGCAATAATCTTGGTGGTTGCTACCAGTTTGATGACCGTATGGTTGATGGACGTAAATGAAGAAGCTTCCGAACCTTTTTTCAGCCAAGTTACCAGCCCAGTTCGAACCATAACCACGAGAACATTACCTGATGGCACCCGTGTAGAGTTGAACGCAAATAGTACATTGAAATATCCTTCATCCTTTTCGGCGAGTGAACGGAATGTATATTTGGAGGGGGAAGCATTTTTTGATGTAGAGTCCGACAAAAAAAGACCATTTAAAGTACACTCGGGCCAATTAACCACAACAGTATTAGGGACCGAATTTAATGTAAAATATATCCCTGAATTGGGTGATGTAGAAGTAGCTTTGGTAGAGGGAAGGGTTCAGGTAGGGGTGGCCGATAAAAAGAGTTTGAGTTCTTCTGTAACACTTGAACCCAATCAATGGGTCAGGTATTCAAGTACTGATAACCAAATGGCAGTTGGGGAGGGTATTCAAACAAAAATACTCTGGCGTGAAGGTATTTTGGAGTTTAAAGACAATACACTGACTGAAGTTGCCTCAACTCTTCAAAACTGGTACGGGGTTGAAATCTTAATAGATGATTCTGCTGCCAACGAAATAAAAGTAACCGGAACGTTTGAAAATGAAAGCCTGGAGCATGTATTGGAAACACTGAATTTTGTGGCTGGGATAGAATATAAAATGGAAAGAAACACAGATAACGAAGTAGATAAAGTAATTTTAAGCAGCAAAGAATAGATAGTAAGCAGTTTTTGAGAGATTGTTGTTGGATGATTTTTCCAGATCTCTAAAAAAGTAAAACTATTTTAAATACTACATATAAAAATAGCCCGTCTGATCTCGAAGTTCGCGCGACGGATCAGCCGGGCTGCCATTAACAAGTCAACCATAACCTGTTAACACCCTAAAATATGAAAAAAACAGTATTGAGGAAACTGGGTAAGATGTCTCGCCTAACGATTGCAGCCCTTTTTCTTGTGTGTCTATGCTCAAATATGATACATGCCTCGGAAAAGGTAGAAGCACAAACACTTCACGACGTTCAAATTCAAGTCGCTATCAATAAAGCTAATCTGGCAGAGTTGTTTGAATTGGTCGAGAATCAAACCAGGTTTCGGTTTGTTTACCCGGCTTCTTTGAAAAGGGATGTCCAAACTTCTTTTGATTTTAACTACAACTCCATTTCAGTTGCTGATCTATTGAAGGCTGTAGGGGCACAAACCGGACTGTGGTTTAGACAGATAAACTCAACTATTGCCGTAAATACGGAGAATGTTTGGTTAAAAGAAGAGGGGGATGAGCTCATATCGCCGATGGAAGAACAATCTCAAGAAGTTTATGGTCATGTTACTGACGGACAAAGTGGAGAAGCGCTTCCCGGAGTAAATATACTTGTTTTGGATTCAGAAGAAAGGGCCGGAAGAATAATAGGTACACAAACTGATTCAGACGGTAATTATTCTATCAGCGTACCAGAGGGGTTGAATACTTTGGGGTTTTCATATATAGGATATGAGCGTTTGGAGGTTGAAATCGATGGCAGAACAGAGGTTGATGTTCAGCTGACCCCGGATGTTCAGATGCTAGAGGATTTGGTAGTGGTGGGGTATGGATTTGAAAGAAGGAAGGATTTAACTGGTTCGATTACTACTGTTGAGGGGGAAGAATTAAATGCAAGAAATGGCACCCAATTATCTCAAACACTACAAGGATTTATGCCAGGTGTCATGGTAACAAGAAATAGTAGTTTGCCAGGCTCTTCTGCTGATATAAGGATCAGAGGTATTACGACTATAGGTGATAGTCAGCCTTTAATAATTGTTGATGGTGTTCCATATGAAAACATTGATGACATTAATGAGAATGATATTGACCAGATAACCGTCTTGAAAGATGCCGCAGCAGCATCAATCTATGGTGCACGAGCAGCTGCAGGTGTGATTCTAATATCAACAAAAAATGCAGAGGTAGGTGAAATTAACTTTGAGTTTGATTCTAATTATGGGTTTGAAAAACCAACAAGATGGCCAGGAACAGTTGGGCCCATTAGGTATATGGAGATGTTCAATGAAATGCAGTGGAATGATGCTGGGAATCCTGAAGATGGTGAGTTTACAACATTCTCCAGAGATGAAATTGCCAACTGGATCGAAAGAAATAAAACCAATCCAAATCAGTATCCATTAACTGATTGGAATAGCTTATTGATTAATGACTATGCACCTAAACATAATCATCAATTTACCCTGAGCCATGGGAGTGAGTTTATTAAGACAAGGGCATCAATTCAGTATGAAAAAACTGATGCTCTATACGATTACCGGAGTTATGAAAGGGTAATGACAAGATTAAATAATGATATTACTTTTACGGATTATCTATCGACAAATGTTGATATTTCGTTTAACAGAAGTATAACAGAAAGGCCTTCTGCCAATCCTCTTTATTCATCATATAAGTATGCACCTATATATTCGGCAATGTACGATGATGGAAGAATTTCGGGTGGTAAAGATGGATCAAATATGTATGCACTTCTACACAATGGTGGATTTGAGGATACGTGGATCAATAAATTTAATGGAAGAGTTTCTTTAGACTTTAAGCCCCTTGATAAACTAATTATTACAGGAGTACTGGCCCCAACTTTCCATTCCTTCAAAACTAAGGATTTTAATAAAAAGATAAGTTATACCGATGCAAATGATCCTACTCAAATAGCTGGGTATATATCTGGTTATAATGAGACATCACTATATGAGGATCGAATAGATCGACAAACTCTGACAAAACAGTTACTTGTAAACTATCAAGTTTCTTTTTTAAATAAACATAATCTGAATTTTTTAGCAGGCTATGAAGATTATTCATATTTCCAAGAATCTTTAAATGGACAGAGCATTGGCTTTCAGCTAAATGATTTTCCTTATCTCAATCTTGGAAACAGAGATAATATGATAAATAATGGAAATGCTATCGAGTCTGCATATCGTTCATTATTTGGTCGGTTAAAGTATGATTATTTCAGTACATATTATCTTCAAGTTAATTTTAGAGCCGATGGTTCATCTAGATTTCATCCAAATCACAGGTGGGGCTATTTTCCTTCTATATCTGGGGGGTGGGTTGTTTCGAATGAAGCGTTTATGTCGAACATTAAGCCACTATCATACTTAAAACTGAGAGGTTCATGGGGAAGTTTAGGAAATGAGAGAATTGGGTACTATCCATATCAGGCATCAATAAACTTTGCTACAGATGCACTTTTTTGGCAAGGTAATAACATTATGTCAAGATTGGCGGCCGCGCAAGTTAATTATGCTGTAAGAGACATTTCATGGGAAACTACAAAGACTTGGGATGTAGGAATTGACGCCAACTTTTTTGACAATAAGTTAGAAATATCCTTCGATTATTACGAAAAACAGACGAAAGACATGCTATTGAAGCTGGAAATTCCTGACTTTATTGGTTTTGAGGATCCAGATCAGAATGCAGGCACAATGCACACAAAGGGTTGGGATATAGAATTAGGCTGGCGAGATCAAATCAGAGATTTCGAATATTCAGTTTCGTTTAATGTTTCCGATTTTAAATCAACTATGGGTGACCTTAGTGGTACTGTTTTTCTTGGTGACCAAATAATCAGAGAAGATAGTGAGTACAATGAATGGTATGGTTATTTGTCAGATGGGATCTTTCAAACACAGGAAGAGGTTGAAAATTCACCTGTTCTTGTTTCTAATACTCGTCCTGGTGATTTGAAGTATGTTGACATTTCTGGGCCAGAAGGAGAGCCGGATGGGGAGATAACCCCCGAGCACGATAAGGTACTCTTAGGTGGATCACTGCCACGATTAATATTTGGTAGTAATATTAATCTTAATTACAAAAACTTTGGAATTTCTTTAGCCATACAAGGTGTAGCTAAACAAAACAGTAGAATAATTCCAGACATGGTTATGCCATTCCAGGCAAACTGGTTATCTCCACCAGATATAATTGATGGTAATTATTGGAGCTACAATAATACGGAAGAGGAGAACCTCAACGCAAAGTACCCCAGATTGTCCAATATGGTTGCGGATAACAATTATGTAATGTCTGATCATTGGCTAATTGATGGTTCGTATATCAGATTAAAAAACATTTCAATCAGCTACACAATACCTCAAAAAATAACTGAAAGATTAGCATTGGATCTGATAACAATACATTCCTCTATTTCAGACCTTTTCAGCTTTGATAATTATCCTGATGGTTGGGATCCTGAAATGGCGGGTAATTCATATATCTCACAAACATTCAATTTTGGTGTCAATGTTAAATTTTAAACAGAGTAAAAAAAAATGAAAACTAACATATTTATTTTACTTTTTGGATTTATTCTAACGGTTTCATGTACCGATTTAAATTTAGATCCGCTATCCGAAGCTTCCAGTGGAAACTGGTATTCAAATCCAGATCAGGTTGAATTAGCTTTAAATGATTTTTATAGAGAGTATTTATGGTTACTCGAGAGGAATTTTCAAACGGATAGATGGACTGACGATTGGGCCCAAAGACAAGTAGCCTATTCATTTGCTGTAGGGTCAATCACTAGTGAGTGGGGCGATGCTGAAGAGGTTTGGAGTAATACCTATAAAGGAATAAGCAGAGCTAATAGAATAATAGAAAATTTAGTTGAACTTGAAGGAAAATTTCCAAGTGAACAAATTAACGAATTAAAAGCTGAGGCTAGTTTCTTTCGAGCCAATTTCTATGCTAGGTTAATAACTCTCTACGGCGATGTTCCATTTTATACAGATGAAATATCTATCAATGAAGCTTTTGAAATGGGAAGAACAGATCGGGAAGTAGTGTTGGAACAAGTCTATACAGATTTTGACTATGCAATAAATCACTTACCGTTAAACAATACTGGATCTGGAGGTGAATTTCGTGCCGATAAAGGAGCTGCTTTAGCAATGAAAGCAAGAACTGCATTATATATGTCCGATTGGTCCATGGTTGTCGAATCTACAGAAGCGGTCATGAACTTAGATAAATATTCACTATATCCAGATTACGGAGAATATTTTAGGTCAAAAGAAATTGAATCTGAAACTATTTTTGCTATTCCAAGGGACTATTCTTTAGGAAATTACTCTAGTTCAAGAGGGTTCATACTTAGAACAGCCGGAGGAACTGCAGATGCTCAGCCTTCATGGGGGCTATTAGCGGCCTATTTGAATACGGATGGACTACCTATTGATGAATCTCCATTATTTGATCCGAAATATCCTTTTGAAAATCGGGACCCAAGACTTACAGAGACCATAGTTGAACATGGTACTGAGCATGTGGGGTTTATATATCAACCGCATCCAGATACATTGGAAGTATTAAATGTTGAAACAGGGGAGATGGTTACAAATAGAGATAGTAAGGCTAATACTCCTTGGGCAGCTTTTGATTGCTTAATGTTAAAGAAATGGGTGACCAATTCTTGGAAAGCCAGTGATGGAAGATATAATGACCAGCCTTTAATAATTATTAGATATGCAGATTTATTATTGATGTATGCTGAAGCCAAAATTGAACTGAATGAAATTGATCAATCTGTTTTAGAAGCTATTAATAAAGTTAGAGCACGAGCTTATAAAACGGATATTTCAGCTATTCATGAATATCCTGCCATTACTACCACAAATCAAACAGAACTTCAAAAGATTGTAAGACTTGAAAGAAGGATGGAATTGGCGTGGGAAGGCCGTAGATACTGGGACCTTTTGAGATGGAGAATGTTTGAAGAAGCTTATAAACCGTACTATGGTCATCACCCCTTGGCCCTTTTAAAAGAAAGAATAACAGATCCAGGATTATGGTTTTGGCCTTGGACTCCTGAAATCGATGAAAATGGTATTGCTGATTTTGGCCCCATGCATGACGCTGGTTTAATAGCTCTTTATATAGAGCGAAATTTTGATGAAAAACAGTATTTGTGGCCAATTCCCAACTCTGAGGTTCTTGCAAATGAAAATATTAAACAGAATCCGGGTTACTAAACCTCAATTTGCACAATAAGTGGGGAAAGTTAATACCGTAGCTTTAAGACTATTTTTTATTTCATATCTGATTATATGATCAAGAAAGTAAGCTTAGAATTTAATTATCCCCACACTGTTTGATAGTATTCAGAAACCCTTTTTTTCTCACTAAATGCAATGAAATATTTCTATAGAAAGAGTATTAAATGCATAGAAAACAATTGATAATGAAACCTTTTTATATTTTTCTTTTAATTTTACTACCTGTTATATCCAATGCTCAAAAAGCAGAAAGTAACAGCAATTATCTGTCTTTCCCCACTCCTAATGCATTACATGAATACTTTAAATATCATGAAAATGCCAAACCCATCATTCAGGGACATAGAGGAACTGTAGAAAATGAACTTCCGGAGAACTCTATTGCAGCTTTTGAATATGTTTTAGAGCACACAGAAGCTATTTTTGAAATTGATCCAAGATTAACAAGAGATAGTGTAATCGTAGTATTTCATGATGAAACGCTGGAACGCACCACAAATGGGAAAGGAAAGCTCATTGATTATACGTGGGAAGAGTTGCAACAATTTAATTTGAAGGATGATAAGGGGAATCCAACCAAATATAAAATACCCTCGCTTTCTGAGGTACTTGAATGGGGACGGGGTAAGACCGCATTTATACTTGATAAAAAGAATGTTCCTCTACATTTGACGGCGAATATAATTCGGGAGAAAAATGCAGAATCTTTTACCATTCCATTAGTGAGAAGTGTAGAAGAAGCTTCGTTTTACTATGAGGACAATAATGCAAGAATGTTTTCAATTTCACTTAGATCTACCCAAGAATTTCAAAACTATCTTGATTTAGGGATTTCTCCTTCCCAGATGTTTATCGCAGCAGGCACAACTATAAAAAACGAAAGACAAGAACTTTACGACACCATATCCGAATATAAAGTTCGATACCTAATAGCATCAGCTTCTTCGTACGACAAGCTTGAAACTCAAAGTAAACGTGCAGAGGCATATCGTAATATCATTAGAAATGGAGCCTCAATGATAGAGTCGAATTACCCAATTGAAGTAGCGCACGCATTAGCGGGGCTTCCAGACTGATACAGTGCCGTCTACAACTTCAATTTAATGAGTAAAGTACGTTAAATATCACATTCATTGGCAACCTTTGTGGTCTTAGAAACAGTACCTGATAACGATATCTACAAAATTTAAGGAACCTGCCACAAATACCCCCGAAAGCTTCTATTCAAAAAATAGAGTATTCAAATACTAATAAAAACTGAATTTGAAAGGATAAAATATTGGTTATAACAGATTATATATCGCTGTCAATTTACCTCATCGGAGTATTGATTTTGGGCGGAATTCTTAGCCGAAAGATTAAGAATTCAAAAGACATGTTCATTGCGGGGAGAAATACATCTTGGTGGATAGCAGGTTTATCAACATATATGACAATATTTTCTGCAGGAACCTTTGTCGTGTGGGGAGGGGTAGCTTATCGTTCTGGAATAGTTGCTGTAATAATTGCCATGGCTTTAGGTATCGCGTCGATATTTACTGGTTTATTTGTATCAGGCCGATGGAATGGATTAAGGATTGACTCTCCTGCAGAATTTTTAGGGATAAGGTTTGGTAAAAAAACTATAAACTTCTATATGATTCTTGGCCTCATAGGCCGTACTGTAAGTACAGCAGTTGCTTTATATGCGATTTCTGTTATAATGGTTGCACTTATTGCGTTACCTGAAGGTAACTTTTTGCGTGATCCTTCGACCGGAAATATGTCTGTTACTTCAGCCATCATTATTCTTGGGTCTATCGCAATCATCTACACAATCGCTGGTGGTTTTCTGGCAGTATTAGTAACGGATATAGTACAATTTGTAGTTTTAATTGTAAGCATCATTATTGTTATTCCTCTTGGCTTTAAAAGCATAGGTGGAATTACAAATTTCACTCAAAACCTTCCTGAAAATTACTTCTCTTTAGTAAGTGAAGAGTATTCATTTGTTTGGCTGATATTATGGTGTATCATTAATTTTTTTACGATTAGTGGTGATTGGCCATTTGTGCAACGCTATATTAGTACACCTACAAAGAATGAGGCTAAAAAAGCTGCTTATCTTGTCGCTGCACTATATTTGATAACTCCAATATTTTGGTACACTCCAACATTCTTATATCAGGTAATTAATCCTGACGCGAATCCAGAACAGGCTTATATACTAATGAGCCAGCATGTCCTACCAGCTGGAATTTTAGGGATTATGGTTGCAGCAATGCTTTCTGCTACAATGAGTATGATAGATTCAACCTTGAATGTATTTGCAAATGTATTTACTTATGACATATATAGGGAAATAAAGCCTGGGGCATCTGAAAAAAAACTACTCTCTGTTGCACGCCTTTTTACACTACTCTTCGGATTATGCATTATTACATTTGCTATTTTGATCCCATTTTTAGGAGGCGCTGAAAGAGTCGTAGTGTCCTTTCTAACCTTAGTAATCGGTCCTCTTGCCATTCCAGCTGTCTGGGGTCTTTTCTCTAAATATATAAGCCAAAAATCTGTATGGGTTTCTTTAGGAATAACTTATTCCATTGGATTCATTATTAAAATTGCATTCTCCGATCCCATTATTTTTGAAGGTGTATGGGATATTGGTTTTCAAGTAGCTTCTTTTATTCAGTCAAATGTTGAATTTGTAGATGCATTTATTGGATTGCTTGTTCCAGTTACCATTTTATTAACGGTAGAAGTTTTAGGAAGGAAAAAAGGGATTGATTCTGGTTGGGACAATACTGTCAAATTTATTAATACAAATAAGGCGTCTAAGTCTGATGTTGATTATACGGGCACTGCATCTCTATCTAAGCTTACCATTAAAATCATCTTGTTTACCTTAGTTGCTTTAGGCGTTTTTATAGGAGGCTTGGCATTTATAAATCCGCTAGAAAAATCATTTCTATTATTTACAAGTGGGGCAATCTTATGCTTAACCTTAATACTTAAAGCTCTTACGGCATTTTTATATAAAACAAAGGGCAATACATAAACGAATTCGAACATGTCCAATATCAATGAAAACAAAAGAATTATGAAGAAAGTTATATTATTTCTTGCTGGTACTATATTACTCATTCAATCTGCCTGTAGTGTTAATAATAAGACTGATAAAAGACCCGTCACTCCTGCGGATTCTTCTAGTATTCCAAAGACACTTCCAGCTTGGGAAGAAGGATATTTGGACATTCATGCTATCAACACAGGACGTGGGGAAAGCTCCTTGCTGATTTTTCCCGATGGAACGACTATGTTGATCGATGCCGCAGGTTCCCTGATATCCCCTACACATGAAATACCCCCTCCACCTCAAAAGCCGAATATTAATGTGTCTCCGGGACAGGCAATAACAAATTATGCGAGACACTTTATTGAGCCGGCCAGTAAAAAGTTAAACTATCTAATGATTAGCCATTTCGATCCAGATCATATGGGTAGCTACAGTGATGATTTACCGTTGGATCCTACGCGAAATTTTCGAATGGGAGGGATCACCGAAGTAGGAGCGAAAATCACTTTTGATAAAATTTTGGATAGGGGATATCCAGATTACAACTATCCAACCGATATGACTTCAACCGCCAGAATAACGAATTACATTCATTTTATCGAATGGGCTGAATCAGCGTATGGTGCAACAGCAGAGCAATTCATTGCTGGAAGAAATGATCAGATCACTCTGATGGAGAATCCATCAAAATATGAAAATTTTGAGATTCGCAATGTTGTTTCAAATGGAATGGTGTGGACTGGAACCGGATCGGAATCTGTAAACACGCTTCCTTCAGGCTCTAACGTAGACGGGGTAATTGGAGCAGAAAATATCTTCAGCTTGGGTTTTTTGTTATCATACGGTGATTTTAATTATTTCACTGCAGGAGATCTTCAATATAACGGGAGATCTACTTACCCTTGGAGAGATATTGAAGCACCAGTGGCAGAGGTAGTTCCAGCTGTAGATGTGATGAAAGCAAATCATCATGGTACTGCTCACTGTAATAGTGATGCTCTTCTTAACAGCTTAACTCCGAAGGTGGTAGTAGCTCATACCTGGAGAGACGTACATCCTAATCCTGAAACCATATCCAGGATCTATGCTGCAAACAATAGTTGTCAAATATTTTCTACCAATATGACGGATGCCAATAAGTCACGGTTGGGAGATAATATTCATAGGCTGAAAGGTTTACAGGGACATGTCGTGGTACGAGTGAATCCCGGCGGGGACGAATACTATGTGTATGTATTAAATGATTCGGACGAAAAAAATTATAGAGTTGAAAAAGTTTATGGCCCTTACTCAAGCAAATAACACTTAGAAAAGCTCAAATTAAATTTTTTCAAAAAAACTCTCTTTGTGATGAAAGTTTACAATAAGGTATGGATTATCGTCTCTGCATTTTTAGTTATGATCTCGGATTTACAGATTCAGGTTATGAATGCGGGAATAGGAGGAAATACAAGTAGAGATCTTTTGCAGAGGATAGATTCAGATGTTATATCTCATAATCCTGATGTCGTATTAATGATGATTGGAACCAATGACATGGTTAACTCCAACAAACTGATATCAGTAAATGAATATGAAAATAATCTGAATCATATAGTCAATAGATTGGAAAAAAGAAATATTGAGGTGGTATTAATAAGCCCAATCCCTGTAGACACCACTTACCTTTTTAGAAGACATGGCCGGGATGCATATGTACAACCTCCTAACACAAGAATAGAAACTGCAGGGAATGTGATGAGGCAAATAGCAAAAGAGAAAGGGATATTCTTTTTTGATATGAACCGTGAGTTTACCGATAGAGGAATACCTACACATAACGAAGATGAATTTATCAGAAATGAAAAAAATAGTAAAGCCACCGATGGCGTTCATCCCACACCTAAGGGATATGAACTAATGGCTAACTTGATCTACAAGTTTATGTTGAGCAACAATTTGGTGGAGCCTGGTATGAAAGTAATATGCTTCGGGGATTCTATTACCAAAGGAGTGCATGTAAAAGGCAGTGGAACAGCTACAGGAGAAACCTATCCGGGAGTTTTGTCAAGGCTATTGAACCAATGAAATAAAAAAAATAACTCAAGTCCATTCAATAATAAATCCTAAAACCAATTTAAAACTAAACTTACATGCTAATATAATGAGTGATACGATAACAGTAAGCAGATTTCAGCCATTAAAAAGAGTTTTGGTCCATGATGTGTTCTCCAAGGGGCATCACGGATGGATGGAAATTATGCCTAACTTTTGTGAAGCACCTGATTTTGAAGAAAGTCCAAGTATTTTATCTAAACACCAGTGGCCAGCTGCGATGCTGAGCTCAGCAACATTCCGCTATCCAGGTACCCATGGAGCACTGTCAGGAACATATAGTTTAAAAGTATCAACACGGCCGGTTTGTGGACCATACGAAGAACCGCCGGTTCCTGGATCGATGGGACACGCCATAAAACGGCTATCGTTCCATCAGCGTAAGAGAAAATACTTGCAATTTGAGATGTGGTTTGCTTTTACAGCAGAACAAGACAAGGTAGATGGAGAAGGTGAGCTCCCTGGGCTTCATGAAAATTCAATTCGTTCATTTGGTGCTGGTTTTGATCTACAAGAACGCGGAAACAGATATTTTGTAGGGGCAAGATACCTCAACTCTGTAAATGGTGAACTTCAAAAGAAGTGGCAATTTATCAGCCCTGCTGATGTAACGGATAAGGAATGGGCGTATGGCACTGAAGGGGACTGGTGTAAGAAGGGTGTTGATCCATTTTGGTTTGGGCGTCGGTATCCTGACGGAAGGCATGACGGATTTAAAGATGTCCCTAAGGGCCAGCAGGATTTATGCTACAACGAAACCGATTGTAAGATCAACTGGCAATACTTCCGATTGTTGTTTGATACCGAAAACCGCAGATATGTAGAGATGCAATGCCAAGACCAGACATTTGATTTGAGTGATTTTCCTATAGAGGTGAGTGCTCCTTATGATAGAATTGATGGGTTAATGAATCCTCTGGTGTGGGTTGAAAATGATGCAAAAAGAAGAGTATTCCTGTTTGTGGACTCTGTAGTAATATCACAGGAATAATTTGGAAAACTCATAAATAAGTCAGTCATCAAATTTTTAAAAAAGATTGAAGTATGAAGGTATTTAATGCGGCACACCTGGAAGTAAAAAAAGATTTTAAAGAAGATTTCCAAACCAATCCATTTGAAGCGGGCTGGGCAAGTGAATGTATATTCTTTGTTATGGTTGAAGATCTATCAGGAGAAGCTCCAGAACTTACGGCAGAAGTTGAAATTTCGCATGACGGTATGAGTTGGGCGAAGGAAGGATCAGCCTTGACTTCGGTTAATAAGAAAGGACTTCATTTTGTAAAGGTCCACCACTTTGGGAATTGGCTAAGGTTAAACTGCCATATCGAAGGTGAAAAACCCAGCTTTAGGCTTAATATTCAGATTGCTCTGAAAGAGTGAATGTATTGAACAGCCTAAGGTTAGTAGCTTGAATTTAAAACTGCTTCAAAACAAAATTATCCCAGACAAATCTGAGATGATTTTCTCACACAGTAGAAAGGGTTTGTATGACGGAACGAATCATGCTACGCGAGCCTGAAACGTATGACGTGTTTATAAGGGAAGGAATGCATGAAAAAAATCAATTTTAAAATTTATTAGAACTCATTACTCATGGAGAAAATAAGACAAACAAGGGAAATACCTGTGATTGCTGAATATGATGTTGTTGTTTGTGGTGGAGGTCCTTCTGGTTTTATTGCAGCTATTGCTGCAGCAAGAGGTGGAGCTCGCACTGCGCTTATTGAACGATACGGGTTTCTTGGAGGTATGGCTACAGCAAGCCTCGTTGCGCCAATCAGTGTTTTTAACTACAATCAGCGACGAATAATAGATGGCATTCCTTGGGAGTTTATAGAACGTCTCATTGATATCGAGGGAGCCAGAGAAGAAAAACCTTCGGGTAACATTACATTTTCACCTGAAAAATATAAGCTTATTGCACAGCGTATGGTTCTTGAAGCAGGTGTATCTCTTTATTTCCATTCTTATATCACCGGTTGTAAAAAGTCTGAAAACAATTTGACTCATGTAATTCTGGAGAATAAAAATGGTACAGAAGCAATAGCTGCAAAATATTTTATTGATTGTACTGGTGATGCTGATCTTTCGTATCAGGCTGGAGTACCAATGCAGCCGAAAAGCTCAGAACTCCAACCGGCATCACTGATTTTTATGTTGGGAGGGGTTGATACGGACTCTCTTCCAAAGATTCGCCATAACGAACATAAAGTAAATTATCATGACTTAGATATCAGGCAGGCATTTGAAGATTTGGACATAGATCTTCCTCAGTATGGTGGCCCCTGGTATTGCGGAATTCTTGCCAACGATCTTGTATTAGTAAATATGACACGTACTTATGCAGATATGGCGAACAATCGTGAGGCAACAAATGCCGAGTGCGTGCTAAGGGAAGACGTATTTACATTTGTTGATCTTTTAAAAAAGAATATTCCAGCATTCGAGAATGCTCATCTTGTTATGACTGCCCCCCAAACAGGTACACGCGAAACCCGTAGAATTAAAGGGGTTCACACACTTACAGGGGAAGAATATATAGAGGCTCGTAATTTCGATGATGCTATTTCAAGGGGGTGCCATCCAGTAGACATACATTCTTCGTCATCAAATAACCAGCTGTGTGAGTTTTTAGAAGATGCTGCTTTTGTTCCATACAGGTGCTTAATAGCTCCGGGTTTCCCAAATTTGTTAGTAGGTGGAAGAGCGTTTTCAGCCGACGGCATATCTTCGGCATCGGTTCGTGTGCAGGCGTCTGCAATGGGTCTTGGACAGGCTGCTGGTGTGGCTGCTGCATTATGTGCTCAGTATGGTACAAATGTTTCGGAGGTTGATATCAAGAAACTCCGTAATACATTAATAAAATATGGAGCTAATCTTACAAATTAACCTTCAACAACGTTAGGCTTATATGGACATTATTAACTTCAGTAAGATATCAGTATTTGATACAAAAACTCGTCAACTTGAATTATTTTGCTCCGATTTTTACTTGAGATATGCAGCAAGCTATAATAACTGAACCGAGAAGCCTTACCTTTCGTGAAGTACTCTGTTTTTCTGGTATTAGTAAAGACGAGGTTCTTTTAAAAATTAAGTGCATCGGTGTATGTGGCTCAGATATTCACGTATTTCACGGAGAATACCCAGCGGTCGTTTATCCTGTTATTCAAGGCCATGAGTTTTCAGCCGTGGTAGAAAATATAGGTAAGAACGTAAAAAAATTAGACCAGAGATGAGGGTAACGGCAAGACCCCAATTGGTCTGTGGCCAGTGCCCACCTTGTAAACGTGGGTTTTATAATATTTGTGAGCATCAATTTGTAAGCGAATGGATAATAATAAACAACACAATTGCAATTAAAACAGAATGATATTAAATCAAGGAAATTTAAATTCGATATCAAAACGAATTGCAGTTCCAGCATATAATAGGAATAATCTAAAACCAGGTATAGTACATATTGGGGTGGGAGGTTTTCATCGAGCTCACCAGGCCTGTTATACGGATGAGTTGATGAGTAAACAAGATGCTGATGAATGGGGGATTTGTGGAATAGGTATTCGTGAAGCAGACCGATCTATGTGGCAGGCTTTATCGGAACAGGATTTTCTTTACACGGTTGTGGAGAAATCTCCTGATGGCGGTAGTAACCCAAGGGTGGTAGGATCAATTATTGACTATATTTTAGCTCCCGATGCCCCAGAAAAAGCAATTATTAAATTGGCATCCTCCACAACAAAGATTGTGAGCCTCACAATTACCGAGGGAGGCTATAATCTGAGTGACAGTTCAGGTGAATTCGATTTCAGCAACTCGGATGTGCAGTGGGATTTACATCACCCCGAAGAACCACGAACGGTATTTGGTTATTTGGCGGCAGCGCTGAACAAAAGAAAAGCGGCAGGGTTTCCGGGTTTTACTATTCTCTCCTGTGATAATATTCAAACTAACGGCGATATAGCACGGAAAATGTTTCTCACCTTTATTAAAGAACAGGATAGAGATCTGGTCGGTTGGGTTGAAAAAAATGTCCGTTTTCCGAATAGTATGGTTGATCGAATTACTCCGGTTACCACTCCTGATGACATTGAGGAGTTAAAGACAAAATTTAATATTGAGGATAACTGGCCTGTTGTGTGCGAATCGTTTACACAATGGATCATTGAAGATAATTTTGTGAATGGAAGACCTGAATGGGAGAAGGCCGGCGCACAATTTGTAAGTAATGTTGAACCTTATGAAATGATGAAGCTCAGGCTTTTAAATGCTGGGCACTCCCTGTTAGGGATTATCGGAACTTTGCTGGGATACACTTCAATTGATGAAGCCGTAAAAGATCCAATACTGGAAAAGATGTTGTGTCAATTTTTTAATGAAGAAGTAAGCCCCACGTTGGGACAAGTAGAAGGGATTGACCTGGACGCCTATAAGGAGAAGTTAATAGAACGGTTTGGTAATCCGAATATTAAAGATAAGCTCTCGCGGATTTGTTCTGAATCTTCAGCTAAACTTCCCAAGTTCTTACTGCCAACTATTAAATCACAAATTGAAACAAACGGACAAATAAAAATCAGTGCAGCTATTGTGGCCAGCTGGTATCGGTACCTTGAGCTTGATGGGAAAAATGATGACGGTCAGAGGTATGAAATTATAGATGAAAAGTATGATCTGCTGCAAAAAGCGATCAGCAATACAGATAAAGATAATCCTGTAGCCTTTCTTAAAATTGAAAGTTTGTTTGGAGAGATCGGTAATTCTGACCGGTTTTTGAATCATTATCTTGCAGCGGTGGATGAATTAAGAAAGAGAGGTCCCCGTCCTTTAATTGCAGATGTTATTCAAAATACAAACCGTCGCTAACATGAAACAGCCAAAAGTAGTTTGTTTTGGGGAGGTGCTTTGGGACGATCTGCCATCGGGAAGAAAACCTGGCGGGGCGCCCATGAATGTAGCTTATCATTTAAATAAATTAGGTGTAGAAGGGGTAGTCATAAGTAGAGTTGGTGAAGATTCTGACGGAGAAGATCTATTAGAAGAATTGAAAAACCTGGGCTTAAAAGCTGATTACTGCCAGACAGACTCTGAACATTCCACTTCAACCGTAAATATAAAAACCAATGCCGAAAACGAACCTTTTTATGAAATAGTAAGTCCTGTTGCGTGGGATTATATAGAATTTGAGCATAGCTACGTGAAATTACTGGAAGCTTCGGATGCTTTTGTATATGGTTCGCTTTCGGCGAGGAATTACCTTACACGAAACACTTTGCATCAATTACTAAGAAAAGCTCCTTACAAGATTTTTGATATCAATTTAAGGGAACCTTTTTTTAAAAAAGATGAAGTTACATACCTACTGAAAGAAGCCAGCCTTGTAAAAATGAACCTAAACGAATTGCATATTTTACATCACTGGCATGATGATATTGGCAATGAAAGTGAAGCAGGAATGGTGAGTAGTTTAATGGAGAAGTTTAACATTGACGAAATATTGTTGACAAAGGGAGGACACGGAGCTTGTTATTATTCCAAAGCCTATCGATTTCATAGCACTGCCTATAAAATTGAAGTTAAAGATACTGTGGGAAGCGGAGACTCTTTTTTAGCCGCTTTTCTCTCAAAAAAGCTAACCGGATGTAAAATAAAGGATGCATTAGATTTTGCTTCGGCTGTAGGAGGTTTTGTAGCTACTAAGCCTGGTGCCTGCCCAGACTATGTGCAGGAAAATATTAATGATTTTATCACGAAAGGAATGGCTAGCAATTCTCCATAAATCTATATGGATTCTTTTCTAGTGTCCTTAATTATACCAATTTAATCTTAATCGAAGTTTTAAAAAATGAAGATTCAATCAAAACATCTGTTCTCATTGCTTTTCGCTTTGTTAGTAATGTCCATGGCAGCCTGCCAGCA
>NZ_JAKEDS010000008.1 GCF_021462415.1 Rhodohalobacter sp. 614A
AATGTAAAACTGATCCAGCCGGTGGCCATGGAGCCGGGTTTGCGGTTTGCGATTCGCGAGGGCGGACGTACTGTCGGGGCCGGTGTGGTAAGTAAAATTAATGACTAAGAGGTTTTAATACGTGGCAACACAACAAAAGATCAGAATAAAACTGAAATCATACGATCATAACCTGATCGATAAATCGGCAGAGAAAATTATCCAGACTGTAAAGTCTACAGGTGCGGTTGTATCCGGGCCAATTCCTCTGCCGACCAAGAAAAGTATTATTACAGTTAACAGATCTGTGCATGTTGATAAAAAATCACGTGAACAGTTTGAATACAGGTCACACAAGCGGTTGATCGATATTCTCTCAACCGGATCACAAACTGTAGATGCCTTGATGAAGCTCGAGCTTCCTTCAGGTGTAGATGTAGAAATTAAAGTTTAAATACATAGAGATAATGAGTGGTTTAATTGGAAAAAAGGTAGGGATGACAAGCATCTTTGATGAGCTCGGGAGAAGTATTCCCGTAACAGTCATTGAAGTTGAGCCCTGTACCATTACCCAGATAAAAACAGTGGAGACAGACGGATATAATGCCGTTCAAATCGCTGCTTTTGATAAAAAGGCCAAAAGTGTTACCAAAGCTGTAGAAGGACACTTCGACAAAGCGGGTACATCTGCTAAGAAAGTTGTTACTGAATTCAGAGATTACCTTCCTGAAGGACTTGAGCTTGGCGATCAATTAACAATTGAAGATGTATTCAATGTAGGTGATTTGGTTGACGTAGTTGGTATATCAAAAGGAAAAGGTTTTACCGGGGTTATGAAGCGACACAACTTTAGCGGTGTTGGTGACAGAACCCACGGACAGCATAACCGAGAAAGAGCTCCGGGTTCTATCGGTCAGGCTTCTGATCCTTCAAGAGTTTTTAAAGGGACCAGAATGGCTGGACGATCTGGCAATTCACGCACGAAAATTAAAAACTTGTCGGTTGCCAAGATTTTATCTGAATCCAATATGCTGCTTATTACCGGATCGATACCGGGAGCGAAAGGCGGCTATGTAGAAATTTATAATCAATCAGAGGAAGCGACCTCATGAAATTGACGATTCATAAAATTGACGGAAAAAGCAGCGGCAAAAAAGCTGAGCTGAGTGATTCGATTTTCGCCATTGAACCAAATGAAACGGTTCTTTACGAAGATGTTCGCAGAATTCTTGCCAATCGGCGCCAGGGCACAGCAAGTACCAAAGAACGAGGTGAAGTTCGAGGCGGTGGTAAGAAAGCATATAAGCAAAAAGGTACCGGTATGGCACGTCGTGGGTCTATCCGATCTCCACTCCTTAAAGGTGGTGGTACTGTTTTTGGACCCAAGCCGCGAAATTATACAGTACGTTTGACGAAGAAAGCAAAAAGACTTGCACGAAAGTCTGCACTGTCCTTGAAGGCATCTGAAGAAGCTATTTACATCACTCAGGATTTTTCTTTTGATGAGCCTAAAACGAAACAAATTGTTGACATTCTGGAAGCATTTAAGCTGAGTGGAAAGAAAGTACTTTTCTTAACGCCGGAAACTGATAATACGGTGTATTTATCAGCAAGAAATATTCCGGGAGTTTCTGTCCTGGAAGGAAATAAACCGACATCCTATGAAATTTTGGATGCAGATGTTTTGGTCATTCAGGAAGGTGCTTTAGCCATTCTTCAGCAAACATTTGAGCCTACAGTTGAGGAGGAAGCAGCATGAGTGTATTAGTTCAACCGTTAATTACTGAAAAATTGACCCGTCTTCAGGAAGAGCATCAGCAATATGCTTTTGAAGTTGACCGGTCTGCTACCAAACCACAAATCAGAAGAGCTATCGAAGAGAAATACCCGGATGTAAAAGTTGCCAGGGTAAACACGATGGTAATGCCTTCTAAGCCAAAAGGCCGATACACGAAGGGTGGATTTGTGGAAGGGCGAAGCAAAGTTTGGAAGAAAGCAATCATTACACTGAAAGAAGGCGAAATTGATTTCTTCGCAGAAATTTAAAACGAATTAAACAATGGCTACCAAACAATTAAAACCAAACACTCCGGGACAGCGACACAGAACGGCGCCTGTTTTTGACGAAGTTACTACAAACAGGCCGAGCAAGCGTCACACGAAAGGTCTTCATAAATCCGGCGGAAGAAATAACCGTGGCCGGATGACAATGCGCCACCGTGGCGGAGGACATAAGCGTAAGTATCGGGTTATCGATTTTAAAAGAGATAAAATGGATATCCCGGCAAAAGTGCAGACCATTGAATACGATCCGAACAGAACTGCACGAATTGCTTTGCTGGCGTATGCTGACGGTGAGAAGAGATACATTATTGCTCCAAATAAACTGAAAGTTGGTGACACTGTTATCAGTTCTGAATCTGCCCAACCGGAAGTTGGAAATGCAATGCCAATGATCAGCATGCCTCCCGGTACCTTCATTCATAATATTGAAATGGAACCCGGTAAAGGCGGGCAACTTTGCCGAAGTGCAGGAACAGTTGCTCAAATGGTAGCCAAAACAGAACGATATGTTACTGTTAAACTGCCTTCCGGCGAATCACGATTGATTTTGGGACGATGCTTCGCAACAGTTGGAGCAACAAGCAATCCCGATCATTTCAATACATCGAAAGGGAAAGCCGGAAGAAGCCGATGGCTAGGACGACGCCCGCATGTACGTGGTGTTGCTAAAAACCCGGTTGATCACCCAATGGGTGGTGGTGAAGGAAAAGCTTCCGGAGGCCATCCAAGATCACCATGGGGTCAGGCAGCGAAGGGTAAGAAAACCAGACATCCAAATAAATTATCGTCTAAATACATTGTTAGACGTCGTAAAACAAAGAATGCATAAAGTTTAGAAAGTATGCCAAGATCATTAAAAAAAGGGCCTTACGTCTATTATAAGCTGCAAAGCAAAATTGATGCGGCTAATGAAAGCAGCAAGAAAAAGGTAATTAAGACCTGGTCCAGAAGTTCAATGATTACTCCGGACTTCATCGGATTGACGATTGCAGTGCATAACGGCAAACAATTTATACCTGTATATATAACTGAAAATATGGTCGGACATAAGTTGGGTGAATTTGCACCAACCAGAACATTCCGTGGCCATCCTTTAAAAAAGGCAAAATAATTTAGATTGATTCATGGAAACGTCAGTATTAGAAGCCAGAGCAGTACAACGTCATTTACGTAAATCTCCCCGAAAGGTGAGGCTTGTTGCAGATGCTGTTCGCGGAGAACGTGTTGATAAAGCTCTGAAAAAACTTTCATTCATAAACAAAGGCGCATCTATTGATGTATCAAAAGTAGTTAAATCTGCTGCGGCCAATATCAGAGACAAGTTCCAGGAAGAGCGTCTGGATGACGACCAGATCTTCATCAAAACTATTTTTGTAGATGAAGGAGCTACATTGAAACGAATTCAACCCAGAGCTCAGGGCCGGGCTAACAGAATCAACAAGCGAAGCTGCCACATTACTGTAGTTGTAGCGAAGCAAGAAGAAACTTTAACTGATTAATTAAACGAGGATAATTTGGGACAAAAAACCAATCCAATAGGACTTAGACTTGGAATTATTCGAGGGTGGGATTCCAATTGGTATTCCGAAGATAATAAACAAGCTATCTTGTATGAGGATACCAAGTTAAGAGAGTATCTGCATGCTCGACTCAGAAACGGAGGTCTCTCCAATGTAGTGATTGAACGGACCCCGAAACGAATTCTTCTGACCCTCAATACTTCCCGGCCCGGTGTAATTATCGGTAAAGGTGGTGAGCAGATTGAATTGCTCCGAGAAGAGTTGAAGAAAATCACCAACAAGGAAGTTCAAATTAATGTTAGTGAGATCAAGCGGCCTGAACTGGATGCGAGTTTAGTTGGTCAAAATATTGCTCAGCAGCTCGAAGCACGTGTTTCTTTCCGTCGGGCAATGAAAACCGCGATTTCTTCTGCCATGAGAATGGGAGCAAAAGGAATTAAAATTAAATGTTCCGGCCGGTTAGGCGGTGCAGAAATGGCCCGAACCGAGCACTATAAAGAAGGACGGGTTCCACTGCATACTCTTCGTGCCGATATTGATTATTCAAATACGACCGCAAATACCATTTATGGATCTATCGGTGTAAGCGTTTGGATTTTCAAAGGCGAAATTATTGGTGATGTTGATCTTGCTCCCGGCTCGCAAGCCAAGCAGGAACAAGAGCAAAGCAGAGGCCGAGGCAGTCGTGGAGAAAGAAAGTCCCGAAGAAGCAGAAGACGTTCACGTAACTAATAGAAACAGAATACAATGTTAGAACCCAAACGAATTCATAGACGCCGCGTTCACCGCGACAAGCTTAAAGGAAACGCACAACGAGGCCACACGCTGGCTTTCGGAAGTTTTGGACTCAAAGCGATGGAGCCGAAATTCATCACTTCCCGACAAATTGAAGCTTGCAGGGTAACGATTGCGAGAACGCTTCAACGTGAAGGAAAAACGTTTATCAGAATTTTTCCGGATCGGCCTATTACCAGCAAACCTGCTGAAACAAGAATGGGTAAAGGTAAAGGTGCTTTGGATCACTTTATTGCTGTGGTAAAACCTGGAAGAATTCTATTTGAAATTGCCGGTGTAAGCGAAGACAAAGCAAAAGAAGCGTTGCGAAGAGCTTCTCATAAACTTCCTATAAAAACGAAATTTATTAAACGTCGCGATTACGATAGCGAAATTTAAGACGGACCGAGGATTATGAAAGCACACGAAATGCGTGAATTATCACTTACTGAATTAGAGGCCAGGATTGAAGATGAAAAAGAAGTATTGTCTGATCTTCACTTCAACAAAGCCATTGCAGGTCAGGTTGAAAACCCTGCAAGAATTAAAAACACCCGACGGGAAATTGCCCGTTTGAAGACGATTATTAATGAAAAATTAAGTGCTGAATAAATTATGGCAGAAGCACAACAACGATCACAAAGAAGAACACGAACCGGTAAAGTTGTGAGTAACCGCATGGATAAAAGTATTACGGTTGCGGTAGACAGACAGGTGAAGCATGCGATTTATGGCAAGTTCATCACCAAAACAACTAAATACATGGCACATGATGAAAACAATGATGCCAATCCTGGTGATACTGTTCTGATTATGTCAACACGACCTCTGTCCAAGAGAAAGTCTTGGAGACTGGTAGAAGTATTGGAAAGAGCAAAATAACGATCAATTTGTAAGGTAGATCATGATTCAAACGCAATCTTTACTGAATGTTGCTGACAACAGCGGCGCCAAAAAAGTGATGTGTATTAAAGTTCTGGGTGATTCCCGGAAACGATATGCTCGTATTGGCGATCTCATTTCATGCTCCGTAAAAACGGCTATACCCGGCGGAAACGTGAAAAAAGGAGAAGTGGTAACGGCTGTTGTCGTAAGAACCAAAAAAGAAATTCGACGTCGTGATGGAAGCTATATTCGCTTCGATGAAAATGCGGCGGTAATTATTAACAAAGAAAACGAGCCTGTTGGAACACGTATTTTCGGTCCCGTTGCCAGAGAACTCCGGGAAAAGAATTTTATGCGTATTGTTTCATTGGCTCCGGAAGTACTTTAAACTGAATCGTTATGCCCAGAAAGTATAACACGCAAAAAAAATTACACGTTAAAAAAGGCGATGAAGTGTTAGTCATTGCCGGAAACGACAAGGGTCAAAGAGGCCGTGTACTCATGGTAAATCCCGGAAAAGAACGAGTTCTTGTTGAAGGGATTAATATGAGAACACATCACGAAAAACCAACCCAGGAAAATCCCCAGGGTGGCCGGTTACATCGTGAAGCATCCATCCATGTATCGAATGTGATGGTGATTGACCCGACAACTGACGAACCCACCCGTATAGGAAGAAAGCGTATTGACGAAGAGGGTGGCGGACGTTGGGTTCGATACTCGAAAAGCAGTGGCGAAATTATTGACAAATAAGCAGAACCAGAATGGCAGAAGCAAGACTTTACACACAGTATAAAGAAGAGATTGTACCGAAGTTAAAAGAAGAGTTCGGTTACGAGAACATCATGGCGATTCCCAAACTCCAGAAGATTGTGATTAATGTTGGAGCAGGAGAAGCAATTAATGATGCAAAATACCTGGACTCTATTGTTGAAAACATCGGTGCAATTACCGGGCAACAGCCGGTAAAAACCAAGGCAAAGAAATCCGTATCGAACTTTAAACTTCGTGAAGGGATGCCTATTGGTTGCAAAGTTACTCTCAGAAAGAAAGTAATGTATGAGTTTCTGGATCGTTTGATTAACCTTGCTCTGCCAAGAACACGAGACTTTCAGGGTGTTCCAAATAAGAGTTTTGACGGCAGAGGAAACTACACGATGGGTATTAAAGAACATACCATCTTCCCGGAAATTGATGTTGATAGTACCAACCGGGTTCATGGAATGGACATTACATTTGTAACGAATGCAGAAACGGATGAGGAAGCATTCGCGCTTCTGAAGCATTTTGGAATGCCGTTCAAGAAGTAATTTTAATAGATAAAAAAGCAATAAGATAATGGCTAAGAAATCCTGGATTGCTCGAAACGAAAAAAGAAAACGAACTGTGGAAAAGTATGCGGAGAAGCGCAAACAGCTGAAAGAAGCTGGCGACTACGAAGCATTACAAAAACTTCCAAGAGATGCCAGTCCTACTCGTGTAAGGAACAGATGTAGCCTGACCGGGCGATCCCGCGGTTACATTAGCGAGTTTGGTATTTCACGGATTAAGTTCCGCGAATTGGCACTAGATGGAAAAATTCCAGGTGTTCGAAAAGCAAGTTGGTAAAACAGAGATAACACAAAATGAATAGCGACACTATATCAGATTTTTTAACACGCATTAGAAATGCTCAGCAGGCAGGACACCGCCGTGTTGACATCCCCGCTTCGAAAGTAAAGAGGGCTATGTCTAAAATTCTTGTAGACAAAGGATACATTAGCAGATTTATTGACATTGAAGATAACAAGCAGGGTGTCTTAAGACTGTTTCTGAAGTATGATGCTTACGGACAGCCGGTTATTCGGGAAATGAAACGAATTTCCAAACCGGGCCTTCGCAAGTACAGCTCCAGTGATAATTTGCCAAAAACATATGGTGGTCTTGGAATTGTGATTGTATCTACCTCCCAGGGAGTGATGACTGACAAAGAAGCACGAAAATTAAAAGTAGGCGGAGAAGTTCTCTGCTCAGTTTACTAAAATAGATTTATACGATTATGTCGAGAATAGGAAAACGACCTGTCCCAATTTCAGATAAGATCGAGCTTAGTATCGGGGCCGATAATGTGGTTACCGTAAAAGGCGAGAAAGGCAGCGGTTCTGTTAGAGTTCATCCGGACATTAAGGTTGAAACCAAAAACAATGAAATTATTGTGAGCCGCCCAAGTGACTCGAAAGAGCACAAATCTCTGCATGGCCTTTACAGATCTCTTCTGAGCAATATGGTAGAAGGAGTTTCTGAAGGTTATAAAAAACAATTGGAGATTATTGGTGTTGGTTACCGGGCAACATACACAAATGGTGTGTTGGAAATGAACCTTGGTTATTCTCATCCCATTTATTTTGTACCACCGGAAGGAATTGAGATTGAAGTTGATACCAAATCTCGTAAAAATCCCATTATTGTAATCACTGGGATTAATAAAGAGCTGGTAGGGCAGGTTGCCGCCAAACTGAGATCACTTAGAAAACCAGAGCCTTACAAAGGTAAAGGCGTTCGGTACCTTGATGAACAAGTAAGAAGAAAAGCTGGTAAATCTGCAGCTAAATAATCCATTAAGAATCTGAAACAATGAGAAAGAATAATTTAAAGCAGGAACGCAGAAACAAGATTCGGAGACGAATCCGTTCTACCATTCGTGGAACGGCTGAACGCCCGCGATTGTGCATTTTCAAAAGTAACAAGCATGTATATTTGCAGTTGATTAATGACCGGGAAAGTGCAACCATTCTCTCAGTTTCTACTCAAACTGCAGATTTGCAAAAAGAATTGAAAGACAAAGAGTCCGTTGAGGCAGCAAAAATTGTTGGAAAAGCTCTTGCTGAAGCTGCAAAGGACAAAGGTATTACAAAAGCTGTTTACGACAGAAGTGGATATAAATACCACGGAATTGTAAAAGCTGCAGCAGATGGTGCCCGAGAAGGAGGTTTAGACTTATAATTAATTGAATTATGCCAAAAGTAAGACGTAAACATAATATACCCGCAGCAAACTTAAACCTTGAAGAAAAACTGGTTCACATAAACCGGGTTGCAAAGGTTGTAAAAGGTGGACGCCGATTCAGCTTTAACGCCATTGTAGTTGTTGGAAATGGTGAAGGAGTTGTAGGGCACGGTTTAGGAAAAGCGAACGAGGTATCCGATGCGATCCAAAAAGGATTTGATAACGCAAAGAAAAACCTCATTAAAGTTCCGATTACCAAGTCCGGAAGTATTCATCATCCTGTTGTAGGTAAGGCCGGAGCTGGGAAAGTGTTGTTACGTCCTGCCTCTGCAGGTACGGGGGTAATTGCCGGCGGCGCTGTAAAAGCTATTTTGGATGTTGCCGGTGTGCATAACATCCTCTCAAAATCTCTTGGATCGGCAAATCCGCACAACATGGTAAAAGCCGCTTACGAAGCTTTGAGGCAATTAACCGATCCGGTAGAAGTTGCCCAGAGAAGAGGCGTTAGTGTTGAAAAAGTTTTTGAAGGATAAGAAATCGATTTAATACAGACTTCATTATGAAATTACACAATTTAAAAGCTCCCAAAGAGAATAAGAAAAACCGGAAACGGGTTGGCCGCGGCCAGGGATCTGGAATGGGTGAGCAATCCGGACGCGGACACAACGGGCAAAACTCCCGAAGTGGCGGTGGGGTTGGCGCCTGGTTTGAAGGTGGTCAAATGCCGCTTCAGAGAAGAATCCCGAAGTTTGGATTTAAAAACCGTTTTCGTACAGAATATCAGGCTTTAAATGTTCAAAAAGTCTCTGATTTCGTAGAAGCAGGAAAACTTTCTGAAGATATTTCGTTTGAAGATCTCGTGAATGCAGGAATTGTTCACAAGAATGACAAAGTGAAATTATTAGGAAGTGGTGAAACAGATAAAAAAATAAACATCGAGGTTCATGCCAGCAGCGAATCTGCAACAAAAAAGATTGAAGATGCCGGCGGATCAGTAACCATAATCTCCTAAAAGCCATTAGGTCAACTTCTTCATGAGCTTAATCGAGAATTTTAGAAATATCTTTAAAATTGAAGACCTGAGAAATCGCATTCTATATGTGGTGGGTATTCTCTTGGTCTATCGGCTTGGTAGCTACGTTACCATGCCGGGTGTTGATGCTACAATGCTTACCCAGCAAACAGGAAATGCCTCTGATTTATTGGGGCTTTTTGATCTTTTTGTGGGTGGGGCTTTTTCAAGAGCCGGTGTTTTTGCGTTGGGTATCATGCCTTATATCACAGCTGCAATTATCATTCAGTTGATGGGAGCTGCGGTTCCTTATTTCCAAAAATTACAGCGTGAAGGTGAAGAAGGACGGCGAAAAATTAATCGCCTGACTCGTTACGGAACAGTTGGTATTACTGCCGTTCAGGCGATTGGATTTGCGATTAATTTGATCGCAACATCTCCAAATGCGATTGTAGTAAGTAATACGGCATTTATTTTTACATCTATTATTGTATTAACTGCCGGAACTACTTTTGTAATGTGGCTTGGCGAGAGGATCACGGATCGCGGAATTGGGAACGGTATTTCTTTGATTATTATGATCGGGATTATAGCCGTACTTCCTCAAAACCTGATCAATGAGATTACCACAAAGAACAACGCAATTATTGTTATCGTAGAACTTGCCGGACTTGGACTTGTCATTGCATCTTGTGTGTTGTTAACACAGGGAGTTCGAAAAATTCCGGTACAATATGCAAAGCGTGTTGTTGGCCGAAAAGTTTACGGCGGAACCACACAGTACTTGCCATTGCGTGTAAATGCGGCTGGTGTTATGCCGATTATTTTCGCACAATCTATCATGTTTATTCCAAGTACAATCGGGACCTTTTTTCCTGAGAACCAAACTGTTCAGTGGTTAACAGCTTGGTCTGCAGATTTTACCGGAATTACATATTCAGTCATTTTCTTTATTGTCTGTGTGTTCTTTACGTTTTTCTATACGGCAATAGCCATCAACCCGAAAGAGATGGCGGATACCATGAAGCGCCAGGGAGGATTTATTCCCGGCGTAAGACCAGGCAAGCAGACTGTAGAATTTATTGACAATATTTTGACAAAAATTACGTTGCCTGGTTCTTTGTTTCTCTCTTTTGTAGCGATTTTACCTGCAATTGTAGCGAGAATGGGAGTTACTCCCGGATTTGCACTGTTTTACGGTGGAACCAGTTTATTAATTATTGTTGGTGTTGCATTAGATACGCTCCAGCAGGTAGAGAGCCATCTGATGATGAGACACTACGACGGATTTATGAAATCCGGGAAAATTAAAGGCAGACGAAGAGCTTAATGATTTTTCTGAAAAGTGAATCTGAAATTAAAAAGATGCGGGTAGCTGCTCAGTTAGTGTCCAGAACACTGGCCGAAGTAGCAAAAGAAATTAAAGCCGGCGTTGAAACAGGTACACTGGACAGGATTGCAGAAGAATTTATCAAAAAGAACAATGCGAGACCGGCATTTAAAGGATATGGTCCTAAGAATAGCCCGTTTCCCGCAACATTGTGTATTTCTGTGAATGACGAAGTTGTTCACGGAATTCCAGGGAAGCGAAAATTGAATGAGGGTGACATTGTTTCTATTGATTGTGGTGTAGAGAAGGATGGTTACTTTGGTGACCATGCTTACACATTTGCCGTAGGCGAATGCACCAAAGAAGATAAAGAGTTACTGAGAGTTACTCTTGAATCACTTTATAAAGGGATTGACCATGCCATTCACGGAAATAAAATGGGTGATATTGGCCATGCGGTTCAGATTCATTGTGAAAAAAGTGGTTTTGGAGTTGTTCGGGATCTTGTTGGGCATGGAATAGGAAAAGATATGCACGAAGATCCTTCAGTACCGAATTATGGTAAGCCTGGAAGGGGAGAACGCCTCAGAACAGGTATGACACTTGCCATCGAACCTATGATTACCCGTGGGAGTTGGAAGGTAAGAACGATGGATGATAAATGGACGATTCGGACAGCTGATGGATCCAACGCGGCACATTTTGAACACGATATTGTAGTGCGCGAAGGTGAGGCTGAAATTCTCAGTACTTTTGATTATATTACTGAGATCACGAAAAATGAAATTCTAGAAACAAATTATGGCTAAACAAGAGCCAATTAAGCAAGACGGAAAGATAATAGAAGCACTACCAAATGCGCAGTTTCGAGTAGAATTAGATAACGGACATGAGATATTGGCTCATGTTTCAGGTAAAATGAGAATGTATTACATCAAAATTTTACCTGGAGACAGAGTAGCCGTTGAAATGTCTCCATACGACTTAACAAAAGGAAGAATAACTTACAGGTACAAATAGGTGATATTATTATGAAGACCAAATCTTCAGTTAAGAAACGAAGTTCAGACGACAAGATCGTACGCAGAAAAGGACGAGTGTACGTCATTAACAAAAAAAATCCGCGGCATAAGCAGCGACAAGGCTAAATACAAAACTTTTGTTCTATGGCAAGAATTGCAGGGGTAGATTTACCCAAACAAAAAAGAGGTGTTATCGGCTTAACGTATATTTTTGGTATTGGTAAAACCACCGCCAAAAAAATACTTGATCAAGCTGGCATTGATCCAAATACTAAAGTTGAGAACTGGGATGAAGACCAGGTTTCAAACCTCCGGAATATCATTGATAATGAGATGAAGGTGGAAGGTGCGCTTCGCACAGAAATTAATGCCAACATCAGACGATTGATTGAAATTGGCAGTTATCGCGGAGTTCGCCACAGAAAAGGATTGCCGGTAAGAGGACAGCGTACCCAAACCAACGCTCGTACAAGAAAAGGTAAGAGAAGAACTGTTGCCGGTAAGAAAAAAGCCCCTAAATAATTAATTGCTAAACATCTGATTTATAATGGCAAAACGACAAAAAAGACCTACCGATAAATCGGCCCGTAAGAAAAGAAAAAAACAGGTAGCCGATCCCAATGGTATGGCATTTATCAAAGCTACATTTAACAATGTATTGGTTAGTGTTACTGATGCCAACGGAAATGTACTTTCATGGTCTTCTTCTGGTAAAGAAGGGTTTAAAGGGTCTCGAAAGAATACTCCGTATGCAGCACAGCTCAGCGCAGAGACTGCCGCAAAAGCTGCACATGATATGGGCCTTAGAAAAGTAGAAGTATTTGTAAAAGGGCCTGGTTCCGGTAGGGAAGCCGCCGTACGTGCTTTGGCAACTAGTGGTTTGGAAGTTACATCTATTAAAGACAGAACTCCGATTCCCCACAACGGATGTCGTCCACCTAAAAGAAGAAGAGTTTAAAATAATAAGTAAATAATAATGGCAAGATATAGAGGACCCAAACAAAAAATAGCCAGGCGTTTTAAAGAGCCTATTTTTGGCCCCAGTACAGCATTAGAAAGAAAACCTTATGGGCCGGGCCAGCATGGACGCAGCAGATTTACAAGAAAATCTGAATATGCAATTCAGCTTGATGAGAAGCAGAAAGCTAAATACACCTACGGTTTGCTCGAAAAACAATTTCGTAACATTTACGAAAAAGCAAACAGACAAGAAGGTGTTACCGGCGAAGTATTGCTTCAGTTATTGGAATCAAGACTGGATAATGTTGTTTTTAGATTGGGATTCGCAAAAACAAGACGACAAGCGCGGCAATTAACATCTCACAAACACGTAGTAGTAAACGGACAGGTAGTAAATATTCCGTCATATCAAGTGAAGCCGGGTGATGTAATTAGTATTCGTCCAAAGTCTAAAAACTTAGACCTGATTGACGAAGCATTGCAGAGCTATTCTACCAGCAAATACAAATGGCTTGAAACCGACAAAAAATCTAAAACAGGTAAGTTCTTAAACCTGCCTGTTATGGAAGAGATACCGGAAAATATCAACGTTCAGTTGATTATCGAGCTGTACTCTAAATAAATTAAAACTGTTTATATACGTTCACTATGAATAACTATAGTTTACAAATGCCTGAATCTTTAGAAGTGGAGAAAGATTCAGGAAATTTTGGAACATTTATCCTACAACCACTCGAAAGAGGTTTTGGTGTTACGATTGGTAATTCTTTCAGAAGAGTTCTTCTTTCATCACTTCCCGGATTAGCGATTACAGCTGTTAGAATCAATGGAGTGGAGCATGAGTATTCAAGTATCGATGGAGTTAAAGAAGACGTTTACGAAATCATACTGAATCTGAAGCAAGTTCGATTTAAGCAGGTAGAACAAAGTGGTGGAGTGATTAACCTTACTAAAGAAGGTCCTGGAAATCTGACTGCTGCTGATATTGGCGAGGCCACTGCAGATTTTGAAATTTTAAATCCCGATCAGCTTATTGCTACTCTGTCTGAAGATGTAAAACTGGAGATGGAATTTAGAGTAGGTCGTGGACGTGGATATGTTCCGGCTGAAGAAATGGCGTCTGATTTTGAAGATGATATCAATTTGTTACCCATTGATGCTATTTTTACTCCGATCAAATCCGTTCAGTTCGATGTCGAAAATGTTCGGGTTGGACAAAGAACAGACTATGAGAAGCTTGTAATGAATGTAACTACAGATGGTTCATTGAATGCCAAAGAGGCATTGACCATTTCTGGTAAGATTCTGAAAGAGCATATTGAGAAGTTTATTACCGAAAAAATTGAAGAACCATTTACTCAGGAAGAAGAAGAGGTAGATGCAGAGAAGCAACGAATTGCAAATCTTCTGAAAACCAGTATCGAAGATCTGAACCTGAGTGTTCGGGCTTATAACTGCCTGAAGTCAGCTAATATTAATACTATTGCTGAATTGGTATCCAGGGATGAACAGGATTTATTGAAATTCCGAAACTTTGGTAAGAAATCTCTTTCTGAACTGGTTGAAGTAATTGAAGAAAAAAATCTTGAATTTGGAATGGATGTTTCCAAATACATTGACAAATAAGAGGAATTTATTATGCGGCATCAAGTAAAAGGCAAAAAACTTAGCAGAAGTACGCCACACAGAAAGGCCACATTACAGGCACTTAGTGTTGCTTTGATTAAAGAGCACAGAATTAAAACTACTGTGGCAAAGGCAAAAGAACTGAGAACGTTTATTGAGCCATTGATTACGACTGCCAAAGTTGATAATACTCATAACAGACGAAAGGCCTTTTCATCCTTACAGAGTAAAGAAGCTGTTACGGCACTGTTTGAAACAGTTGGGCCGGCAGCCAAGGATCGCCCAGGAGGGTATACTCGGGTTTTAAAACTTGGATATCGATTAGGGGATTCTGCGGAGATGGCCGTTATCGAGCTTGTTGACTTTAATGATATTAAACCCGAGACAAAAAGCTCGAAGAAGAAAAGAACAAGAAGAGCTGGCAAGTCTAATAAACCGACTTCAGCCAGTGAATCGTCTACCACGACTACTAAATCTGATGATGCTGACACAGAGGAGACCAAATCTAAAAAGTCAGCAGAAACAGCAGAAGTAGAAGCTAAGGAGCAGAGCACATCTGAATCCAGCGAAGATACATCCTCGGAAGAGAAAGAGGATAAGTAGTCTCAAGAATTAATTTAATTTTTTGTCGATAATTGTTGACTTTAAATTAAAGAAATTCTTATATTGAAAATCTGCTTCGGAAATGGAGCAACGTTCTTTATAATATTGAAAGACAGACATAAACAGATTGTTTGAGTGGGCTGGGTAGAGGATTTTCCAGAGTGTACTA
>NZ_JAKEDS010000009.1 GCF_021462415.1 Rhodohalobacter sp. 614A
AAACCCAGCCAAACCCCCATTGACGGCGGACTCGCCCTGCTGGCCGCCGCCGGCGGTGCCTATGCCATCAAAAAATTGAAGCAAAGAAAAGCCTAAAGAAAGATCAATTATACCTTCAGGCAATCCAGAACCTGACAGGCATTTTTACACTGTCAGGTTTTCTGTGAGCTGTCGTTCATATCAGGCTCCCTCTTAAGTTGCAAATTTCATGGGATAAAGTTTGATGTACTGAACAATTCGGGAATTGACATTTGTGTTCGATAAACTTCCGTGAGGTAAAGCATGATGCCAGATAATAAAATCGCCGGCTTCAGCTGCCAAAGGTTTGGAGGTATACGAATCAAAAACACCGATTAAAGGAACCTCACCTTTAAAGCTGTTCATCCACTCATCAATTTGTTTGTGAAATCCCGGAACTACTGTAAATGCTCTCTGGTCTTCTTTGGTATTGGTTAAATACAAAATACCTTACAGACCAAATGGTAGCGGAGTAGTTAGTTGTATATCCAGATGCAGATTGGGGCCGGGAAAGTGCCATTGTTCTGTTTCTGGCGGATTAAAACTAACTCTGTCAGTACTGGCCCACAATCGGGAAGTTTTCCAAAGTGACTCAAAGGCTCCCCAAATTTTTGAGGCAAACCGGTTTTGTTCAAGCCCATCATGCTTAAAAAATTCAACCATAATCCCATTTTTGGCAGAATGACTGTGGTACCAGGTTTCCGGATTGTTCAAGTCGACTTCTATAAAATCTGTAATGGCATCAACAGCTTCGGCACAAGCTTCTTTATTAACTGCCTGTTTGATGATCATATAGCCGTATTCATCAAAAAAACTGAGATCCTCTTCAGAAAGATGATAACCTGTTCAATGACCGGGCGCATCATTCTTTTCTTCAAATAATGAATTAAACTGCGCAATGGTATCCTTCCTGGATTCAAGATCCGTATGAGCTTGTATCCAGGATTCAAATTCTTCAAAGGTGGGAGAATATCCATATAAATACTGTAACGCAGGATATAAACCGACCCCAAGCGTATCCAGCAAAGCCTGATCAACCGCATGCTCATTTTGAGATATTTTCCTCTTCTGTCCATTTAGCTCAGCGATAATTTTAGACCAATACCGTTTCAAATGATAGATCGGAATGGTGCCTTGCTCTGTTGAAGAAAAAACTTCCTGTCCATTTGAATATGATTCATAATCAAATGTTAATCCGGGTTTTGGACCTTCCATATACGTAAAATTTATTTTGTGGAGAGACGAAGTGATAAACCGATCTAAAGTCAATGGCTGGGTGAGCCCGGACTGGCCCGCTATCAGCTTTTCATCTTCAAATACCTGTATGGTTGTATAAAGTTTAAGGTATTGCAGATCCGTTTCAGGAATAACAAACGAGGTGCTATCATTGGCTTCGGGAACAGATTTATAATCCAATTCATAAGCTGTTCCCAGATATAAACGGTCTCCTGTTTTATCTATACAGTTACCCAGACTATTTTCCATGAAAAGGTCGAGGGTTATTTTCTGGGGGATAAATGTGCCCTCATCCTTTAAAAACCCGATCAAATTTCGGGTTAACAGTACCTGATGTTCTCGTTTTAATCCTGCCTGCATGGTTTCTGATATAATGATATCAAACCGCTTACCAAACTCTATCTCCGGGTCGGTAGCATCTGCAAGTAAAAAACAATCTACATATGCCAGTAAATTTTGTTTTGTGTACACCTTCTCAACTGCTTTTAATGATATCTCATTAATATCCAATAGAGTAAATGAGATTTCTTCCGGCGTAAACTGGGTTGTTAAAGGTGTACATAAAGTGGCATAAGGGCCACAACCGGCATAAAGAATTTGCACTTGTTTGCCATCAGTTAAACAATGTTTAATCGCTTGATATATACCTCTTAAAAAACGTGTAGTACGAGCCCAATCTTTTATACAATGGGCAGCGTGCGCAGGACTAACCACCCACCCATTCGATGTATCCAGACCCTTATCTCTGGTGAGATCCTTTGCATAGACTCCACTTTCTTTGCTAAGAATGTCATACAAACGATTGATCCCTCTTGTTATCAGAAATTGATCATCATCACTAAAAAGTATGTCTTCGCTGGCTTTTTTCAAGTAGAATCCCTCCTCTTTATGGAAATAAACTATATTGCCTGATTCAGGTCATTAAATCAAATGCAAATCGATGTCTGGTTTGCTCGTTTGACTCAAACGGATATATTTGTATCAAACTAATGTTCGTTTGTAGTTTGATTTAAAAAGAACCGAAATTGTAAACCATTCATCATGGGTGATTTAAAAACTTCACAAATAAATAAGAGGTTGACAAACAGAATCATTTTATTTCTTCAGGAGATAGGTATTGCCGTGAAAAAGAGCCGCATTCATGAAGAAACCTTTCTTCCAGGCATTAAAATTGAACGGGGTGAAATGTTGGTGGACAAAGATCAGCTAACCTATCCGGGCGACCTCATTCACGAAGCCGGCCATATTGCCCTTACACCGAAATCTGACAGAGCAAAGCTGAATGGAAATGTTGATGAAGAAAAGAATTCAAAAGAAAGTCTTGAAACCGGCGCCATTCTTTGGTCCTGGGCAGCTCTCACATACCTAAAATTAGATCCTGAAATTGTTTTTCATCAAAATGGATATCGCGGGGCTTCGGAATGGTTTATTGAAAATTTTACATCCGGAAATTACATCGGACTGCCACTTCTTCAATGGATGGAATTATGTAAACATCAGGACTCGGATGAAGGCATCCCTGAATTTCCTCATATGATTAAATGGCTTAGAGATTAAATATGGAATACTCAAAAAAACAACAAAAGAGATCTTTGATCATCTGAAAAAAGTTCACAGTTGTGAATTGTGGAGTGATATATGAACGGGTTGAAATGAGCCTTGGAAGTCCAATGATTTATCAAACAGAAAATAGTTATGAGTGCAGAATACTCTTTATCCAATTTGAGACTACTTCATTTTTTGTTCCATTTCTCGGGCAAGCTTAAGAGCCGTTTCGTTCCCCATCTCTTTAAGAGAAGCGATTATTTGCAACTGTTCTTCCATGGTATGTTTTTGAGATTCTTTTTCACCAGGTTTAATAATCCCCTCTTTTACAAATAAATTCTGAACCCAATCATTGACTTGTAAGTCGATAACCAGATGAACCCGGTCCGTTTCACCACGATTAGCTACCGAGTGCGGTACGTTAAAATTGGCAAACCAGCATTCTCCTGTGGCCATACTGATATTCTTCTTTTCAACAAAAAAATCCACTTTCGAATTGGTAAGAATTGGGATATGAAGACGTACAGCTCCATCAAAAAAACCCAGACCAAAATCCCGATGCTCTTTAATTTCAGAACCCGGTGTAAGTCTGAGCAGACGGACGGATTGCTTAGAAGATTTAAAGGTTTGGATCACTTGGTTAAAATACTCGGAATTTTTTAAGTAATCGGTGTCTTCAAACTCAGTAATATTTCCATCGCCAGCTGATAGTGCATGATTCGTAGCCACTGGTGCACGCAGTGGAATGCCACTCCAGTTTCCCGAATAATATTGAGTATTAAAATGCATCTCCCAGGAAGGGAGTAATTCCTGAAATTCTTTTAGAAGTTTGGATGCATTAAAGGTCAGAGATAGTTTACAAATATTTTTCATGGACACTCGACTGATAAGTATGTTTTAGACATGGAGATTATATGCTCTTCTGATAGTCATTTTTTCAGGTACGTTTAGTATTTATATGTTATCAAAAATGAAGAGTATCTGAACTACCTATCCGAAAAACCTCATCCCCGCAAAAAATTTATTGATATATGGAAGCGCTTTTATTATAATAAAATTAATTCAACCTTTCTCAATAAGTTCTTTTTTAAAGGGGAGTCTTCAACTACAACTAAGAAATAAAACATGTTCATTCTCAAGATAACCAATAACTATATAGCCGATCTAGCGTTTGGTGACGAAACCATCTCTGCGGATGGGGGCGAATACACCAGCGATTCGATATCTGGCCATCATAAGATTCAAAGTGACGGACTTACTACATTCAATATTCTGGATCTTGGTAAAGATAAAATTTCAGGATACGACTTGGATAAAACGTGGGGAATTCTAATGCGTTATGAAACCAAAGAGGTCTATGGCCGATACGAAGGAGATGGAAAATTTGATATTACATTCGATAAATATGGGGATGTAGAAATAAAAGTCGAGAATGGAGAAGCTCTTGAAATTAGCCTTCCCGGTTTAACTCTCGCAAAAAACACACCCGACAAAAATTAGAGACAAACAATTTCTCATTAAGAGAAAATCTCTTTTATCCGCACTTAACATTCATTCAAAAGACATAAAACTATGGATTATTACATCAGTTCGATCATGGGATGGGGACCTACATGGGCTCCGAGAGGCTGGACACTTTGCGCAGGACAACTACTGGCTATTTCTCAGTTTACGGCTGTATTTTCGCTTATTGGCACTATTTACGGCGGCGATGGCCGGACAACCTTCAGACTTCCGGATTTACGGGGCAGAGCGCCTGTTGCCGCAGGACAAAGTCCCGGAACATCCTATCATAATCAAGGAGCTTTGTTAGGTTCGGAACAACGAACATTAACGATATTGGAAATGCCGGTTCATAATCATAGTGCTAGTACGACGGGTCTTTCTGCAACTATTGCTGCAAGTACGGGGAACGGAAATACCAACACTCCGGGACCTACAAAGGTTATGGCAAAAGGCTTTTTACAGAGTTCGGGCCCCAGTACAGGTACACCTACTGAAATTTATACAGATTCATCAAACGCCGATACCGCTATCCATGGTGGGCCGATTACAGGAAGCATAATCATTGGCGCTTCAGGAGGAAGCCAGCCTTTTTCAATAGTGCAGCCAATACAGGTCATTCAATTTATTTTCTGCCTTCAGGGAATTTTTCCTTCCAGAAATTAATATGAAAATTAAAAAGCTTTGGGATGTACCCCCAAAGCTTTTTTAGCTTACTAGCTTATTCTATGTTCTTCAACAAAGACGATCATACTATTAAAATTGGTTTTCTGAATCCCCACTCCAGTTTTTATCCTTACTATGCCCATCATCTTCTTGCTGGTTTTTTTTTAGGTATGGACAAGGATCCTGGCAACCAGAAAGAAATCCAGTTTATTCCGCATTATACAGATACAGGGAGTACATCCAAAACAGTAGAAGGTGTCAAAAAACTATTACATTTTGACAGAGTAGATATGCTGTCGGGGCTAATCAGCTACTCGGTTCTTCCTGAAATTGTACCTGTCCTGGAATCGAATAAAAAGCTTGGGTTTTTCTTTGATTCAGGCGAATACATTCCATATTTCGATTACTTAAGCCCCAATACTTTCTTCTCTTCCAACCAGTTGTGGCAATCGGAATATGCTTTGGGCCAGTGGGCAAGAAAAGAATATGGAGAAGGCGGGTTGATGGTAATGCCGGTACTGGAATCCGGTTACCACCTTCACAGTGCTTTTCAAAAAGGGTTTACAAATGGCGGCGGCGGACAGATTTTACTTTCTGTTCTCCCCTTTGACCATCAAAATCCGCACCGGTTAGATATGGATAAAGTTTTTCGGCAAATCAAAAAAAAGGGTCCGCCATTTGTTCATGCAATCTTCAGCGGCGATGGCGGTAATGAATTTTTTACCCGCTGGGTTGAAGAAGGATTGTCTGGGCAAATTCCATTAATCGCAGCAGAAAATATGATCTATGATGAATGGATAGAAGAAATTGCGGATCTGAATATCGAGTGCTATTCAAGTTTACTGTATGATCCTGCCATATCCTCTCTGCAAAACCGGTTATTTAAAAAGAAATTCCAGCAAACAACAGGACAAGCTGTAAATATTTTCGCTTTACTCGGATATGAAGGAGGCCTCATGTTCAAAGAGCTTCTCCAAGACATCAAAAAACGAGACTGGGGAAAAGTTCAATCTTTGTTACAAACCGAACATATTCATGGCCCAAGAGGAGAACGAAATTTTTACCCGGACGCAGGGTTTGTACTCCCTGAAATGAGTATTGCACGTATCAAAACCAAAAAAAAACAGACTGACAAACGTGTGATTGGACAGGGAAAACGACTGGCATATAACCACCAGATATTTAATGAGATTCGTTCGGCGACACCTTCAGGATGGCAAAATCCATTGTTTTGTGTGTGAACAAGAGAAATAATCACAAGCCCTTTTATTAAAAATTTTTACCCATTATATGCTGCCGTGTCGGAGGCATTACTGTTATATCCTTTTTTAAAAAGCATCATTTTTTAACCCTTAAATCAATTGAGTTGTATTACACAGAGAAAAAGCTATTTCATTCACCACTATTCCCTAACCTTAACCAAGCTACTATGATGCAAAAGAGATACCTCCTCCTATTATTGTTTATTCTTTTATTTAACAGTATTGGGTATTCCCAAACACCGATTACGGGTGCTACCGGCACATTTCCGACAGCAGCTACCCTGGATGCGGACGCAAATATTTATTCCATACAATATGATGGCAGTGAATATGATATAGTCAGATTTACGGCAGCAAGTAGTTACTCATCATCTACCGTAATTTATAATGGTGTAGATGAAAGTGGAGCCAACAATTATTCTACAGATATAGAAGTAGCCTCCAACGGCGATGTATATTTTCTTGACGGATTTGATGGAGGCCCAAACAATGGGCGTTTAATCTTGCTGGATGCTTCAAACAGTTACTCATCTTCTGTAATAAGTAGCGGAACCTATCATACCGCTCTTGGCATAGACAGTAATGATGACATTTATACCTCTGAGTATAACAGTGACACGTCGACTTATGAGGTGATAAAATATGATATATCCAACTCGTATAGTACAACGGTTATTTATAGTGGATTAGGAGCTAGCGTACCCTATTCCAGAGGGCTTTCGGTTGATCCCGATGGAAATGTATATGTTCTCAGCGATTTTACCGTAGATGGGGAAAATGGAAAAATCATCAAGCTAACAGCACCCGGTTATAGCTCTTCTGTATTAGATCAGGGAGAATATTATGTTGGACTCGCTGCCAATGGAAATGGAGATCTATATGCCACTGCTTATGATAGTGCTAACGACCATTATGACGTTGTGAAGTATACCGGTGGGACAGGAACTCCTACTGTAACCTACAATGGTCTTACTTATGTTGGTAACGAATATCCACATGGTTTAGGATCTAACCTGGCCTTAGGAGATCTTGTAATTCCGGATCCTTACAGCGGTAGTGGCGGTACGTTGATCTATTTGGATCTGCCTGATCCTGTAACAACCAGCACCCCCACGGTAACCACCGATACTCCTGTTTCCACCTTTGATGCGACCACTGCTACATTGGGAGGGGAAGTAACCGCTGACGGCGGGGCATCGGTGAGCGAAAGCGGCATTGTGTGGGGAACGTCCAGTTCTCCCGATATTAACAATGACAATGTGGTTCCCATGAGTTCCGGAGTTACCTCGTTTAGCGAAACGGTGGATTTGCTTCCTTTCGGTACCACGATTTATGTTCGTGCTTACGCTACGAACTCCGAAGGCACGGCCTATGGACCCGAAAATGTTTCTTTTACTACCAGTGATGCGGTCAGTGTGAACCTGACCGGCGCCGAAGGCTGGCGGCTGCTGTCTATCCCTGATGCTGTCGCTTTAAGCACCTTCTTAGATCCCATCTGGACCCAGGGCGTCACCTCCGGCGGAGATACCGATGCCGGAACACCTAATGTCTATACCTGGAGTACCTCGGTGGATGGAAACAACCAGGCGGACTGGGTCGCCGTCACCGATCTGACCAATACCACCCCGCCTGCAGGCCACGGATTCCTGGTGCAGGTGTATGCCGATGATGATTACAACAATGGAACCGCCAACGGATTTCCTCAAACTCTCAGTGTGACCGGAAGCGAATACAGTTCGGGCGTCTCACCAATCATGAATTCCAATGCCACCGGATGGACGGTGCTGGGTAACCCTTTTGCTTCTCCGATTGATTTTGATGACCTGTCAAAAACCAACCTGTCATCTACCGTCTATGCATGGGATCCCAATAGTGATACCGGCGATGGCGGCCAGGCGGGGCAATCCAGCGGAAGCTGGAAAACATGGAATGGCAGTTCGGGAGATCTGACGGATGGACGCCTGGCTCCGTTCCAGGGCTTTCTAGTGGAGAATACCTCGGCGGGTTCCTCGGTCAGTTTTACCCAGTCTGATAAAGTGCCCACCGCTACCACTCTTTTAGGGAAACAGGCCGAACAACCTTCTCCGTTTGTTCGATTGGAACTGCAAGGTAACGGCATGAAAAACTCCGCCTGGCTGGAGTTTTCTTCCGATGGAGCTTTGGATAAAACCGATGGTGACGCCTGGGAGCTGACCCCATTGTCCTCCCACTATGCCCTGCTGGCTACCCAAAAAGAAGATGGAAGCCTGCTGGA
>NZ_JAKEDS010000010.1 GCF_021462415.1 Rhodohalobacter sp. 614A
GGGGAAAAAAGGGATGAGGCAACGACCTACTCTACCCCGCAAGGGAGTACCATCGGCGCTGCGGAGCTTAACGGCCGTGTTCGGGATGGGAACGGGTGGAGCCTCCGCGCGATAATCACCTCATCAATTTCATAAAAAATGATGACAATGTTAGTAGTAAATGCTTTTTAAAGATCGGGAAAATCAAGTCCTGCCTTGCGGCCTGCCTTCCCCGAGGGGTTGTGCAAACCATGCAAGCAAAGCCTGAAGAGTCATTAGTACGGCTCGGCTAAACATGTTACCATGCGTACACCTGCCGCCTATCAACCAGGTCGTCTTCCTGGACTCTTTGGGGAATACTTATCTTGGAGTGTGCTTCGCGCTTAGATGCATTCAGCGGCTTATCACATGCGCACATAGCTACCCTGCGATGCAACTGGCGTCACAACAGGTACACTAGCGGTGCGTCCACTCCGGTCCTCTCGTACTAGGAGCAGCTCTCCTCAATATTCCTACGCCCACAGCAGATAGGGACCGAACTGTCTCACGACGTTCTGAACCCAGCTCGCGTACCGCTTTAATTGGCGAACAGCCAAACCCTTGGGACCTTCTCCAGCCCCAGGATGCGATGAGCCGACATCGAGGTGCCAAACCTCCCCGTCGATGTGAACTCTTGGGGGAGATAAGCCTGTTATCCCCGGAGTACCTTTTATCCTTTGAGCGATGGCCCTTCCATTCGGTGCCACCGGATCACTAAACCCCACTTTCGTGCCTGCTCGGCCTGTATGCCTTACAGTCAAGCACCCTTATGCTTTTACACTCTGCGCACGATTGCCAACCGTGCTGAGGGTACCTTTGGGAGCCTCCGTTACTCTTTAGGAGGCGACCGCCCCAGTCAAACTACCCACCATACACTGTCTTCCACCGTGTGGAATTAGAATCCAGCGGCTGCAAGGGCGGTATTTCACCGACGACTCCACAGGTACTGGCGTACCCGCTTCTAAGTCTCCCGCCTATCCTGCACATGCAGGCGCCGAAGCCAATGTAAAGTTGTAGTAAAGGTTCACGGGGTCTTTCCGTCCCGCTGCGGGTAATCGGCGTCATCACCGATACCACAATTTCACCGAGCTCGTGGCCGAGACAGTGTTCAAGTCGTTACACCATTCGTGCAGGTCGGAACTTACCCGACAAGGAATTTCGCTACCTTAGGACCGTTATAGTTACGGCCGCCGTTTACCGGGGCTTCAGTCAGGAGCTTTGCCGAAGCTAACCCCCTTCTTTAACCTTCCGGCACCGGGCAGGTGTCAGTCCCTATACATCGCCTTGCGGCTTAGCAGAGACATGTGTTTTTGGTAAACAGTCGCTTGAACCTTTTCACTGCGCCCCGCCCTGACGTATCAGGGCAGGGGATCCTTCTCCCGAAGTTACGGATCCAATTTGCCTAGTTCCTTAGCCACGATTTTCTCGAGCACCTGAGGATCCTCTCCTCACCCACCTGTGTCGGTTTGGGGTACGAGCAGCTCCAACAAACAACGACGCTTTTCTTGGCAGCCAGATTACCTTCACTATCCGTTTGGCCGAAGCCTCCCGGTACTGTCGGAGTTCAGCGGAACGTGGTGCGGATTTGCCTGCACCACAGCCTACATCCTTTAACCTCCCATTCCGTGGGGAGGCGGAAGTGTCACTTCTGCGTCACGCCTTTGCCTTGCGCTGGAGTCGGTACCGGAATATTGAACCGGTTTTCCATCGGCTTCGCCTTTCGGCTACACCTTAGGTCTCGACTAACCCTGATCCGATTAGCGTTGATCAGGAACCCTTGGGTTTTCGGTGGAGGGGTTTCTCACCCCTCTTATCGTTACTCATGCCTACAGTTTCTCTACCGACCCCTCCAATCCTCCTCACAGAGAACCTTCGGCGGAGTCGGTATGCTCCCCTACCACTCTATCAAGTGATAGAATCCATGGTTTCGGTAACCAGCTTATGCCCGCAAATTATCGACGCCGGATCGCTCGACCAGTGAGCTATTACGCACTCTTTTAAGGAATGGCTGCTTCTAAGCCAACCTCCTGGTTGTCTGGGCAATCCAACTTTCTTTATTCAACTTAGCTGGTATTTTGGGACCTTAACCGATGATCTGGGTTGTTTCCCTCTCGCAACAGGACGTTATCACCCTGCTGCTGACTGCTTGCCAACACCTACCGGCATTCGGAGTTTGTCTAGGTTTGGTACCCGGTGAAGGGCCCTAGCCTAATCAGTGCTCTACCTCCGGCAGGCTCCACGGCAAACGCTATACCTAAATATATTTCGGGGAGTACGAGCTATTTCCGAGTTTGATTGGCCTTTCACCCCTATCCACAGTTCATCCGATGGCTTTTCAACGCCAGGCGGTTCGGGCCTCCAGCCGGTGTTACCCGGCCTTCACCCTGACCATGGATAGATCACCCGGTTTCGCGTCTGCCCCGCCGTACTGCGCGCCCTTCTCAGACTCGCTTTCGCTGCGGCTTCTCCGCTGAGCGGATTAACCTCGCACGACAGGAGCAACTCGTAGGCTCATTATACAAAAGGCACGCCGTCACCCATCCGAAGATGAGCTCCGACCGCTTGTAAGCACACGGTTTCAGGTACTATTTCACTCGCCGTCTCGGCGTTCTTTTCACCTTTCCCTCACGGTACTTGTCCACTATCGGTCATACAGATGTATTTAGCCTTGGCGGATGGTGCCGCCGGATTCATACAGGATTTCACCGGTCCCGTATTACTCAGGATACCACTACCTCCCCGTCCGCTTCGCCTACCGGCCTTTCACCGTCTATGGGGCTGCTTTCCAGGCAGCTTCGACTCGCTTCAAGTTCAGATGCTGTGGTCCTACTACCTCCTGGCAGGTTGCCCCGCCAGAATTTGGGCTGGGTCCCGTTCGCTCGCCACTACTTGGGACATCACTATTGTTTTCTTTTCCTCCTCCTACTTAGATGTTTCAGTTCGGAGGGTTCGCCTTCCTTGCGGAATATCCCGATTGCTCGGGATGGGTTTCCCCATTCGGATACCCGCGGATCAACGCTTCTTTGCAGCTCCCCGCAGATTTTCGCAGCTTAGCACGTCCTTCATCGCCACTGTATGCCTAGGCATCCACCGTGTGCCCTTTTCTACTTTTCCTTGCATGGCTTGCACAACACCTGGTCGTGCAGCCCGCTTTCAAAGCAATGAGCTCGATTTTTTACCTCGATCTAATAAAATTGGTATGTGCGTGCGGAATATTATAACACACACATACACAGCATTTACTACCAATATGTCAAAGAACTTTCAAAGTACATGGAGTACTTGAAGTTTGGAGTACTTAATTAACCCTCAGGCACTTCAAACTTCAGGCACTCAAACCTAAAATCCGTGGAGCTACGGGGATTCGAACCCCGGACCCCCTGCTTGCAAAGCAGGTGCTCTAGCCAGCTGAGCTATAGCCCCCTCTTTTTAACCTGCAGTGGGCTTGGCAGGAGTTGAACCTGCGACCTCACGCTTATCAGGCGTGCGCTCTAACCACCTGAGCTACAAGCCCATGTTTTGGGACTTGCCACCGGTAGCCAACTCGCAGAAAACCTGCGCCTTCCCGACTCCTCGGGACGTTCGAACCACCTGAGCCACAAGCCCATTTCCCAATGGAAGTAGCCTCCGTGGCGGCTGCCAACTCCCCTCCACTTTTAAAACAAACATAAACAGATTGCTGAGCAGGCCAAAAGGATCTTCACTTCATAGGAGGTGATCCAGCCGCACCTTCCGGTACGGCTACCTTGTTACGACTTAGCGCCAGTTACTAGGCTTACCCTAGGCACCTGCCTTCCCGAAGGATTAGCACGGCGACGTCAGGTACTCCTAACTTCCATCGCTTGACGGGCGGTGTGTACAAGGCCCGGGAACGTATTCACCGCGTCGTTGCTGATACGCGATTACTAGCGATTCCACCTTCATGGAGTCGAGTTGCAGACTCCAATCCGAACTGGGAACGGCTTTCAGGATCTGCGCCCCTTCGCAGGGTGGCTTCCCGTTGTACCGTCCATTGTAGCACGTGTGCAGCCCCGGACATAAGGGCCATGATGACTTGACGTCGTCCCCACCTTCCTCACTACTTGCGTAGGCAGTCTGGCTAGAGTCCCCACCATTACGTGCTGGTAACTAACCACAGGGGTTGCGCTCGTTGCGCCACTTAAGGCAACACCTCACGGCACGAGCTGACGACAGCCATGCAGCACCTTCCATGATGCCCCGAAGGGAAGCTCCGTTTCGGGAGCGGTCATCGTGGATTTAGCCCGGGTAAGGTTCTTCGCGTTGCATCGAATTAAGCCACATGCTCCACCGCTTGTGCGGGCCCCCGTCAATTCCTTTGAGTTTCATTCTTGCGAACGTACTCCCCAGGTGGTATGCTTACTGCGTTAACTGCGTCACTGAATCCGAAAACCCAACAACTAGCATACATCGTTTACAGCGTGGACTACCAGGGTATCTAATCCTGTTCGCTCCCCACGCTCTCGTGCCTCAGCGTCAATACTGACCCAGCCGGCCGCCTTCGCCACTGGTGTTCTTCGTAATATCTATGCATTTCACCGCTACACTACGAATTCCACCGACCTCTGTCAGATTCAAGACACCCAGTATCGGGGGCAATTTTACCGTTAAGCGGCAAGATTTCACCTCCGACTTAGGCGCCAGCCTGCGCACCCTTTACACCCAATGATTCCGGACAACGCTTGCACCCTCCGTATTACCGCGGCTGCTGGCACGGAGTTAGCCGGTGCTTATTCAATCGGTACCGTCAGTGAGGGTCGAAACCCCCAGATTCTTCCCGACCAAAAGCCGTTTACAACCCATAGGGCCGTCTTCCGGCACGCGGCGTGGCTGCGTCAGGGTTTCCCCCATTGCGCAAGATTCCTCACTGCTGCCTCCCGTAGGAGTCTGGGCCGTGTCTCAGTCCCAGTGTGGGGGATCATCCTCTCAGACCCCCTAGCTATCATCGCCTTGGTAAGCCGTTACCTTACCAACTAGCTAATAGCACGCAGACCCATCTATATCCGGCCAAAACCTTTAACAACTGTGGCCATGCGGCCCCGCTGCATTATGCGGTATTAGCCCCGCTTTCGCGGAGTTATCCCCCAGATATAGGCAGGTTGTCTACGCGTTACTCACCCGTGCGCCAGTCTCCAGGGTAACCGAAGTCACCCCTTCTCCTTCAACTTGCATGTGTTAAGCCCGCCGCCAGCGTTCGTCCTGAGCCAGGATCAAACTCTCCATTGTATATATCTAAAATAGTACACTCTGGAAAATCCTCTACCCAGCCCACTCAAACAATCTGTTTATGTCTGTCTTTCAATATTATAAAGAAC